>JACKOP010000001.1:1006964-1342619 GCA_024234165.1 Pseudomonadales bacterium
GTTTTCGGCATTCCTGACCCTCGGATGCTGGCACGCGAACGCCCAGGTACACGGCAACGGACCCACCCCGCCAGCAGCCCATGACAGCGGCCACGGCGCATCGCACGCAGCACCGGAGCCTGGAGTGGCGCCCTTCGATCGCGACCAGGCGCTGGCAACCAGCCAGGCTGCGATCGGACGCACGGTCGGTGATCACACCTTCCGCGATATCGACGGCAACCAGCGGCGGCTTGCGGACTATCGCGGCAAGCCGCTGGTGATCAGCCTGATCTACACGAGCTGCTATCACATCTGCCCGACCACCACGCGCCATCTCGCCGATGTGATCGAGCGCGCCCAGTCGGTTCTCGGCGAAGACAGTTTTGCCGTCGTAACGGTCGGTTTCGACGCCGCTCACGACACCCCCGCGGCGATGCAGCGGTTTGCCAGGGCGCAGAAGGCAGCGGCGGTGCACTGGGATTTCCTGTCCACCGATGCAGGCACGATCGACACATTCGCTCGCGAACTCGGATTCCAGTTCCGCCCGGCTGGCGGCGGCTTCGACCACCTGCTGCAGACCACGGTGCTGGACGCCGACGGCGTGATACGCCGCCAGGTCTACGGCATGGAATTCGACACCCCGCTGTTGATCGAACCGATCAAGCGGCTGCTGTTCGGCGAAAAGATCACCGACGGCTTTTTCGAACGGATGACGAACAAGTTCCGGCTGTTCTGCACCGTGTACGATCCGGCATCCGACACGTACCGCTTCAACTACGCGTTTCTCGCGGGTATCGGACTGGGCGTCGTGATGGGGATTTTCTTTGTGTTCCTGTTCATCCGGGAGTGGCGCTACAGCACACGCGCCCGGTCGGACACGAACTGAGGCGATGGGAGCAGCAAGTACGTGATCCGCAAGCTACAGGCAGGGCTCGACGGGGTGTTCAAGCGCATCGAAGCCGCGTTCAACGACGCCTTCGGCAGCCAGTCGAACCCGTGGTATCAACTCGGGGCGCTGTCGTTCTACCTGTTCTGGATCATCTGCATCAGCGGCCTTTATCTGTACGTATTCTTCAATACCAGCATCACCGGGGCCTACGACTCGGTACAGCGGCTGACTGTCGAGCAATGGTACCTGGGCGGCGTGATGCGCAGCCTCCATCGTTACGCATCGGACGCAATGGTCGTCACGGTGACGCTGCACCTCGTGCGCGAATTCGCGAAGGGGCGCTTCCGCGGCGCCCAGGCCTTCTCATGGATCAGCGGGGTACCGCTGCTGTGGTTGCTGTTCATGTCCGGAATCGGCGGCTACTGGCTGGTGTGGGACCAGTTCGCGCAGTACGTCGCACAGATCTCCACCGAATGGATGGAACGCCTGCCGGTGATCAGCGATTCGCTGGCACGCACCTTCCTGTCCAACGCCACACTGAGCGACCGGCTGTTCTCGCTGCTGGTGTTCATGCACATCGCGATCCCGCTGTTCCTGCTGGTCGCCATGTTCATCCACGTGAACCGCCTGAAGCTGGCACGCACACAGCCGAATCGCGGTCTGGCGACCGGCGTGGTCGTGATGATGATCGTACTGTCGCTGCTGAAGCCTGCCGTCAGCATGGCACCGGCCGACATGTCGATCGCACCGGCCAGCGTGCCGCTCGACTGGTTCTACATGAACTTCTACCCACTGCTCGACCGCACCGACCCGCTGTACGTGTGGGTGCTGCTGGCCGGCATCACCGGTGTGCTGGTCGCCCTGCCGTGGCTCTCGCCGTCGAAACAGACCGCTGCTGCGGCTGCTGCGGTCAATCCCGACAACTGCAACGGATGCACGTGGTGTTTCCAGGATTGCCCGTACGAGGCGATCACGATGGTGGAACACTCGTACCGGAAAGGCATGCGCCAGGCGCAGGTCGACCCCGACCGCTGCACCGCGTGCGGCATCTGTACCGGCTCCTGCCCGTCGGCCACTCCCTTTCGCAACGTCGAGGAACTGGTTTCGGGCATCGAGATTCCGGGCTATCCGGTAGACCGCATGCTCGAAGACGCGCTGGCGAAGGTGGCGACGCTCAGCGGCAGCGCCCGCGTGATGGTCTTCGGCTGCGACCACGCACTGCCGATCGAGCGCATCGAGCGTGAAGGCGTGGTCGCGCTGAGCCTGCCGTGCGTAGGCATGCTGCCGCCATCGTTCGTGGACTATGTGGCGCGCCAGGACAACGTCGACGGCGTGATGGTCAGCGGCTGCTGCACCGGCGACTGCTTCTACCGCAAGGGAAACACGTGGACCGAGGAACGCTTCGCCAGCCAGCGCATGCCGCATCTGCGCACGTCGGCCGGACACGACAAGGTCAAGGTGTCCTGGGCCGGCATCTTCGAAGGCGAGCGGCTCGAAACCGAGATCACTGCATTCCGCGCTGGCCTGCAACACAGCAAGGCGGCCCCGGCGGATGCGTCGGCAACCGAAACGGAGACCGTCTGACATGAAGTCCCCGCAAGCCATGCGCCGGATCGGACAGGCTGCCGCCTACGGTGCGTTCGCGCTGTTCATCGGCTATTTCTCCAACTCTCCTGCCTACCAGCACCTGCCTCCCGATCAGGCCGTGCTGAAGCTGAGTCTGCGTCATTCCGGCCAGGTGCTCGGTGAATGCAAGCAATTGTCACCCGAAGAACTCGCCCAACTGCCACCAACGCGGCGTGCCCCGGTGAGTTGCCCGCGTGAACGCTCACCGCTCGAGCTCGAGCTCGTGGTGAACGGGAAGATGCGATTCAGCGAACGCATCGAGCCGCGCGGCTTGCACCACGACGGCATGGCTTCGACCTACCATCGGATCAACGTGCCGGCCGGTCCCGTCTCGCTGACCGTGCGCATGAAGGATCACCTGGATCAGAAGGAATTTCCGTACGTCGCCGAGCGCCAGGTCGATCTGCGCCCCGGGCAGGTGCTGTTGATCGACTTCGATTCGCAGGGAAAGCGTTTCTCGTTTCTCTGAGGTGCGATCCGGCTCGGGCCCGTGGCTTCACTGCGGGCCGATATTCTGCAGCAACGTGAAGCTCGCCAGCGCAAGCACCAGGATGATGACGAAATAGACGATGTTGCGGTACGGCAACGGCGCACCATGCATGCGCTCCAGCGTCCTGAGCGCCCAATCGGCGGCGAAGTACAAGGCAACTCCGACGATGGTAAACAGTACGATTTCCAATTCAGACTCCTCCGCGCACAGTTTGCTCGCTCGATCGCAACGCGCGCTCAAGGGTAATCGATGATGCCTGCGGCAGGAAGGCACCCGCGCGGGCTGCGCGCACACGTTCTGGTGATCCTGCTGGGCGCGCTGGCGATCGCGCTCCTCAGCGCCGGCATCCGCCACGTGGAGTCACGCCTGGGTTGTGATCGCAACGGCTGCTACGCAGACATTGCACAGGCACAGGCACAGGCACAGGCACAGGCACAGGGCAACGGTACTGTGGCACTCGACACCGCCCAGGCATCCACGCCGAGGACGTGGGCAAAACGCGCCCATCGGGCGCTTGCCAGCACGCTGGTGGTGCTGGTGCTGGCGCTGGTCTACCGTACGCACGCCAGTGGCCGGGAATGGCCAGCGGTACGGGTCATCCCGCTGCTGATGCTCGCTCTGCTGCTCGCGCTGGCGATCATCGGACCGATGAGCCATCTGAAGACGCGTCCGATCATCGCGACCCTCAACCTGGCCGGTGGCACCACGCTGGTTGCGCTGTCCTGGCAGCTGCTGCTCGTGGTCGGCGCCGCCAGCCGCTGCAGTGTCGCTGCAAGCCTGCGCCGCGTGCTGCGCTTCGCGCTGCTGCTGCTCGTGCTGCAGATCGTTTCGGGCGCCTGGGTCAGTGCGAATTTCGCCGGCCTTGCGTGCAGCGGAATCCCTGGCTGCAACGCGCTGCCACAGGCTGCGGATGCAAGGTCATGGGCTGCGCTGGCACCACTCAGGGAACTGCAACCCGATGCGCTCGGCAGGGTGCGGATCGATGCGGCTGCCTACGTGATCCACGCGCTGCACCGGATCGGGGCACTGCTTGCCGCACTGGCACTCGCCATCGTCTGTCTGCGCGCAGCGCGCACGCGTGTTCCCGCAAGGCTCTGGACGCCGATCGCGCTGCTGCTGGCGCTGCAGTGCGTCCTCGGCTTCGCCACGATCACGAGCGCGCTCGCCATACCGGTGACGCTGGCACACGGTTTCGTCGCGACGCTGCTGCTGCTGGCAGCGATGCGCCTCGATCACGCCGCACGGCCGCCAGCCTCGGAATCTGCCCGATGAATCGTGCAACCGTCTTCCTCGCGGCCGTCATGACGTTGATCGGGACGTTCTACGCGACTCGCTACTTCGACGAACTGGTCACGCGCGCAGACACCCTGCCGGTCATCGAGACGCTGGGAGGCGATTTCGCGCTGCCTGCAACCAGCGGCGGCACGGTTTCGCTACAGCAGTTCCGTGGTCGTGTCGTGCTGCTGAATTTCGGCTTCACCAGTTGCCCGGACGTCTGTCCCACCGTGCTCGCACGGATGCGTCGCCTGCTGCTCGGCCTCGGAGAGGCTGCCAGCGATGTGCAGCCACTGTTCGTGACCATCGATCCGGCGCGCGATACGCTCGACGTGCTGAAGCCGTATCTCGGGCATTTCCATCCTGCATTCATCGGCCTCAGCGGCAGCGAGCAACAGATTCGCGCTGCTGCCGACCTGTTCAAGGTCTACTACGCGCGCGATGACGTCGCCGGCGCCGGCTATGGCTTCACGCACAGCGACCGGATCTACCTGATCGATCGCCAGGGGCGCGTGCGCGCGACTTTCGCCAATTCCACCACCGACGACGAGATGCTCGCCACCGTACGCCTGCTGCTCGCTGAATGAAAACGGAGACGGTTTCTGCATGAACGAATCCAGCCGCTCGCCAGCTCCCGTTCCAGCCGTTGCAGCCTGGATCTGGCTTGGCGTCTACGCACTGATCGCAGCCGGTGTGCTCGCCGTACTGCTCGGACTGTCACGCACCCCGGTGCTGCACGGTTTCATTCCCGGTACCCAATGGTTCCGCGTCGCACTGGTCGCGCACGTCGATCTGTCGGTGCTGGTGTGGTTCGTGGCGGGGGGCGGAACGCTGTGGACGCTCTATCTGGGCCAGAGACACCGTCTTGCGACGATCGTCGCGCTGCTGCTCGCAGTTGCCGGCGCCGTGCTGATCAGCACTGCACCATTCGTGGGTGCCGAGCAGGCACTGATGGCGAATTACGTTCCGGTGCTGCAGCACCCCTGGTTCTACGCCGGGCTGCTCGGAATCGGCGCAGCACTCGCGGTGCAGGCATCGAGCTATCTGCTGGCGTTCGTTCGCGGCCCGCGCAACGACGATGCCACGATCCGCTTCGCGCTCGCACTTGCCGCCGCGAGCGCGCTGCTCGCGCTGCTCGGCGTCGCCGTGAGCTGGCTGCGCATGCCCGCGGACGCCCGCGACGTGCGTTACTTCGAGCTGCTGTTCTGGGGCGGCGGACACGTGCTGCAGTTCATGCACACGATCCTGATGCTGGTCGTCGCGTGGCTGCTGTTGCGCGCGACCGGAAGCGGGCTGCGCGGCAGCGAGACGATGCAGCGCAGCCTGTTTGCGCTGACTGCACTGCCGCTGCTCGGTGTGCCCTTGCTGCTCGCGCTGGCTCCGGCCTCGCCTGCCTATGTGATCGGTTACAGCGAACTGATGCGCTGGGGCGGCATCGGCTGCATCCCGCTGCTGTTGCTGGTGGTGGCGAGCATGCCACGCACGTCGACTGCAGACATCACGACCCGGACGCTGCGCTCGGTGCTGTGGTGGTCGCTGCTGCTGTTCGCCGCCGGCGGGATTCTCGGCTTTCTGATCCGCGGCTCGAACACGGTGATACCGGCGCATTACCACGGCTCCATCGTCGGCGTCACGCTCGCGTACATGGGCGTGTTCTACCTGCTGCTGCCGCGCCTGGGCTACCCGCTGGCGCTGCCGCGCACGGCGCGCTGGCAGCCACTGGTCTACGGCGTCGGGCAGGTGATGCACATCGCCGGCCTGGCCTGGACCGGCGGTCACGGTGCGCAGCGCAAGACGGTGGGCACCGCCGAGGGGCTGAGCCGTGCCCAGGAAATCATCGGCATGGGGCTGATGGGCACGGGCAGCCTGGTCGCGGTGATCGGCGGCACGATGTTCCTCGTGGTTGTCCTGGTGAGCGTGCACCGGGCACGGCGTGCGCGCGGCTGAAGCGGCTGTCGCCAAGGCATCCAGTCGTCGATGCAAGCAGCGTTTTGCGGCAGCCTCTGACCTTGCTGCTACTCGAGCTGCTGCAGAGCAATCTCGTTTGCGCGTGTTTCACGCTTCTCGCGCCGCTTGCGCTTCTCGACCAGCGGCGGGCAGCGGTGGTCGTCGTGGTAGATCACCTGGCACTCCAGGCAGTAGTGACACTCGTTCTCGATGATCTCGCCGGTGGGCCGAATCGCACCGACCTCGCACTGGGCCGCGCAGACCTGACAAGGGTTGCCACACTCGCGACGCCGGCGCAGCCAGTCGAAGATGCGAAACCGCGTGAAGAAACTGAGTGCGGCACCGAGCGGGCACAGGTACTTGCAGTAGAACTTGCTGTTGAACGCCGCGACCACCAGCAATCCCGCCGCATAGAGCACGAACGGCCAACCGCGCACGAAATGCAGCGCAAACACGGTCTTGAACGGTTCGACCTCGGCAACCGTGGCCGCGCGTGACATCGAATCGAGCGACAGTCCGAACAGCGCGATCAGGATCAGGTACTTGATCGCCCACAACCGCTCGTGGACCATCGCGGGAAACTCGAACTGGGGCCACTTGAAGCGCTGGGCAACGGTATGGATCAGCTCCTGTGTCGCGCCGAACGGGCACAGCCAGCCGCAGTAGACTCCCCTGCCCCACAGCACGATCGTCACCGCGACGAAGGCCCACAGGATGAACGTCACCGGTTCCAGCAGCAGCGTCTCCCACGAGAAGCCTGCCGCAAGCACGTGGTTGAACGCGAGCATGTTGACGATCGACAACTGCCCCATGCTGTAGAAACCGACGAAACCCACCGTGAACAGCAGATAAGCGATGCGCACGCGCCGGAACAGCACGGGCCGCAGCACCAGCCAGTCCTGGAACACCAGCACCGTGACCAGGAACAGCAGTGCCGTCAGCAGCACGGCGATGCGAATCCAGCGCGCCTTCCACAGTTGCAGCCACTCGGGCTCGCCGGCGGACGCCGCCTGGGCGATCGCGTACGCCGCCGCCTCGGTGCTGCGGCTGACAGCCGATCGCGTGGCGCCAGCCTGTTCCTGCGCTGGTGCAGCGTGCTCCGCTCGCGGCAGACCGAGCGCAGCAGCCACGACCTGCGCCGAGCGCATCAGGCTCTGATTCAGCACCATCGCGGTGATCGTCGCACCGCTGATCGCATCCAGCCCGCGATAGCCGCCACCGTCGTCGGCGCCCACACGCACCTGCGTCTTTGCCGCCAGGCCGACGTACTGGGAGAGAAAATGCTGCAGATCGGCATCCTTGACGCCGATCACCAGGATCGGCTCCTCATGGGCGATGATTTTTGCGCCTGCAATGGTCGCGTCCGGGCGCAGCCCGACCAGTACCGAGATCGGCTTGCCCGAGTACGCTGGCATCGGGAAAATCTCATCGCTCAGAAACACCCAGCCCTGCAGGGTATCGCCGGCATAGACCGCACGCGCACGCACCACGTCCAGCGTGTCACCAAGCCGTTCGGCCGGTGGGAAGACGTCGCGAACGGCATCCAGCTCGAGCGCCTCGAGACGCCAGGCCGGTGGTGCCGCCACCGCGCAGGAGCACAGCATCGTCACCGCCAGAATCACGCCCAGCGAACGGCTCAACACGCGACCCAACGCGCTCATCATCACTGGCACCTCCCGCCGTGGACGCCTGTCATACCCATTGCACTGCCGTGGCCGATTCCGGAACCCGCGCATGATAAATCCATCGGGCATTCTCCCAGCAGTGGCCTATGTCAAATTTCCATCCATCGGTTCCAGGCATTGTGGGCGCGCGGCCGCAAGGGACTGTTTCGGGTCATTGTCCGGGCTCCGAAAGCTGGATCACCTCGGCCGGACAAGGGATCATGTGCGGCGGAAATCGATACCCCCGGAAGCAGCGTCTTGCCCCACTCCCTGCTCATCGCCTTCTGCGCCGTCGTCTGCTTCACCCTCTCGCCGGGGTTCAGCGCGCCGGTGCGTGCGGCAGGAAGTGGCGATGACGCCGTCAACGAGCGTCCGCCCGTGACGTCCGTGCAGCGTGAACGCCACTGGCACGTCGATTGCGAGCGCCTGCGGCAGGAACTGCTGCAGATATCCTCGTCACACGCTGTATCGGAGGCCTATATGACGCGCTGGCGCGAGTCGCTCGCCTTGTGTGCCGCGATCCACAACACCCCGGGGACGCCCGCCGCCGGTTCCTGCCCGGACTACGCCGGGGCGCGACGCGTGATCGCCGCTACGCGCGGCGACGCCGGACCTGACCTGATATCACAGCTGAGGAGACCTCTCGCATGCGAACCCTGAGAAACACGCTCGCCATCGCGATCGGCGCCTGTTCGGCCACCGCCCCCGCCTGGGCAGCGTCGGAGACCGGCGCGAAGGCGATGTTCGAGGAAGTGGTGGTCACCGCGCGCCGCGCGCCGCGCATCGTCATGGAAGCGAGCGAGACCGTCAGCGTGATCGACCGCGAACAGTTGCGCCGCAACACCGCCTACGAGCTGGCCGACGCGATGCGCGGCCTGCCCGGGCTGCAGGTCACGGACGGCGGCCAGCCAGGACTGAAGCGCGTGCGCATCCGCGGCGAGGAGTCACGGCGCACCGCGATCCTGCTCGACGGACAGGAGATCACCGATCACTGGGAGTACGGCACCCCGCTCAGCCTGAATCCGCTGCTGGTCGAGCGCATCGAGGTGGTGCGCGGCTCGGGATCGGTGCTGTACGGACCGCGCGCGCTGAGCGGTGTGGTGAACTTCATCACGCGCAAGGGCGGCACCGAACCACTGCAGTTCGAGGCGAGTTCGGGCTGGAATTCCGCCACCAACGGGCGCGAGCGCTTCGCCAGCGTGTTTGGCGATCTCCACGGCCTCGGATACCGGGTAGCCGTCTCCGATGGCGACCACGGCAAACGCGACACTCCCGACGGCGAGATCGAAAACACCGCCTTCGACAACAACAGCGTCTACGCCTGGATCGGACGCGACTTCGGCGCGCACCGCCTCGAACTGCTGTACGACCGCTACGAATCGGCCACCGATGTGTTCGTCGAGGAAGAACAGCGCACGGCGTTCCCGCTCACCGATTTCCGCGTCGACGTGCCGCAGCGCGACCGCGAAAAGATCGGCCTGAGCTACCAGTGGCGTGACGTGGCTGGTTTCCTTCCGCTGATCAAGGTGCAGGCGAACCGCGCGCGCAACGATCGGCAGTTCAACACGTTCAGCAGCACCTTCCTTCCCGTGCCGCGGCCCGTCGCGACGGATCGCAGCGTCTACAGCGACGCCGAACTGGAAATGGACGACGTGGTGACGCAGTTCGACTGGATCCCGGCGCGCGACCACTACATCGTGAGCGGCATCCAGTACAGCGAGGAACGCGTCACGCAGGACCGCCACGTGGACATCGTCACCAACGGCGTCACCGGACGCCCCGAGGACATCCGTGACCAGGCGGCGATCAAAACGCTCGCACTGTTCGTGCAGGACGAGTGGCACGTCGCCGAGCACACCACGCTGACGATTGGCGCACGCCAGTACCGCGTCGAGGGCCGGCTCGAGGCGAGCAATCGCGCCGGGCTCTCGCCGGGCAGCAACAACGATACCCACACGATCGCGAATCTCGGTCTGAGCCACGAGCTCAGCGACGATCTGGTCCTGCGCGCCAACGTCTCGCAGGGCTACGTCTACCCCTCGCTGCTGCAGTTTGCGATCGGCGCCTACGCGGCGTCGCGCTACGTGAACCCGAATCCGGATCTGAAGCCGGAAACCGCCCTGTCGTGGGAAGCCGGGGTGCGCGTACGCACGCTCGGCTGGGTGTTCGACGCCGGCGTGTTCCGCAGCGAATCCGAGGACTACATCGACCACGTGTTCTGCACACCCGCCGACGGCTGCATCACGAGCCGCGACAAGCGTTACGTGAACATCGGTGAATCCGAGGCGCAGGGCATCGAACTGTACGCCAGCCGCGCCGAAGGCACGCAACACTGGCGGCCCTACGCCAGCCTCACCTGGATGGAGCGCGAGAACCGCTACCAGACATTCACGACGAAGGACACCGGCGTGCCCGAACTGAGCGGTTCGCTCGGCGTGGTCTGGGAGCCCGCGTTCGCTGCCGCGCTGGACGGCTGGCTCGACCTCGCGTTGCGCGGCGAGACGCACTCGAAGCGCGAGGAGCCGTCCAGCACCGGCACGCCGATGCTGCAGAGCGACGACGCGTGGCTCACCCTGAACCTCAGCGGTGGTCTGCAGTTCGGCGCACGCAAGCAGTTCGGCCTGGTCATGGAACTGGAAAACCTCGCGGACAAGCGCTATTCGACGTCGGCCGAGAACCTGCTTGCGCCAGGGCGCAGCGTCTCGGCACGCGTGACGGTGGCCCTCTGAGGCAGAGCGAAGCGCGGCGCCGAGGAATCGGAGGACTGACATGAGTGCATTGTTCGACCGCGGCTTCCGCCCCTTCTTCACCGGCGCCGTGCTGTTCGCGCTGCTGTCGATGGGACTCTGGGCCGCGATCCGGGGCGACTGGTATCAGCCCGAGTTCAGCGGCATCAACGCCAGTCAATGGCATGCGCACGAGATGATCTACGGCTACTCGCTGGCCGTGATCACGGGCTTCCTGCTGACCGCGATCCGCAACTGGACCGGCGCCCAGACCCTGCATCACACGCCGCTCGCACTCGCGTTCGCGCTGTGGGCGATCGCCCGTCTCGCGCTCACGGCGGGCACCCGCTTCATCGCAGTAGCGGCAGTCGCCGACCTGCTGTTCGCACTGGTGCTGATCCTTGCCTGTGGCGTGCCGGTGGTGCGCGCCCGCCAATGGCGCCAGATGGCGATCCTCTCCAAGCTGGTGCTGCTCGGCACCGGCAACGCCCTGTTCTATGCCGGTGCCTTCGGTGCGTTCGAGCCGGGTCTGCGCTGGAGCATCTACGGCGGCTTCTACGTGGTGCTGGCGCTGATCCTGACCATGATGCGGCGCATGATCCCCGGCTTCACCGAGAACGCGATCCAGCCGCGCGTGAAACTGCGCAACGCGCTGTGGCTCGACATGTCGAGCCTGGTGTTGTTGCTCGTGTTCTGGATCACCGAGGTGTTCCTGCGCTGGCACGCCGTGGCGGCAATCGCGAGCGCACTGATGTTCCTGATCAACGCGACCCGGGTGGTGTTCTGGCACACACCGGGCATCTGGAGCCGCCCGCTGCTGTGGAGCATGCACGTGTCGTTCGCGCTGATCGCGCTCGGCTTCCTGCTGCACGCACTCAGCGCGGTCACCTCGCTGAGTCCTTCGCTGGCGCTGCACACCTTCGCGCTCGGCGGGATCGCGCTGATCACGCTGTCGATGATGACGCGCGTCTCGCTGGGCCATACCGGTCGCAGTGTGCACGCGCCACCGCGCATCACCGGCGCGATGTTCGGACTGCTGCTGTTCGCGGGGGCACTGCGCGTGGCGGGCCCGGCGCTCTACCCGCCAGCGTACGCGAGCTGGATCCTGTGTGCGCAGTTGGCCTGGATCGCTGCGTTTGCGGTATTCGCGGGCGGCTGGCTGCCGATGCTGTCCCGCCCGCGCGTCGACGGCCAGCCCGGCTGACGACGAAGGCCACGTCAGGGAGACCCGGCTCATGGATATACGATCGACGTCGCGGTTCATCGATTCGCTGTGGATGGACTCGATCGTACCCTCACTCGGCGAGTACATCCGCATTCCGAACCTGTCGCCACAGTTCGACCCGAACTGGGAACGCAACGGGCACATGCGCGAGGCGATCAACCTGGTCGCCGACTGGTGCCGCGCCCACGCACCACGCGACATGAAGCTGCAGATCGTGCAACTGCCGGGCCGCACCCCGCTGCTGTTCATCGAGATTCCGGGGCAAGGTGCGGAAACCGTGCTGATGTACGGGCATCTCGACAAGCAACCGGCGTCGGATCGCTGGTCGAACGGACTCGATCCGTGGATCCCGGTACTGCGCAACGAGCGACTGTACGGGCGTGGCGCGGCCGACGACGGTTACGCAACCTACGCCTCGCTGGCCGCGATCCTCGCGCTGCAGCACGCCGGCCTGCCACACGCGCGCTGCGTGCTGCTGATCGAGACGGGTGAGGAATCGGGCAGCCCCGACCTGCCTGCCTATATCGAGCACCTGCGTGAACGCATCGGCACACCGTCGCTGGTCGTCTGCCTCGACTCCGGCGGGGGCAATTACGAACAGTTGTGGCTCACGGTATCGCTGCGCGGCATGATCGGCGCGCGCCTGCGCGTCGACGTGCTGCACGAAGGAGTGCACAGCGGGGCTGCGTCCGGCATCGTGCCGTCGAGTTTTCGCGTCCTGCGCCAACTGCTGGCGCGTATCGAGGACGCCGGCAGCGGACACATGCTGCTGCCGGAACTGCACGTGGCAGTGCCCGCCGATCGCCTGCAACAGGCACGCGAGGCTGCCGCAACCCTCGGTGATTCGGCATGGAACGAGCTGCCGTTCCTCGACGGCGTGCTCCCGATGGGCGAGAACGACCTCGAGCGCATACTGAACCGGACCTGGCGCCCCGCGCTGTCGGTGACCGGAGCCGACGGCCTGCCGGCACTCGATGCCGCGGGCAACGTGCTCAGGCCGCATACCGCACTGATGCTGAGCATCCGCCTGCCGCCAACCGCAGATGCAGGCACGGCGCTGGAGGCGGTGCGGCACGCGCTGACGCGCGACCCGCCGCAAGGCGCCAGCGTGCACTTCGAGGGGAGTGCGACAGCGGGCTGGAACGCACCGCCGCTTGCGCCCTGGCTCGCCGAGTCGCTGGCGCAAGCCTCGCAGCAGCACTTCGGCAAACCGTGTGTGGGCTTCGGCGAAGGCGGCAGCATTCCACTGATGGGGCTGCTCGAGGCAGCGTTTCCCTCAGCCCGGTTCGTGATCACCGGAGTGCTCGGCCCGCAGTCGAACGCACACGGACCCAACGAATTCCTGCACGTACCGTACGCCCGCCGACTGAGTGCCTGCGTCGCACGCGTGCTGCACGATCACTGCGTCAACCGCTGACGGTGTAGCCACCGTCGACTGCCAGCGTCTGGCCGGTGATCCAGCCCGCCGCCGCGCTGGTGAGAAACAGCACCGCTCCTGCGATGTCCTGTGGCACGCCGAGCCGCCCGGCGGGAGTGCGCGCGAGCGTAGGCTCCGCCCAAGCCGGGTTCGCGAACGTGCTCGCCGTCATGCGGCTTTCGGTAAGGCCCGCCGCGACCGCATTCACGCGGATGCCGTGCTTGCCCCATTCGACCGCGAGCGCGCGCGTGAGCCCGAGCAGGCCCGTTTTCGCGGCACCGTAACCGGGCACGATGCCGATGCCGAAAAAGGAACTCATCGAACCGATGCCGATGATCGAGGCGCCTCCGGCGAGCGAGCTGCCCGCCAGCACCTCGCGACAGCCGTGTGCCATCCGGTAGCCACCGATGAGGTGCATGTTCACGGCGCGCGCAAACACTTCCGGTTCGTACTCGTCGAGTCCGAGGCTCGGCATGGCCAGCCCGGCGTTGTTGACCAGGATATCGAGCCGGTCCTGCACCGCCGCCACACGCGCGATCTGCTCCGCGTTCTCGATGTCGAGTTGCAGGTAGCGATAGCCCGACAGATCGTCGTCGTACTCGGCTGCCGACGCCCGCGTGCCGGTGACCGTCACCCGCGCCCCCGCATCGCGATACGCCGCGGCGATGGCCGCACCGATGCCACTGGTGCCACCCGTGACCAGTACGCATGTGCCGTCGTAATCGAAACGCACCCGATTGGAAGCACTGCCGCTCATCGCACTCACTCCTTTTTCCGAAGATCCGACCGTCACGAACGTGCGGCCTTGCTGGCGTACTCATCCCGGCGGGCGGGCTGCATACAACAGGCGCGTAAAATAACACGCATCATCGAGCCGATGCGGCGTGCTACCTTCTGCATTCACCTGCACCGGCCGCCACGACAGAGGAGCAGCCAGGACATGAGCGTCAGCCTGAGAATCGATTTCGTCTCCGACATCGCCTGCCCGTGGTGCGCGGTCGGGCTGGCTTCGCTGCAGCAGGCACTGTCACACTGCCGCGACCAGTTGAGCGCCGAGCTGCATTTCCAGCCCTTCGAGCTCAATCCGGGCATGCCACCCGAAGGCGAGGATGTGGGCGAACACCTGGCGCGCAAATACGGCTCCACGCCCGAACGGCAGGCGGAAATGCGCGCCATGATCGCCGAGCGTGGTGCGGCGGTCGGGTTCCGGTTCAACCCGGACGGACGCAGCCGGATCGTCAACACTTTCAACGCCCACCGGCTGCTGTACTGGGCCGGAACCGAGGACGACAAGCGACAACTGGCGCTCAAGCAGGCGTTGCTCGAAGCCTGCCACGGTCGTGACCAGCGGGTCGATCACGACGCCGTGTTGCTGGCAGCGGTGGAGCAGGCAGGACTCGACGCGAACCGTGCGCGGCAGATCCTGGCAAGCGACGAGTTCGCGAACGAAGTGCGTGCCGCCGAGCGCCAGTGGCAGGAAGCCGGCATTCATGCCGTGCCCGCGGTGGTGATCGAACGCAGGCATGTGATCAGCGGCGCGCAGACGCCCGACGTGTTCGAGCAGGCGCTGCGCCGGCTCGCGCGTGGTGACGCTACAGCCGGATGATCAGCTTGCCGATGATGTCACGGCTTTCCATGAGTTCGTGCGCCCTGACGATCTCCTCCAGAGGCAGCATCTGGCAGATCAGCGGCTTGAAGTAGCCGTTGTTGAGGTGCTGCACGGCTTCGCTCAGGTCCTGGATCGTTCCAAGCCGCGAACCGAACACGCGGATCTGCTTCACGAAGGCGTAGGTGATGTCCATCTTCACCTCGTCGCCGCTGGTGGCACCGGCGGTGACGATCGAGCCGCCCGATGCACACATCTCGACCGAACGTTGCCAGCTCGCACTGCCGATGTGTTCGAACACGATGCTCGCACCACGACCCGAAGTGAAATCCATGATCGCGTCGACCATGCCCGGCTTGTAGTGGTCGACGATCAGGTCGGGCCTGTAGCGGGCGAGTATCTCGCGCTTTTCCTCACTGCCGGCGCTGGTGATCACCGTTGCGCCAACCCGTTTCGCGATCTCGATGGCAGCGCTGCCAAGCCCGCTCGTACCGGCCCACACGAAGATCGTGTCGGAGGGCTTGATGCCGACCTTGCCGACCAGCATCTGCCACGCCGTGATGTAGCTGTTCGGGAACGCGGCTGCGTGATCGATCGGCACGCTGTCGGCAAGCCGGGCGACGTTCGCGCCTCCGACGACCGCATACTCCGCATAACTCCCGTTGTAGACGCTGAAGCGCGGGCAATACTGAAACGCACCGTTGCGACAGTAGTCGCAGTTGCGGCACGGCAGGTACGGATTGGCGATGACACGATCCCCGACCTTGAACGCCCCCTCCGTATCCGGCCCCACTTCCTCGACGACCCCGCACACGTCGACCCCGAGCAGGCTCGGCAGATCGACGTGGTAGGCCGGATGCGGGTGTCCCTTGCGGATCCACACATCGCGATGGTTGATCGAAGTCGACTGCATGCGTACCAGCAGCTCTCCGGGGCCGGGCTTCGGGACCGGGACCTGCTCGACCCGCAACACCTGCGGGCCACCGTGTGCTCGTATCAATGCAGCTCTCATGGGTTGTCTCCCGTTTCGCAGCGCTGACGGCTACCGAAGATGCACCGTGGCCTCGATCTCGATCAGCAGACCGGGTACGGCAAGGCCGGTGACACCGACGATCGTCTGTGCCGGATGTTCGCTCGAGCCCTGGATCTCCTCGATCGCCGCGGTCATCACCTCGTACCGGGAAGGGTGCAGCGTGTAGATCGTGCGCCGGATCACGTCGCCCCATCCGACACCGATCGCATCGAGCGCGACCTGGAGATTGCGCATCGCCGCCTTCGTCTGTTCACCGAGATCGTCGCCACCGATGACGCTGAAATCCGGTGCAAGCGCAACCTGTCCTGCAATGCACGCGATTCGTCCACCTGCGGGCGCAATGGCGATATGGCTGAATCCGGGCGACGGGTGCAGCTTCGAAGGGGTGATCAACTCGCGCGATACGTTCATGACGATTCCTCCTGGGCACGATTGCAGCAACACGTTGAAAACCCGGCGAACCGGCAGAAACACGAGATCCCGCCGGGCCTGGAAAAACTCATGCAGAGAGTCGTGCGCAATTCACGGGAAATCAATAGTTGCCCGGTGAAGCTCGCGCCGCACTCGCTTCCGTGGCACGAGCGCGCCACATTGCGACGTGGTGCTAGATGGAGTCTGCAATGTCCACGACGACGATACGCCGCGGGCATCGCCGCGTCGGGAGAAACCATCCCGTGGCAAGAGACGCGTGGCTGTCTCGAGGCACGGATTGGTGGCAATCCGAGGGCAGCGCGAGGCCGGCTACGATGTTGCATTGCTGTTCATGGAAGCAAATCATTTCACGCAAAAAACGCATCCCCTGCTGCAGGTTTGGCGTCAGGCCACGACCCGTAGGTACGCAGGAGTTCGGCAGGCAACGAAAGTTTTTCCCATTCGGTCAGAAACTCGGCGCAGGGCTTCCCGCGCCCGAGGCGCATGTGGCGCTCCTCTGCCCGCAACCGTTCCGTGCCCGCCTCGTCCACGATCAGCGTCCGCTCGTCATAAGCGACACAGAACACCTTGCGCGCCGTCCAGTGGGAGTACACGCCGGTACGCAGATCCTGCATGATCGCCTCGGGATCACGTTCGAGCACGTCGCCCCAACCACCACCGCCGGGTCCACAGGACGGAAAGCCGTCTCCCTCCGTCATCGGCTTGAACGGAAGAATATTGGCCATTTCGAAACTTGCGGCGCCATGCCCGGGTTCGATCATCTGCTGGATCCGTGTCGGGAGCTCGATGCCCGGATCGGCAAACGGAAGGACTCCTTCATTGCGAACCCGTATGGCCGGGGTGCAATTTGCCGCGTAGCCGCCAAAAATGCCGGTATTGATCGGAAAACTGTGCGGGAGCGAGATGATCTGGCCGTAAAGGCTTGCCGAATCGTGCACATACACGCCGGAAGCTCCTCCTGCGCCGCCCCGATATTTCCCTGCCCCCGCCTGGTCGTGCGCCAGGCGCCGGAAGGCGTATATGAAGGGATGCTGGATTTCATCGTGTTCGATATCGAGGCTGTCGGCCGTGATCCCGACCAGCACGCCCATCGAATCGATGCCGTCACCGACGGAACAGGCCCCACCGGCCGCCGAGTTGTACATGTTGTTGGCAAAACCGGTCGTCATGCGCTGGTACTGGTCTAGCCCGGCATAGGCATAGAGAGTACCGATCCACCCGATGGGCAAGGCCATGTATTCGTGTCTGGTCAGATATCCGGCGCGAATGATGCATTGCATGAACGCCTGCGCCGCTGCAGCCAGCAGATTCGCACTGAGCATCACGGCTGCATCGGGAAACGGATTGAGCACCGTGCCCGCGGGCGGTGCGATGATTTCGATGGCGTTCAGCAGCCCCGAACTGCAGGGCACTCCAGGCACTACGTAAGCCGGCAGTTGCGCATTGATCGCCGCACGCACCAGATGGGTCGGGCAATTGCCTGCAGCCGGCACCTGCGGTGAACACCCGTTCAGGTCGACCGTGATGGTATCGCCGTGCACATGCACGGTGATCATGATCCGGAGCAAACCATCCTCGTTATTTCCGGGAGCATCGAGAAACAGGACCTGCCGGTAGACGCCATCCAGCAGTTCGCCAAAGACCCGCCGCACGGCCTTATCCGTTGCGTCGATCATGCGGCGCATCACTCCCGCGATGCGGTCGGCGCCTGCCTCGCCAAACAGTGCCAGCAGTCGCTCTTCACCCCGCACACAGGCTGCACAGCGGACCCGGAGATCACTCTCGAACATCCGGTGATTGCGCACCATGTTGCAGAACATGGCCACCATATCGCTTTTCAGTTCGTGGTTTTCCGCGATTTTCAGCGGCGGCGATTTCAGGCCTTCGTCGTAGCGGCTCCGAATGTGCTCCTGCCCGCCTGGATCGGTTTCACCGATTTCCTGGTTATGCCCTATGGTCACGACCCAGCACACCAACTGGCCTTCATGAAATACCGGCATCAGTATTTGCAGATCCGGTGTGTGGAGGCCGCCCAGTTGCGGTTCATTGGCAAAGAAGATGTCGCCAGGGCGCACGCCTACGCTCGGATCATCCAGATAATATTTCCTGATGAACTTGATCGATATCTGACCGGTAATGGAGTGCACGTAGGTACCCGGAGCAGCAATCGCCAGATCACCCTGTGCGGTATAGATGCCGAAGGAGCAGTCGCCCGATTGAATCGGCTCCGAGATCGCAGTCGTGGTCATTATGGTTTTCGCCTCCTGTGCAATCAGCTCGAGGCGAGCCGAATAGACGGCGAAATCACCCGCATCGAGATTCTCCAGCCCCCGCAATTCACGCTCATCCGCCGGTTCGGCGGCGAATCGCCGCATGATCTCCGGATACAGTTTCATGAATGGAATCTCCTCACGGCTTCACCGATCTGGCCGTTGGCATGCCGTTGCATCTGCTGCTCCTCCTTGCGCGGATCGTCATGCCGACGTCGTTCCAGCGTTGAGCCAGGCGGCTCTGTCGAGCATGCACCCCCGCTCCCGCCGATGCCAGTGCCCGACACGGAACCCGCGTCGTTCGATGACCGCGGTGGCGTGACGTGCCGGCCATTGGGTGTCGCTCTCGTTCATGGATAATGGGCACCATAAGACCCCATCCCAACGGGAAACCGCCATGCCCACCACGCCATCCCGACTTCGTTCGTCGAAATCATGCCGGTTCGGCACTATGCTGCTGGGCGTGATCCTGAACACCTGTCTGCTCCTCCACAGCGGGCAAGCCAGCAGCGAAAGTCATCGTGACAGCAACCTCAGCCCTGAGCGGCGGGCAGAACTGCTGGTAGCAGCGATGACGCTGGCGCAAAAAATGGCACAACTGACCGGCGCCATACCCGAAGTCCTGCCCGACTTGCCGGAGTGCCTTGGTGCGCGCCACATCACGGGAATCCTGGAGCTTGGCATCCCGACGTTGCGCGTCACCAACGGCCCCGTCGGCCTGGGGCAGAACGACTGCGTTGCGGCAACGGGACGCACCTCGCGGATCATGACGCTGCCCAGCGGGGAACAGGTCGATTTTTCCGCTTACACCGACGCCTCGTCCGCCAGGGCGACGGCGTTGCCGTCGGCGCTGGGTGCTGCAGCCAGCTTCGATCCGGCCGTCGCGCATGCCTACGGCGATCTGATCGGTACCGAAATGAACGACCTCGGGCTGCACGTGTTCGAAGCGCCCGGCGTCAACATCGCCCGTCTGCCCGTCCTGGGGCGCAACTTCGAGTATTTCGGTGAAGATCCTTACCTGAGCGGCACGATGGGAACAGCCGAGACCAAGGGCGTACAGGCCAAGGGACTGATCGCCATGGTCAAGCACTACGTCGGCAACGAACAGGAGGTCAACCGCCAGACCATCCAGACCATGATCGACCGCCAGGTACTGCATGAAATCTACCTGCTGCCTTTCGAAATGGCGGTGAAGGAAGGCGGCGTTGCAGCTGTCATGTGCGCGTACAACTACGTCAACGGCACGCATTCATGCGAGAACAAGGAGCTGTTGACGGATGTGCTGCGTACGCAGTGGGGCTTCGACGGTTACGTGCAATCGGACTTCTTCGCGGTCAAGAGCACCGTCGTACCGCTGCTCGCCGGCCTCGACAACCTGATGCCAACGCCGGCGCAATGGGCACCGGAGAAGCTCGAACGCGCGCTCGCAAACGGCGAAATCAGCGAATCCGACATCGACCGGGCGCTGAAGCGGCGCTACGTGCAGATGTTCCGGGCCGGAATTTTTGACCGCCCGTTGACGCGCCGTGCGATCGATCATGCCGCCGGCGGCGCCAGGGCGCGCGCCATCGGCACGCAGTCGGCCGTGCTGTTGCAGAACAACGGAGCCCTGCCACTGCCGGCCACCGTCCACAATCTGGTCGTGATCGGCAAGGCGTCACAGATCTACGCACAACAGGCGGTAGCAGGCGGTTCGCGGGTCGGGAAGGCCATGGGTTCCGGTGGTGGAAGTTCCGATGTGGTCCCTGCCTACACCGTGGCACCCGTGGCCGGCATCGCGAAGGCCCTCGAGGAACTCGGCAATGTCACGGCCACCGTCAGGCTGATCCTGGTCGACGACGACAATGCAACCGCCACCATCGACGGGCGTTCGGGCACTTTCGCCAATGTCATGGCCGAGGCATCCGGCGCGGATGCCGTGATCGTGATGGCCGGCACGGTTTCCGAAGAAGGCGCGGATCGTGCTTCGTTTACCGCGAGCAACGGTCTGACACTCGCAGCGAGTGCGGCAGCAGGCAGCAGCCTCGACTGGTACGTGGATCTGCCCAACACGATCGCCACCGTCGAGGCGAGAGGCAACACGCCGCGCAACAGCAACACGGTAGCCATGATCCGCTCCATCCTTGCGACCACCTCGACCACCCGCAGGACGATGGCAGCCAAGACGGTGCTGGTGCTGAAGGACAACGCCGGCGTGGCAATCGATCCCGCGCTCGTCGGCAGTGCTGGCCCCGCCATCCTGGAAGTCTGGTTTCCGGGACAGGAAGACGGAAACATCGTTGCGGACCTGCTGTTCGGCCGCGCCAGTCCTTCCGGCAAGCTGCCCGTGACCTTCCCGTTCGTGGGCAAGGGTTTTCTGGACAACCTGTCCGCGACCCAGTATCCGGGCGTGATCGTCGATGGCCAACAGACCGTCGAGTACACCGAGAAGCTCGACGTCGGTTACCGCTGGTACGACGCGGCGCAACGCAGCGGTGCCTGCCCGACAGCACCGGACGGCTCGAATGCCTGCGTGGCGTTCGCCTTCGGTCACGGACTTTGCTACACCACTTTCACCCGGTCTCGACCACACCTGACTGCGGACAACGACAGGATCACGGTATCGGTCGACGTCAGGAACACCGGCAGCGTGCCCGGCGCCGAGGTGGTCCAGGTCTACGTCGGTCTGCCCGCATCGGCCGATGCCGTTGGCGCCGCGCAACCGCCGAAACGCCTGGCAGGATTCAGCAAGGTCAACATCGCTGCCGGCGAGACCAGCACCGTCACGATCACGATCGATCCGGCAGCCCACCATCATCCGCTGGATGTGTACGACAAGCAGCTCTCACAGTTCGTCACGCCACACGGGGAGTTCGTCGTCTGGGTCGGAAACTCTTCCTCACCAGCTGACCTGGTGAAGGCCGGAAGCTTCAGGCGCTGATACGAGCAGGGCTTTTCCCAACCGGTCCTGGCGGGAGGTTGGATACCTTTCAGCCGCCACGTGGGGCCATGTCGGTTGAAACCCGACCTGCGTCAGGCGCCCGAGACCTGGCATGGATCCGTCCGTAGGTCGCCATTCATGGCGACAGGAATGCCGCTGCCGTTTCTGACGGGCTGAAGCCCGAGCCACAACACGTCGGCTTGCAACCCGACCTACGGGCGAGGTGATGTGGGCGCCAGGCCACATGAACGAACAGAGAAAGTGCAGGAAGGTTGGCGGAGAGAGAGTCCGCCATATATGGCACAGCACGACACACCGCGATACACGATTGACCCGCAGCAAAGCGCCTGTTTTACAGCATATTATTGCCCTGTACCGTCCCACCCTGTAGCATCTTGTGCAGCCCGTTATCGCGCCTATGTGGCGGGAAATTTGGCGGGAAAGTGGCGGGAGATCGGGAGCTTCGACATGGCGCGCAAGATTGGAAAAGACATGGTGCTTGGCAAACAAATTCGCACGGCTGCTGCGGGTGCGCATGTTCGCGTCGACAAGGGGCTATATCTGCACGTGCAAAGCCCGGACGCGCAATCGTGGCTGTTTCGGTACATGCTTCACGACCGCCGCCGTGAAATGGGGCTTGGATCGTATCCCGCCGTCACGCTGGCACTCGCCACGGCCGCCGCAGACGCCGCCAGAGCCTCGATTGCCATGGGCGTCGACCCGTTGGACCAACGAGCGGCGCAACAAGCCGTCGCGGCCGCTGCGCGTGCTCAGGCAGCCGCCCGCGCCGTCACTTTCGGCGCCTGCGCCGCCGATTACATCGCCACGCACCGGCTCGGCTGGAAGAACACCAAGCACGCCAGCCAGTGGGAAAACACGCTGCGCGACTACGCGATGCCCGTAGTAGGACACCTGCCAGTTGCAGACGTGGGAACCGGGCACCTGCTCGAAATTCTCGGGCCTATCTGGACCACGAAGCACGAAACGGCAAGCCGCGTACGCAACCGCATTGAATTGATTCTGGACGCTGCCAAGGCAAAGGGGCTGCGCGAAGGGGAGAACCCGGCCAGGCTGCGCGGGCACCTGGACAAGCTGTTGCCCAAGCGCCCGAAGGCTGACCGCACTGTGCGCCATCACCCGGCGCTGTCCTGGCGCGAGCTGCCCGCGTTCTGGGCTGACCTGTCCGCAGTGGCTGGCGTCGGAGCTGAAGCCCTGCGGTTTACGATTCTGACGGCCGCGCGCACGGGCGAGACCATCGGCGCAACTTGGGACGAGATCGACATCGAGGCGCGTACCTGGACGATTCCAGCCGTACGCATGAAGGCCGGCGCCGATCACCGCGTGCCGCTCAGTCCTGAAGCCGTGGAGATCCTGCAACGCCAACGCGACGCCCAAAGCGAGCGCACCACCTCAACGCCCTACGTGTTCGCGGGCAAGCAGCACAAGCCAATCAGCAATATGGCGATGGCAAAGGTGCTCGAACGCATGGGGCGCGACACCATCACCGTGCACGGCTTCCGTTCCACCTTCCGTGACTGGATCGCCGAAGCCACCAGCCACCCGAGAGAGCTTGCCGAAAAGGCATTAGCGCACAAGCTTGCAAGCGCAGTGGAAGCCGCCTATCAGCGCGCTGACGTGGTTGAGAAGCGGCGCGAAGTAATGTCCGAATGGTCGCGGTACGCAACCGGGCCATCGAGGGGGGCGAATGTGGTGCCGATGCGGCTTGGTGGTGCCTCAACGGCTTTACGGAACGCGTGGTAGCATCCGAATCTGCCGCGCCTACCCCGACGGGGGGAAAACGGGTAACCCTGCCCCGCCGGCGCGGCAATCCTTCCAGCAGGGACAGCACCGCAGGGGGCGTGCCGCATATGGCAAAGCCGAGGCGTTCGGCCATCGTTTCCAAGTTTCTCGAAGAGATCGAGCGTGATGGAACTGCGAGCCAGTCAACGCAACTTCGCCTGGCTGAGTACTTGAACAAAAGACGCAACGAACCGGGCAGACCGTACGAATGGAAACGCCCCGAGCATTTGCGCGCGTGGTATCACATCGCAACAAAGCATTTGGGCATGAAGCCGATGGTTGCTCAAGCGCTGGGCGCTGAAAAGTTCAAGTGTGATGAATCGACGATCCGCAGAGCTGACATGTACCCGGCCCGCTTTTTGACGATAACTGAACTGCCGGATGGGCGATGGCATGCCGAATCAGCCCCTGGAATGAATGCGCGGGACACGAAAACAAAAAAAATCCTTGCGTGGTTCGACTTGCGCGAAGAGTACCCGCACCTTCCAATTTTCAATTGGACATTCGACGCGGACGACTTCCAGTGAAGTGATGAGAGACTAAAAGTTGTGAATTAATATTATCGCCTAACGCGCGGAAGTTCTTCCTGCGCATGCTGGCAGCACCTCACAACAAAGGTGCTGCCAATGACCCAGCAAACCGCATTCTTCACCTTCACGCCCACCGTCGCCGAACGCGATGAGGCGGGCCTGCCGCGCAGATTCGAGGGCGTCGCCTACTCGGGGGGCGTCATTCCTCAATACGGGGCGCACGGCGACGTAGCCGTTGATCTGGCCTCACTGCAACTGCCGAACGCGCCTATCTTCGCCCTGGTCGATCACGACCCGGGCAAGCGTGCCGGAAAGCTCGGCGCGCGTCTCGCGGGCAACCAGGTGCTGGTGTCCGGTGAGTTCTTCACCGCGTCGGATGCCGGCAAGGAAGTCGCCGCGCTGTTTGCCGAGGGCGCGCCGTGGCAGCTATCAATCGGCATTCAGGCCGCCGTCGAGTCGGGCGAGCGTCGAAGTGTGACGCTGAACGGGCGCGCTCTTTCCGTCGACACCATTTTTCGCAACGCGAAGCTGCGCGAAGTGTCTTTCGTGCCTGTAGGGGCTGATCCAGAAACCAGCGTACACGCATTCCGTGCGGCCCGTGCTCAGGCACGCAACCCCTTTGCATCCATGCCCACTGATTCCCTGCTGGAACTCACCGGCTTTGTCGTGGCAAACGGTTACAGCGTGGACCGTGAACGGCTGATCGCGATGGCGCGAGCACAGGATTTTTCAACCCGCAACGGTGTGTCGTTCGACCTGGCGTTGCAGATATTCACGCAAGAGGACAATCAACCATGAAACCAATCGAAGCACACCGCATCGTTCGCGAACTGCAAGCCCGATACAACGAACAGGCGAGCAAACTTGCGACCGAGGGCGAGAGAGAACCTGCACCCGTGCCGCAAGCGCCCGACGATGCCGAGAACCGCGAGATGCTTGTTGAGGCGGCACAGGCCGACGCCGCCGAAGGGGGCGATGCCAACGAAAAGCGTGTAGTTGCCAAGATTGCCGCCAAATACAAGCACTATCAGGCAGCAGTCGACGCATGGACGAAGCGCGAAAACGAGAAAGCCGCACGCTTGCAACCGTTACGCGCACGGCTCGACGTGCTCGAGGAGGCATGCCGTGTCGCGGAGGCAAACGCTGCGGAGGCCGAACGCGAAGAGGCTGAATCGCGACTCTTGGACCTGCAACCAAAGTACGGGCAAATTGTCGGCGCTGCGCTCGACCTGTGGGCGCATATGCAAGCGCTTTCAGAGATTGCCGGCCGATCACTTGGCAGCGTCATTCCGCCGTTATTTCAGGCAACCGGATTGCCTGAAGGTGACGATCTGGAACTGCCGGAAGGTTTTTACTTCGATCAATACTCGCGTGAAATCAAGTTCAATTCGATGAGCGGCGCTATACGCGCGCGCGAAGCCGCCATCGTTGCCGAATGGCGCGCAGTGTGAACAGTCAATGCCGGGGTGCTGCTGTGAATACAAGACCTGCGCGAGCGGGGAATAGCAGCATGGGCAAAGCTCGCTCAGTTGGGCAGCCCGGCGCCACTTCATCACCCCGCCGCGCCCTTGCGCTGTTTCGTAGCCGCTTTCGCTTCGAGCGGCGCTGCACTCAACCGAATGCCGAGTGCGCGCACAACCCGAATGATCGTGGCGAATTCGGGATTGCCGCCCGCCGACAACGCCCGGTAGAGCCCTTCGCGGCTCAGGCCCGAGTCGCGGGCGAGCTGCGTCATGCCGCGCGCCCTGGCTATGTCGTTGAGAGCGGCGCGAATCAGGCTGCCGTCGCCCGGGTCATCGTCCATGCACGCCTCAAGGTAGAGCACTGCGGCTTCGTCGGTTTGCAGATAATCAACGGGGTCCCAGCGGGTAAATTTCTCGGCCATATCTCAACCCTCCCATTCCTGCGCGATCTTCCGGGCTCGCTTGATATCGGCCGCCTGGGTTCGCTTGTCACCACCGGCCAACAACACGACAACCAACGGCCCGCGCCGCATGAAATACACGCGATAGCCGGGCCCGTAGTCGATCCGCAACTCGCTGAGCCCGTCGCCAACGGGGCGCACGTCGCCTGCATTGCCTTCGGACAGACGACGCACCCGCGCACTGATCCGCGCCACGGCCCGTTGATCTGTGAGTGCCGCGACCCAGCGCCGGAATGTGTCGCTTTGGATGATATCGAGCATACGAGCACTGTAACCCATAGATTACGCGCACACAATGCGTACCCTGTTGCACGCACGCGCAACGTGTGCCATGCTGGCCCTGCCAGTCATGGACTGGTGGGGAGTGAAGGCCCCTTGTACAGCGGAAGCCGCGCCCGACAGAATGCGGCTTTTTCATGCCCGGCGCTTATGCCGGGAGGGCGGCGGCGATACAAGACCCGCAAGGGGAAACCCGCCCGCCGTCTGTGCACGGCCTTCAACCTCCCGGCACCATTCGCGGGGTTGTGTGAAGGCGACTCCGCGAGTGTTTCAACACTACTCGCACAGGAGTTGCCCATATGACCACCCATCAAGACCGTACACCGTCCACGCCAGCCGTGGACCGCATCACTTACGACATCAGCCGCCACCTTCCCGAGATCGAACAACGGGGCTGCACGATTGCCACGGCCTACGGCGAAATCGTCGTCGAGGCATGGGAGGCAAGACACATTGCCCGCGCGGTAGAGCGCATCCTGTCGTGCCGGTTGCGGATCGCGCTACGCAGCGCACGCGACGAAGCACTTGCAGCCGGCGAAAACGTCGTCGGGGGTGCGGTATGAGCACCAAGCACGCCGACAAAATCACCGATCTGCACCCGATTGATTCGTTGCCCTTCGTGACCCCGCGCAAGGGTAGGCGTTCTCGATCGCACTGGCCGGCAGACTTCGATCAATCCGATTACTGCGAAGGCTTCCACGAAGGCCAGTTATGGGCGCTGGCACTGGCGCGCCATCACGCGCAGCACAACCCGGAAGGCCCCTGGAATCTGTTGTCGTCAATCATTCAAGAAGCTACCGGCGTCGAAAAAATCCCGCGCCAGTTGGCCGGCATGCTGTGGGAGCTTGGCGCGATGGCTGGCGCCTGCGCAAAGCACCTGGACCTTGCCGCTTACGAATCGTCCTTGCGCGAGCGGCACGCAATCGATCAAGCGCAAGTTGCTGACGCGCTACGCCAAGAGAAGGCGCGCAGGGATGCGCAGTTAGCACGCGCACGTGAAGCGAAGGCAGCGAAACGCCGCACAGGCACCGCGACCAGATCCACGAAGAGGGCGACCGCATGACCACCACGACCACGAAGAAACGCACTACCGCAGAGACTCCCCCGGCAACGGGGGCTGCCATAGTCCGGTATGCCGACCTGCATGCGATCGTCGGATTGTCACGCGCACAAATTTCCCGCCTGGTCCGCGCAGGGAAGTTCCCGCTGCCTGTCCCGCTGGGACCGAATTCGGTGGGCTTCTTGCGCTCGGAGATCGACGCCTGGCTTGCCGAGCGCGCAAGTCCCGAGTACCGGGAACACGAACTCAACCGACGACTGGAGGCGCTCGAACTGCGCCGCAAGGCGCCTCAAGGGAAGCGCAAGGAAGCGCGAGAGCCAACGGCATGAACACTGATAGGAGCACTGGCATGAATACTGGCATGAACACTGGCATGAACACTGATAGGAGCACTGACATGAACACCATGCCTTCCGCGTGTTCAGCGTGCGCGGTACCACTCAATCAGTCGTCAATCTATGAGGCGGTGATGGTTGATGGCTATGGATGGTTCGTGCTTTGCAATGACTGTTCTCCTGAGTACATCGGCCAAGCGCCAGCCGATGAACCACGAGCAACCCACCACCAGGCATGAACATCGACGACACCACGGCTGCGGCGCAGCGTCACCGGCTGTTACAGGCGCTCAAGCGTGGCCCTGTGACCACGCTTGAGGCGCGCGAGAGCCTGAACGTTTACCACCCAGCCGCCCGCGTGCTGGAGCTGCGCGACGCCGGAAACCGGATTGTCACCGCATGGGTGACCGCACCCGATGCGTGGGGGCGCCCGCACCGTGTCGCCCGGTACGTGCTCGCTCGACTGGCGCGTACTGGCCGGAGTGTGTCGCCATGACTTGCGCGTGCGCATCGTGCGCCGCATCACTCGATCCGCCCGTCTGCGAGGCGTTCACGTTTGGTGGTTGGTGGTTCCCGCTTTGCGATGACTGCGCCCTGGAGTTCATCAGTCAGGTGCGGGCTGACAAACCGCTGAACCCCGGCATGGACCGGCGCATCACCGCATGGCTTGAAACCAATATTCCAGCCGCTGCGACCGCGACCCGGGCTTCACGTCCGCAGATGGTGCACTGATGGCAGTCAATCAAAGTATGGCGGAGGCGTCATCCGCCGGAAATTCGCGTAACGCATTGATCGAAAGGAGTTTCAGCCTATGCGCTGTCACTTTCCCGCCACATTTCCCGCCAATGAGTACGGGAGGGAGGCCGCACACATGAACACCACGGCCGAAATCACCGCCGCGTTTCGCGACGCCATGCACGGCGCAGGGATCACACCGCCAAACAGGATCGAGGCGGACGGCACGCTACACCGCTTCCACGTCGAAGGCGACCGCAGAGGCAGCCTTAACGGCTACTATCTGCTGCACCTCGACGGGCGACCCGCTGGCGGCTTTGGCTATTGGAAAAGCGGCACCCGCGCCACCTGGACGGCTGACGGCGAGCGACTGAGCGACGCGGAGCGCGAGCGCACGGCTCGGCTGATCGAGGCTGCCCGTGCGAAGGCGCAGGCCGAGCGACGAGCCGAGCACGAGGCCCGCGCGCTCGAGGCGCGGCGCGAATGGTCGCGCACCGTGGCACCCGATCCTGCGCACCCGTACCTGCTCACCAAGGGCGTACGGCCGCACAACCTGCGGCTGCTGGGGGCGTGTCTGATCGTGCCGCTGTACGACGCCTATGGGCTGCTGTGGAACGTGCAACGCATCCTGCCGGACGGCACCAAGCGGTTTCGTCCTGGTCGCGCTGGTGGGCTGTTCTCGCCCATTGGCGACCTGGTAGATCCGGTGCGGCTGCTGATCTGCGAGGGATGGGCGACCGGCGCCACGCTGCATGAGGAAACCGGGCACCCGGTCCTGTGCGCAATGAACGCCGGCAACCTGCTGCCTGTTGCGCGCGCTGCTCGCACCGCATGGCCGCGCGCAGAGCTGGTGATCTGCGCCGACAACGACCGCCACACGGCGGGCAATCCGGGCATCACCAAGGCGAGAGAGGCCGCAAAGGCCACCGGCGCAAGGCTGATCGTGCCGGAATTCCCGGACGACGCGCCCGGCACCGACTTCAACGACCTTGCGGCGCTGCGACGCAGGGAGCGTGCGGCATGATCGCGGATGCTGCTGCAAGCCCTGCACCTGTGCCTGTGCCTGTGCCTGTGCCGTTGATTGATTTTGATGCAATCGACGCAAGCACCGCCAGCGTTGGCGATGGCGTCGACGCTGTGCGATTCCCTGACGAGGATGAACGCCCATGCTGGCGCGTCTATGACGACTGGGAAAAGCTCGAGAGTGGGCGCAAGGTGCGGCCGGGGGTATGGCGCCACGCAATGAGCGAGGCGAAGAAAAACGAGCCTTCTGTTCCCGTCGATACCTGGATCTGCGGGCCGCTGTACATCGAGGCGCAGACCTTCGACGCCAGCGAGAATAACTTCGGCCGCCTGCTGCGATTCAAGACCACGGCGGGCCACTGGCGACAGTGGGCAATGCCTATGGAACTGCTGCGAAGCGACGGCGCGGATCTGCGTGGCGAACTGCTGGCGATGGGGCTGGATCTGGACCTGCAAAAACGGTACGAACTCACACGCTACTTGCAGCATCGGACGCCATCATCGAAGCGCGTGCGCTGTGCGTTACAAGTGGGTTGGTGTGGTGCCTCATTCGTGCTGCCGGATACCGCGATCGGACCGGACGCGGCGAACGTGATATTTCAATCTGGCGAGCGAAGCCACGAAGAGCACACCCAATCCGGCACGCTCGACGGCTGGCGAACTGCAATTGCCGCGCGTGCCGTCGGCAATCCGCTATTCGTGGTCGCGCTGGCTGCTGCGTTTGCCGGCCCGCTGGTGAAGCGCACCCTTTCCGAAGGGGGCGGGCTGCACTTTTTTGGTAACTCTTCCACCGGCAAAAGCACGATGCTCGATGCGGCTTGCTCCGTCTGGGGCGGGCCAAGCTATCGCAGGAGCTGGCGCGCTACAGCAAACGGGCTGGAAGGCGCGGCCGTGCTGTTCAATGATTGCCTGCTCGCCCTGGACGAAATCAGCGAGTGCGAACCGCGCGAAGTGGGCGCCATCGTCTACATGCTGGGCAACGGGCGCGGAAAGCAACGCGCCAGCCGATCCGGCGCTGCACGATCCGTCATGCGCTGGCAATCGTTCATCGTTTCCACGGGCGAAAAATCCGTGGCAACCACAATGGAAGCAGGCGGACAGCGAGCGAAGGCCGGGCAGTCTGTGCGGATGCTCGACCTTCAGGCCATCAGGCGCTTCGGCTGTTTCGACGACCTGCACGGCTTCCAGACTGGCGCAACACTGGCCGATGCAATCAAGCGTGCGGCAGCGACGCACTACGGCAGAGCGGGCCGGGCGTTCCTGGACCGACTGACGCACGACACCCGCGACATGGCGGATCTGCTCAAAGAGTTCAAAACATTGCCCGACTTCGACCCAATGGACGCCGAGGGGCAGGACAAGCGCGCGGCTGGCCGGCTTGCGCTGCTGGCGCTGGCCGGCGAGCTGGCAACCGAGTACGGCATCACCGGATGGCCCGAGGGCGCAGCGGTAGACGCAGCCGCAGAAGTGTTCACCGTGTGGCGCGCCATGCGTGGCAAGGGCAACGACGAACGCCGGCAGATATTCGCCCGCCTGGCTGACTTCCTCGAGCGACACGGCGACTCACGATTCACCAGCGTGGATGACATCCGCGAGGATCGGATCATCGTCCGCGACCGCGCCGGCTGGTGGAGCGACGAGAACGAAGGACGCATCTACCTGTTCAACGCGGCCGGGCTGCGTGAAGCACTCAAAGGGTTCGACTTCAAGCAGGCGCTGGACACGCTCGAAGAGGCAGGGGTCTTGCCGCCAAAGCAGGTAAACGGCGAGCGCGCGCGACCCGTGCGGATTGGCGGGCGGGTAGTGAAGCTATACCACGTCAACGGCGATCGACTGGCGGAGGCTGTGCCGTGAGCGTCGAAAGCCTGCTATCGAGGCTTCGGGCTGGCACGCCAGCTACAGGGGGCGACTCAGGCACCGCACCTGTAACGCCTGTAACGTCAACGAAAAGCCAGACGTTACAGCGCGACGCCTACGGGGAAGCAGACTGCACATCTGTAACGTTTGTAACGTTACAAAATATAAGTCGCGTAATAAAAAACCAGCGCCCCGAAAGAATAAACCTGCAATCTGCGCTTCATCATCGCACTCATTCGATTGGTGGCGTTACAGACGTTACAGACGTGCAGCCCTACGGGGAGGCGGGCTGTAGCCGTAACGCCGAAAAAACAACAGGCGTTACAGGGGTTACAACAAGCACCCGCAACACGAATGAGGCCGCAATTTCCCGCTGCTGGCTGGTGGCCGTGGCTGCGCACCTGGACACCACGCCGGCCGCGCTGCTCGCCGCTGGCGTGATCCTGCTGGAAGAGGTGATGGACTACATCGACCACGACCCGCAGGCGATGGCGGATGCGCTGCGCCTGGCGCACCCCGGCCGCTGGCCCAAGTACGAACCCGACGACCGCCGCCATTGCCGGACCTGCCAGCACCTGAGCGGCAGCCGCTGCCGGGCGACCCGCCTGCTGATCATGGACGACCTGCCCCGGCGCTGTAGCGACTACCGGCCCCTGCCGGACGATCCCGATCAGCGCAACGGCCGCGAGCGCTGGCCATCACTGGAAGCCGATTGAGGGCTGACCGATGCTCAAAGAATCAAGAAACGAGCTGCGCCGCATCCTTGGCGAAGAGGCTTTTGCTGCATTTTGCGATCGCTGGGGGGGGCGCGATTACGACATCCCGAGGGTGAAGGCTGGTGATAAATGGCGGGCGCTTGTGTCTGTTGTGGGTGCGGCGGGTGCTGCGCGGCTGCTCGCTTGGGGGGGTGGTGGGCGCGTGTACGTGCCATATCGTCATGCCTGCATGCTCGATCGACGCCGGGCCGTACTGCGCGAACTGGCTGCCGCTGGCTTGAGCCCTGCAAGTATTGCCAAGTGTTACCGCTTCGAAAGCCGACTGACAGCGCGACAGGTAACCACGCTGCTGAATGAAGCCGAAGGGTGAGAGCATGACCACGAAAGCCAAGAAGCCGCGATGCCTGACAGCGAAGGAAGAGACGTTCGCACAGCACGTCGTCGACGGATTGACCCGAAGCGACGCATGGCGCGTTGCCTACCCCGCGTCTGCGGCAAAAGCGAAAACAGTATGGGAAGAGGCTTCACGCCTGCTGGCAAAGCCACACGTCGCAGCGCGAGTGGAACAGTTGCGCGCAGAGCTGGGCGAACGGCATATGTGGACGCGCGTGCAGGCGATCCGCACGTTGCTGCAAGTGATCGACGAACCAGAGAGCCAGACGGCCGTGCTTCGTGCTGTGCGAGAGCTGAACGAAATGCACGGCTTCCACGCACCGCAGAAAATATCACCCGTCGATGCCGACGGCCGACCCGTGCCGCTGCTGCACGTGAGCGTAGTTTATGACGCCTGAATCGGTTCGCGTTTCCCTGCCCACCTGGTGCCGCGAGTTTGCACGCCCGGCCCGGTTCAAGGCCGCCTACGGGGGCAGGGGATCAGGGAAAAGCTGGGCCGTTGCAAGAATGATTCTGGTGAAGGCCGTTTCATCGCCGATCCGCGTGCTATGCGCTCGCGAATTGCAGGTGAGCATCCGTGATTCCGTGCACCGCCTGCTGTGCGACCAGATCGCATTGCTTGGCTTCGGCGATCACTTCGAAACGGGCGAGGGCTTCATTCGCTCGAAGGCCGGCGCTGAATTCGTGTTCAAGGGGTTGCGCCACAACGCATCGGAGATCAAAAGCACCGAGGGGCTTTCGCTGGCGTGGATCGAGGAAGCGCAGACGGTATCAGCCGCAAGCTGGGAGCTGCTGACGCCAACGGTTCGCGCCCCTGGTTCCGAGATCTGGGCGACGTTCAACCCGGTGCACGCCAGTGATCCGACCTATCAGCGGTTCATCGTCACGCCATCACCCGACACCATCGCTTGCCGTGTCAACTGGCGCGACAATCCGCACTTTCCCGCCGAGCTGGAAGGTGAACGTCAATGGATGGCAAGGACCGACCCGGAAGCCTATGCCCACATCTGGGAAGGCGAGTGCAGAACTGCCAGCACGGCGCAAGTTCTGCGCGGCAAGGTAGCAATCGACGCCTTCGAACCCGGCACGGACTGGCACGGCCCCTACTACGGCGCAGACTGGGGCTTCGCTGTGGACCCGTCCACGCTGCTTCGTGTGTGGATTCACGACGCCAAACTGTACGTGGAGCATGAAGCGTATGGGGTTGGCGTGGAACTGGACCACCTGCCCGCACTGTTCGAGCGCGTGCCGGGATCACGAGATCACACCATCCGCGCTGACTCGGCACGGCCGGAGACCATCAGCCACATGGTGCGGCAGAATTTCCGCGTGGTGGCCGCTCAGAAAGGCCCCGGCAGCGTGGAGCACGGCATATCGCACCTGCGCAGTTTCGGGCAGATCGTGATTCACCCGCGCTGCCTGCACACGATCGAAGAATCGCGGCTATGGTCCTACAAGGTGGACCGACTGAGCGGCGACGTGCTGCCCGACCTGGTAGACGCGCACAATCACTGCTGGGATGCGATCCGCTACGCGCTCGAACCCGTTGCCCGTGGGGTTGGTGCCGCCGTCATGGTGGCCAGCGCAGGACGCAGAAACGGCATGCCGTCCGAATTCCTGAATGGCGTTATGTCCGGCCGGCGTGGCTGGTGAAATAGAAAATTGTGGGGAGGCCCGGGCGGGTCACTTCGACAAACCGCTGTATCCGGTACTGTTTGGCGGGAAATCTGGCGGGAACCCGAGCGTTCCAGAACAAAAACCCTGTATTTTCATCGGATTGCATGGATATTTGGCGGAGAGAGAGGGATTCGAACCCTCGATAGGGGATTAGCCTATACGCCCTTAGCAGGGGCGCGCCTTCAGCCACTCGGCCATCTCTCCGGAAGACTGGTGCAGCCACCGTGGCGACTGCGGGATTCGCGTTCAGCGCCCGTGCGAGTCGTCGTCCTCGTGCTGGATGCGTTGATAGATTTCCTCGCGATGTACGGTCACGTCCTTCGGCGCGTTGACACCGAGTCGTACCTGGTTGCCCTTGACGCCCAGCACCGTGATCGCGACGTTGTCGCCGATCATCAGCGTCTCGCCAACCCGGCGCGTCAAAATGAGCATCTCACCTCCTCGGTTTGCCGCACTCCCTGCGGTCGATTTCTTCTCGGCCTGCCTGGAAGAACCCCCTGTGGGGATCTGCGAAAGCGCGGAGTATAGAGGAATCCTGAACTCTTCACACCACATCTGCCAACGCATCGCGCACCCATCCGGCAACGTGCTCCAGCGCGGCGGGCAACGCCGCCGCGTCCGTGCCGCCACCCTGCGCCATGTCGGCCCGGCCACCACCCTTGCCGCCGACCAGCGGTGCGATTGCAGCCATCAGCTCACCGGCGCGCAACCGCTCTTCGAGCCCGCCTCCGATACCGGCCACCAGCGAAACCCTGTCCCCATCGACCGCCGCCAGCACGACCACGGCACGCCCGAGCCGGTCCTTCAACTGATCGAGCGTGGTGCGCAGGCTCTTCGCATCGGCTCCCTCGAGACGCGTGGCGAGCACCTTCACGCCGGCGACGTCGATCGCACTCGCTGCCAGATCCTTGCCGCTGCCGCTGGCGAGCTGTACCCGCAGCTTCGCGATGTCCTTCTCGAACTGCCGGTTGGTAGCCACCAGTTGCTCGACTTTCTCGACCACGTTGTCGGAGCCGGCCTTGACCAGTTGCGCGATGCGCTCCTCGCGCTCCTCGAGCCGGTCGAACAGCTCGAGTGCGCCGGCCCCGGTGACCGCCTCCACGCGTCGCACCCCGGCGGCGATCCCGGTTTCGGCCGTGATACGCATCAGGCCGATGTCGCCGGTGCGACGCACGTGCGTACCACCGCAGAGTTCCACCGAAAACCCCTCGCCCATCGTCAGCACGCGCACCTCGGCGCCGTACTTCTCGCCAAACAACGCCATCGCACCCCTGGCACGTGCCCCATCCATATCGGTCAGATCGACCTGCACCGGCGAATTGGCGCGAATCTGCTCGTTGACCAGTCGTTCGACCGCACGCAACTGCTCGCGCGTCAGCGCCTCGAAATGCGCGAAATCGAAACGCAGCCGCTGCGAGTCGACCAGCGAGCCCTTCTGCATCACGTGCGTCCCGAGCACCTGGCGCAGTGCTGCGTGCAGCAGGTGGGTAGCCGAATGGTTGCGCGCGGTGGCAGCGCGCACTGCGGGTTCGACGCGTGCCTCGACCGTGCTTCCCGTGCGCAGCGACCCCTGTACCACCACGCCGTGATGCAGCCACAATGCACCGGACTTTGTGGTATCGCGCACGTCGAAACGCACACCGGGCGCTTCGAGTACGCCGGCATCACCGACCTGCCCGCCCGACTCGGCATAGAACGGAGTCGTGTCGAGCACGACCACGCCTTCGCAACCTTCGTCGAGGCACTCGACGCGCTGGCCGCTGCCCAGCAGCGACAGCACTTGCGCGGATCCGGCGAGTGCCGAGTAGCCGGTGAACAGCGTCGGATCGTCGACGCCCGCATCACCGAGATACCCGACGCCGAACTGGCTCGCACCGCGGGCACGTTCGCGCTGCGCCTGCATCGCGCGCTCGAACCCTGCCTCGTCGACGCACAGACCACGCTCACGTGCGATATCGGCGGTAAGGTCGAGCGGAAAACCGTAGGTGTCGTAGAGCTTGAACACCGTCTCGCCATCGAGCGTATCGCCGGCGAGTGCGGCGATGTCCTGCTCGAGAATGCGCATGCCGGTATCCAGCGTGCGCGCGAACTGTTCTTCCTCCAGCAGCAGCACCCGTTCGATCCGCTCCCTCTTTTCATGCAGCTCCGGGTACGCAGCGCCCATCACGTCGGCCAGCGGCGCGACCAGCCGATGGAAGAACGCCTCGCGCGCACCCAGCTTGTGGCCGTGGCGGCACGCCCGGCGCAGGATGCGACGCAGCACATAACCGCGACCCTCGTTCGACGGCAGCACGCCGTCGGCGACCAGGAACGCACACGAGCGGATGTGGTCGGCGATCACGCGCAGTGACGGGCTGGCGGCGTCGCTCGTGCCGGTGACGCGCTCTGCGGCGTCGAGCAGGTGGCGGAACAGGTCGATGTCGTAGTTCGAATGCACGTGCTGCATCACCGCAGCGATGCGCTCGAGTCCCATGCCGGTATCCACCGACGGTTTCGGCAGCGGCGTCAGTCGCCCGTCGGGCGCGCGCTCGAACTGCATGAACACCAGGTTCCAGATCTCGATGTAGCGGTCGCCGTCCTCATCGGGACTGCCGGGCGGCCCGCCGGCCACATCGGAGCCGTGGTCGTAGAAGATCTCGCTGCACGGTCCGCACGGCCCGGTGTCGCCCATGGCCCAGAAGTTCGAGTTTTCCCCGAGACGCACGCAACGCCCGGCCGGCACGCCGATCTCCTCGAGCCAGATCCTCTCGGCCTCCAGGTCGTCGTGGAACACCGTGACCCACAGCCGCTCGGCTGGCAGCCCCAGCACCGTGGTCAGGAACTCCCATGCATAGCGGATCGCATCGTGCTTGAAGTAGTCGCCGAAGCTGAAATTGCCCAGCATCTCGAAGAAGGTGTGGTGGCGTGCCGTGTAGCCGACGTTTTCCAGGTCGTTGTGCTTGCCGCCGGCACGTACGCAGCGCTGCGAGCTGGCCGCGCGCACGTAGGGCCGTTGCTCGCGCCCGAGGAAGCAGTCCTTGAACTGCACCATGCCGGCGTTCGTGAACAACAGCGTGGGATCATCGGCCGGCACCAGCGAGCTGCTGGGAACACGCGTATGGCCCCTGCTTTCGAAATAAGCCAGGAAGGCTTCCCTGATCTCGGCACCTTTCATCGACCTGTTCCCGTTCGAGACGAAACGTCGCGACCGGGACGGCCACGAACGCTGCAAGCGCGGGATTATACGGAGGCGGCCGGCACGCGTCGCGCGTGAAGATTTCCGCGGCGCACGCGACTCAGCCGCGCTCGCGCTCCTCGAGCGTGAGCTGGCGCGCCTCGCTCTCCAGCATCACCGGGATGCCGTCGCGCACCGGATAGGCAAGGCCGCTGGCGCGACACACCAGTTCCTGTCTCTCGCGATCGTACTCGAGCGGCGCCTTGCTCACCGGGCAGACGAGGATCTCCAGCAGCTTCGGATCGAGCATCAGTTCATGTCTCCTTGGGCTTTGGGTGCAGGCGTTGCAGCGGGCATCGCTCCGGCCAGCAGTTGCGGGTCGACCTTCGCGTCGCGCCAGTTCATGCGCCAGTCCAGATGCGGTCCGTTCGCACGGCCACTGGAGCCTACGCGTGCGACCACATCACCTGGCTCGACCCGCTGGCCGACCTTGACCAGCACGGCCGAGAGGTGCAGGAAGCTCGACGACAGCCGCAGACCGTGATCGATGATCACGGTGCCGCCCGAAAAGAACAGGTCCGGTTCGGCCAGAGTCACCACCCCGGGCGCCGGAGCGCGCACCAGTGCGCCGGTCGGCGCAGCGATGTCGACGCCGTAGTGCGGGCGCGACGGCTCGCCGTTGTAGACGCGCTGGCTGCCATAGACGCCGCTGATGCGTCCGGTGATCGGCCACACGAAACCCTTCGCGAAGTCGGTGCGGTCGTCGTCGAGTGCACGTGCCGCGTTCACCAGCGCCTGTTCGCGACGAATGCGTTCGAGCTCTGCTGCGGACGGGCTCATGATGTTCTGTGCAATCCCGTTGACGCGCTGGATCTGGTATTCGCGCCGGGCGATCGTCAGCTCGTGCTGCTCATCGCCCACCTGCAGGCGTTGCGTGGCCGGCGCATCGCGATCGAAGCCAATCACGAAGGTGCCGTCGGCGGCCACGCGCACCCGGCGTTCGTCCAGCCTGACGGTTGTCCCCGGTGGCACGTGCCCGATCACCACCCCGCCCTGTATCAGCGGGCCTTCGAGCTCCAGCGCAGCCGCAGGCAGGGCGAGCGCGGACAGCAACAGGGGCAACAGCAAGGCGAGCAAGGGGATGCGCATCGGGAGCGGTGTTCTGGCCATTGCCATGCAAAACAAGATAATGCGCAGTCTACCAGATGGCGCCGCGCTGGCGGCGCGCGAACCGGAGGCACGTCCGCATGAACCCTGCCCGCACCGCCGGCTCCGCCCGGCCGCGCTACATCACCCCGGAGGGCGAGCAGCGCCTGCGCGAGGAAATCACGCATCTCTGGAAGGTCGAGCGTCCGCAGGTGACGGCCGTCGTCCAGGAAGCCGCCAAGAACGGCGACCGCTCCGAAAACGGCGACTACATCTACGGCAAGCGGCGTTTGCGCGAGATCGACCGCCGCGTGCGCTACCTGAGCAAGCGACTCGAGCGGGTACGCGTGGTGCGCGAGGCGCCAGCGGAGCGCGGACGCGTCTACTTCGGCGCTTGGGTCACCATCGAGGACGAGGACGGTGTCGCGAGCCGCTACCGGATCGTCGGCCCGGACGAGTTCGATGTGGCCAACGGACTGATCAGCATGGATTCACCGCTGGCACGGGCGCTGCTCGGCAAGCAGCTCGACGACGAGGTCCGCGTACACACTCCGGGCGGCGAACGCGAGTACGTCGTGGTCGCGATCGACTACGCCGACCCACAGCGGCGCTGAACACGCGGCCCGGCCTTTGCACCCGTTCGGCTGTACCCGGACGCTGTGGTTAAATAGCGCGCTTTGCACGCACCCCACCATCGCCAGCCCGCGAGTGACGCCATGACCGATTCCACGCTGCTGCCTCCGCTTCAGGATCTGGAAGACCACGCCGAATTCGTGCACCGGCATATCGGCCCCTCGGAACAGGACATCGCGCACATGCTGGCCGCGGTGGGAGCAGATTCGCTGGACGAGCTGACCCGGCAGACCGTGCCGGCAGCGATTCTCAGCCGCGAGGCACTGGCGCTGCCCGGACCGCAGCCGGAACACATGGCGCTGCAACGACTGGCCGCAATGGCAGCGAAGAACCGCGTGCTGCGCTCCCTGATCGGTTGCGGCTACCACGACACGATCACCCCGCCGGTGATCCTGCGCAACGTGCTCGAGAACCCGGGCTGGTACACCGCCTACACACCTTACCAGCCAGAGATTTCGCAGGGGCGCCTCGAGGCGCTGCTCTGCTTCCAGCAGATGATCATCGACCTCAGCGGGCTCGAACTCGCCAACGCCTCGCTGCTCGACGAAGCAACCGCCGCCGCCGAGGCGATGACGCTGTGCAAGCGCGTGGTACGCAAGAATCGCTCCAACACCTTTTTCGTCGCACACGACTGCCATCCGCAGACGATCGCCGTGGTGCGCACCCGCGCCGAACCGCTCGATATCGAGGTGGTGGTCGGTGACCCCGAGCGCGATCTGGCCGGGCTCGAGATCTTCGGCGTGCTGCTGCAGTACCCGGGCACCGACGGCCGGGTGCGTGATCCCGGCGAGCTGATCGCACGGGTGCACGAGAAGAACGCGCTGGTCGTGGTCGCGGCCGACCTGATGAGCCTGCTGGTCCTGAAGAGCCCGGGGGCGCTGGGTGCGGATGTCGCGATCGGCAACACGCAGCGCTTCGGCGTGCCGATGGGTTTCGGCGGCCCGCACGCAGCGTATTTCGCCACTCGCGACGAATACAAGCGCTCGATACCGGGGCGCATCATCGGCGTGTCGGTCGACGCGCATGGCAACCGCGCGCTGCGCATGGCGATGCAGACGCGCGAGCAACATATCCGGCGCGAGAAGGCGACCAGCAACATCTGCACCTCGCAGGCGCTGCTCGCGTTGATGGCAGCCTTCTACGCGATCTACCACGGCCCGGAGCGGCTGCGCCGCATCGCGATGCGCATCCACCGGCTCACCGCGATCCTCGCACGCGGCCTCGAGACCGGGGGCCTTGCGCCGGTACACGCGCATTTCTTCGATACGCTGTTGCTCGCCTGTGGTGCGCGCCGCGACGAATTCATGCAGCGTGCCGTGCAACAGGGAATCAACCTGCGCGCGCTCGAATCCGACCGGATCGGCATCAGCCTGGATGAACGCAGCACCCGCGAGGAAGTCTGCCTGCTGTGGCGCGTGTTCCTCGGCGACGCGGCGCCCGCGTTCGACGCCATCGAGCAGCAGTGTGCTGCGCTCGCCATTCCCGCCGGCGTGCAGCGTGAGGTCGACTATCTCGCGCATCCGGTGTTCAACAGCCACCACAGCGAGACCGAGATGCTGCGCTATCTGCGCCGCCTCGAGGAGCGCGACATCGCGCTGAACCGGGCGATGATCCCGCTCGGTTCCTGCACCATGAAGCTGAACGCGACCACCGAGATGATCCCGATCACGTGGCCGGCGTTCGCGAACCTGCACCCCTTCGTGCCGGCCGACCAGGCCACGGGCTATGCGCAGATGCTGCAGGAGCTCGGCGATGCGCTGCTCGCGTGCACCGGCTACGACGCGTATTCGTTCCAGCCGAACTCCGGCGCCCAGGGCGAGTACGCCGGCCTGCTCGCGATCCGCCACTACCATCGCAGCCGCGGCCAGGCCGAACGCGACGTCTGCCTGATCCCGAGTTCGGCGCACGGCACCAATCCCGCCAGCGCCGCACTGGCCGGCATGCGCGTGGTGATCGTCGACTGCGACGAATACGGCAACGTCGATCTGGCCGACCTGGGCCTGAAGGCCGAGCGCCACCGCGACGAACTCGCGGCGCTGATGGTCACCTACCCTTCGACCCACGGAGTATTCGAGCAGGGCATCGTCGAGATCTGCCGGCTGGTGCACGACAACGGCGGGCAGGTCTACCTCGACGGCGCGAACATGAACGCGCTGGTCGGCATCGCACAGCCGGGGCGTTTTGGCGCCGACGTCTCGCACCTGAACCTGCACAAGACGTTCTGCATCCCGCACGGTGGCGGAGGTCCTGGCGTCGGCCCGATCGCCGTGCGCGCGCACCTCGCGCCGTTTCTGCCCGGGCACGTATGCACCCGCATCGAAGGCGTGCACAACGACTCGATGTCCGTATCGGCTGCTGCATTCGGCAGCGCCAGCATCCTGCCGATCGCGTGGACCTACATTGCGCTGATGGGTGCCAGCGGACTGCACAAGGCGACCCAGGTGGCGATCCTCAGTGCGAACTACGTCGCGACGCGCCTGGCACCGTACTACGCGGTGCTCTACACCGGCGCCAACAACCGGGTCGGGCACGAGTGCATCATCGATATCCGCCCGCTGAAGGAGCGCAGCGGCATCAGCGAGGAAGACGTCGCCAAGCGGCTGGTCGACTACGGCTTCCACGCACCGACGATGTCGTTCCCGGTACCCGGCACCCTGATGATCGAGCCGACCGAAAGCGAACCGCTCTGCGAGCTGGAACGGTTCTGCACTGCGATGATCGGCATTCACGGCGAGGTGGAAGCGGTGGCGCAGGGCCGCTCCGATCCGCTCGACAACGTGCTGAAGAATGCCCCGCACACGCTGCGCGATGTCTGCGAAGGAACGTGGCAGCACGCGTACTCACGCGCGGAAGCCGCGTTCCCGGTACCTGGACTGTACGAACAGAAATACTGGGCGCCGGTGAACCGCGTCGACAACGTCTATGGAGATCGCCACCTGTTCTGCGCCTGCCCGCTGCCGGAAGAATACGCCTCCTGACAGCAGCTCGCGCACCGCAAACGGCTGCGCTCAGGTGCCTTTCTTCGCAATCTCGCGCCGGATGTGACCGATCGCGCGCATCGGGTCCAGGCCCTTGGGGCATACCCAGGTGCAGTTGCCGATGCTGCGGCAACGATACAGGCGGTACGCGTCTTCCAGGTCCGTGAGGCGCTCCTCGGTGGCCTCATCACGCGAATCGACGATGAAGCGGTACGCCTGCAACAAGCCTGCCGGACCCACATAACGATCCGGGTTCCACCACCACGACGGGCACTGCGAGGAACAGCACCCGCACAGGATGCACTCGTAGAGGCCATCGAGCTTCTCGCGGTCCTCTATGGACTGCAGCCTTTCCTGCGGGGGCGGTGGGGCGTTGTTGATCAGCCAGGGCTTGATGCTTTCGTACTGCTTGAAGAACAGGGTCTGGTCGACGATCAGGTCACGGATCACCGGCATGCCCGGCAGCGGGCGCAGCACCAGCACGGACTGGCCACGCATCGCGTCCCCCACCTGGGTGACGCAGGCGAGAGCGTTCTTGCCGTTGATGTTCATGCCGTCAGACCCGCACACTCCCTCGCGACACGAACGGCGAAATGCGATCGTCTCGTCCTGTTCGTACAGGTGGTGCAATACATCGAGCACCATGCGGGCACGGAACTCATCGGGCACGCCGAGCTTCTGCATCCAGGGCTCTGCGTCCTGTTCCGGGTTGTAGCGATAGACACTGACGTCGATCATGATCTGCTCCTTCGAGGAGAGCAGCGGCTGCGCGGCCGCCGGGGCGAGCGCAGGTTAGCGCCGGCAGGCGCCGGTGTCGACCACCACCGCTGCGAGTATCATCGCCCATGATATTCCAGGCACGCGCAACGGCGCGACCCGCAGCCGGCACGCCGGCACACTGCCAGCGGAGGTTCCAGATGACGACTTCAACGCCAGCAGCACACACCACCTCCGCGCAACCGACCCGGACCGAGGCCGACTCGCTGGGCCTGATCGAGGTACCCGCCGACCGGCTGTGGGGCGCGCAGACCCAGCGTTCCCTGCTCAATTTTGCGATCCCGAACGAACGCATGCCGACCGAAATCGTGCATGCACTCGTGCGCATCAAGTGCGCCTGCGCGCACGTGAACCGGGAACTCGGGCTGCTGTCCGCAGGGATCGCACAGGCGATCGTTGCGGCCGGCGAGGAAGTCCTGACAGGAAGGCACGCCGGAGAATTTCCGCTGTCGCTGTGGCAGACCGGCTCCGGCACACAAAGCAACATGAACGTCAACGAAGTGCTGGCGAACCGCGCGTCCGAACTGCTGGGGGGCGAAAGAGGCCGGCAACGACTGGTACATCCCAACGATCACGTGAACCTCGGACAGTCCTCGAACGACGTGTTTCCCTCCGCAATGCACCTCGCCGCAGCAGAGGCGATCACACAGCATCTGCTGCCGCCCCTGCGCGCGCTGCACGCCACCTTCGCGGCCAAATCGGCTGCATTTGCCGATATCGTGAAGATCGGCCGTACCCACCTGCAGGACGCCACACCGCTCACGCTGGGGCAGGAGTTCTCGGGGCATGCGGCGCAGCTCGAATACGCCGGGGCCCACATCGAGGAGACGTTGCCGTCGCTGTTCCCGCTCGCGATCGGCGGCACTGCGGTCGGCACCGGCATCAACACCCACGCGGAATTCGGCACGCGCGTGGCACGCGAACTCGCCGCACGCAGAGGGCTGGCGTTCACCAGCGCCGACAACAAGTTCGCAGCGCTGGCGGCACACGACGGCATCGTCGCGATGCACGGGTGCCTGAAGACGCTCGCCACCGCGCTGATGAAGATCGCCAACGACGTCCGCTGGCTTGCCTCGGGTCCGCGCTCCGGGCTGGGGGAAATCCGCATCCCCGAAAACGAACCCGGCAGTTCGATCATGCCCGGCAAGGTGAATCCCACCCAGTGCGAAGCGCTGACGATGATCTGCTGCCAGGTGCTCGGCAACGACGTCACGGTCGGTGTCGGTGGCGCCTCGGGGAACTTCGAGCTGAACGTATTCAAGCCGCTGCTGGCGCACAACTTCCTGCAGAGCGTGCGCCTGCTGGGTGCCGGCATGGCCTCGTTCGATGTGCACTGCGCCCGGGGCATCGAACCCGATCGCAAGCGCATCGCCGAGCTGCTCGAACGCTCCCTGATGCTGGTGACCGCGCTAGCGCCGCACATCGGTTACGACCGCGCTGCCGAGATCGCGAAGAAGGCGCACCACGAAGACACGACGCTGCGCGCTGCCGCACTCGCGTTGAACTACGTCAGCGCCGAGGACTTCGAGCGCTGGGTACAGCCTGCCGGGATGACCCATCCGACCCGCGAGATGTGAACCGCCGTGAATCCCGCTGCCCCGATCGACGCACCCATCGCGGGATTCTGCGATCCGGCCTTCGCCGCCGCACACGCTGCGTTCCGCGAAAACTTCCGCGCACGCAACGAACTCGGCGCCGCCGTCTGCGTGTTCGTCGACGGCCGCATGGTCGTGGATCTGTGGGGCGGGCATCAGGACGGCGAACACACCCAGCCGTGGCAGCGCGACACGCTGGTGAACGTCTACTCGGTCGGCAAGGGCATCGCGTCGATGTTCGTGCTCTCGCTGGTCGAACAGGGACTGCTCGCGCTCGATCGACCGCTGTGCGAGATCTGGCCCGGGATCGCGCAGGCCGGCAAGCAGCACATCACGCTGCGCATGCTGCTCGCGCACCGTGGCGGGCTGCCCGGAGTGCGCCACCCGCTGCCGCCGGAAGCGCTCTGGGACTGGTCCACGATCACGAACGCGCTGGCTGGGCAGGAGCCGTTCTGGGACCCTGGCAGCACACACGGCTACCACGTCAACACGCACGGTTTCCTGATCGGCGAACCGGTGTGCCGCCGCCTCGGCGTGCCGTTCGGCAGTGCCTTGCGCGAGCGCCTCACGGGTCCGCTCGGAGCCGACTACCACACGGGACTGCCGGTGTCCGAACACGCGCGCGTGGCGCCGATCGCACCGGGGGCGGCCGGGCCGATCAGCGACGCACGGGCCGGCGTGCGCGAACACCTCTCGAGCGGTGACGAGGCAACCGACGCGATGCTCGCCAGCGTGTACTTCAATCCGCTCGGCATCTCGGGCTTCGGCGTCGTGAACCTGCCGCAGTGGCGCTCGGCCACGATCCCGTCCACCAACGCACACGCAACCGCCCGTGCCGTCGCGCTGCTCTACGACACGTTCATGCGCCGCGACGCCGCCGACGGTGGCATCGTCGGCCCGGGCTTGCGCGCCGAGGCATCCAGCATCCAGTCTGACGGCACGGACCGGGTGCTGGGCAAGCACTCGCGCTTCGGACTCGGCTTCCAGTTGTCACGCCCGGGGCGACGCATCGGCGGCAGCGATCACGGCTACGGGCACTTTGGTTACGGCGGCAGCCTCGGCTTCGCCGACCCCGCGAGCGGCGTGGCGTTCGCCTACCTCACGAACCGCCCCGGCAAGCGCTTCGAGAACGATCGCGCCGATGCGGTCATCGCCAGCGTGTACGCGGCGCTCGGCGCCACGCCCTGAGCCGCCGGTATCGGGAAGTCGTGCCTCAGACCCGAGGCGCGCTACAATGGCCTGCCCCGCGTGATCCGCCGTCACCGCACGCGCCACGCGCACCAGATCCAGACCGAACACGAGAATCGCCATGCCCGGACTGCTGCCTGACATCGACCCCGATGGATTGCTCGAATACTCGGTCGTCTACACCGACCGCTCGCTGAACCACATGTCGTGCGCCTTCCAGCAGGTGATGACCGACATCGCGCGCGATCTCAGGCACGCCTACAACGCCCACGCGGTGGCGATAGTCCCCGGCGGCGGCACCTTTGCGATGGAAGCCGTCGCGCGCCAGTTCGCAGCCGACCGGCACGCGCTGATCGTGCGCAACGGCTTCTTCAGTTACCGCTGGACCCAGATTCTCGACGCCGGATCGATCGCGGCAACGTCGACCGTGCTGAGCGCACGCGCGCTGCACGCCGGCAGCCAGGCGCCGTTTGCACCGGCGCCGCTCGAGCAGATCGTGGCGACGATCCGCAGCGAGCGCCCCGGCATCGTGTTCGCGCCGCACGTGGAAACCGCCTCGGGGATGATCCTGCCGCAGGAGTGGATTGCCGCAATCGCCGAAGCCACCCACGCCGTCGGCAGCCTGTTCGTGCTCGACTGCATCGCTTCCGGCGCAATCTGGGTCGATATGCGCGCCAGCGGCGTCGATGTGCTGATCAGTGCGCCGCAGAAGGGCTGGAGTGCGACCCCCTGCGCCGGGCTGGTGATGCTGGGTGAGGAAGCGCGGCGGCGGATCGACGAGACCACCAGCAGCAGCTTCGCCGCCGACCTGAAGCGCTGGCTTGGCATCATGGAAAGCTACGAGAAAGGTGGTCACGCGTACCACGCGACGATGCCGACCGATGGGCTGCGCATGCTGCGCGCGGCCATCACCGAAACCGTCGATTTCGGGCTCGACGCCGCGCAGGCCGCGCAACAACGACTCGGCGATCGCGTACGGACGCTGCTCGCCGCACGCGGATTCCCGAGCGTGGCCGCCGAGGGATTCGGTGCCCCCGGCGTGGTCGTCTGCTACACCAGCGATCCCGAGATCCACAACGGCAGCCGCTTCCGCCAGGCCGGGCTGCAGACGGCCGCCGGTGTGCCGCTGCAATGCGGGGAGCCTGCGGATTTCCGCTCGTTTCGCATCGGACTGTTCGGCCTCGACAAGCTGAAGGACGTGGAACGCACCGTCGCGACGCTGGAACGCGCGCTCGACACGCTGTAGAAGCAGATCGCATCAGGCGCCGAGCTGGCGGTCCTGCACGCGCGCCAGCAGCAACTGCCCCGCGATCGCGCCGCAGACCGCGAGGAACATGTCCCACTGCGTATCCCATACATCGCCCTGGGTGCCGAGGAACTCCATCGAGGCGCCCTCGGCAATCAGCGCCACCCACCACTCGATGAACTCGTAGCTGACAGTGATGAACGCGCAGACACACACCACGAGGAAGAACAGCCACTTGCCACGCACCAGCGGCGAGCGCCGCAGCAGCACTTCGCGCGCGATCATCGCAGGAGTCAGGCCCTGCGCCATATGGCCGATCCGGTCGTAGTGGTTGCGCCCCAGATCGAACAGATCCTGCACCCAGAAGCCGAGCGGAACACGCGCGTACGTGTAGTGCCCGCCGATCATCAGGATCGTCGCCTGCGCGAAGATCAGCCAGTAGACGAGCCGCGTCAGCGGAAACGCGGCACGCGTCGCAGCCAGGATCGCGATCGCGGCCAGCACCGGAAACACTTCCAGGAACCAGGTGAACTGGTCGAACGGCTTGTAGCCGGTAACCGCCAGCAGCACGATCGTCATGCCGAGCAACAGCCCGAGCTCCTTCTGTCCTGCAGTCGTCATGGGGTGATTTCCACACCGGTTGGTGCGCTGCACTATAGCAAAGTATCCTGACCGCCCTGCGCCGACCCGGAACCCCAGACCATGTCCCGTCCGCTGCGCCTGATCTCGCTCGTGGTCGTCGTGCTGCTGCTGGCCGCGGCCGCGCTGCTGTTCAGCAACCTGCGCAAGCTCGAAGTCACCGACTGGCGTCTGCTGTTCCATGCCGCAACCGGCCGCGGCGGTCCGGTTGCGGAAGACGCGACGGTGCAGCACCGGCTGCGCGTGCCCGCAGGCTGGAGCATCACCCTCTACGCAGACGCGCTGCCGATGGCCCGCTTCCTGCGAGCGACGTCCGGGGGCGACCTGCTGCTGTCACAACCACGCGCGGGCCGGATCCTGTTGCTCGCGCGCGACGCGGACGGTGACGGACACCCCGACGCGCGCCGCACGCTGCTCGACGGACTCGATCGACCGCACGGGGTCGACATCGCGGGAGACTGGCTGTACGTGGCCGAAGGCAGTGCGATCGGCCGGGTCGGCTTCGACTCCGCGACGGGCCGCCTGACCGGGGAGTACCATCACATCCTCACGGGGCTGCCGTCCGGCGGCAACCACTGGTCACGCACCGTGCGCATGGGGCCGGATGGCTGGCTGTACGTCACGCTCGGGTCGAGCTGCAACGCCTGTGAAGAGGAACACGCCTGGCGCGCCTCGATGCTGCGCCTGCGCCCGGATGGATCCGACGTGCAGCATCACGCATCGGGGCTGCGCAACAGCGTCGGCTTCGACTGGGCACCCTGGAGCGGGGAGCTCTACGCGACCGACAACGGCCGCGACCTGCTCGGCGACGACTTCCCGCCGTGTGAGCTCAACCGCATCGTCGCCGGCGGTTTCTACGGCTGGCCGTACGTGAACGGCGATGGTGTACCCGATCCGCAGTTCGGCACGGCAAACCCGGCGAAAAACGCACTCGCCATCGCACCGGTACACGGCTTTCGCGCGCACACGGCACCGCTCGGCATCGTGTTCGTACGCAACCCCGACCACGTCGCGCGCCTGGGGCACGCCGCGCTGGTCGCGCTGCACGGTTCGTGGAACCGTTCGACTCCCGATGGTTACGCGGTCGTGCTGCTGCAATGGCAGCCGGACGGCACGATCCGCGAGAGCAATTTCCTCACCGGCTTCGAGTCCGGTGGCGACATCATCGGACGACCGGTCGATATCGCCGAGGCGCCGGACGGCACGCTCTATGTAAGCGACGATTACGCGGGTGCGATATATCGCATCACCCGCCAGCCCGCGGGCAACACCACCCCGCTGTCCGTCGCACCACACCCACAGCAGTACGGTGCCGATCCGCTCGACGGCATCGACGCTGCCGACATCGTGGCTGCGCAAGCATCCGGCGCAGCGCTCTGGCAGCGCTTTGCGTGCGCCGACTGCCACGTGCCCGGCCAAGCGATCGGCAACAAGCTCGATACGCTGCACCAGCGCTACGACGTGGCCGCGCTGGCCGACTACTTCCTGTTCCCCACCGCACCGATGCCGGCCTTTCCGCTCGACACCGCCGAACGCCGCGCCCTTGCGATCTGGCTGCTGGCGCGTACGCAGCCGGCTGAAGCACCCGCTGGCGGACTCCACCCGGAACCCTAGCGAGACTGCAAAGCGGCTGTCGCGAAAACCACCGATCGTCGATGCACGCAGCGCGTGGCGATGCCTTCATCTCGGTGGGACGCCGTAAATGCATCCATGCAGGCTCGAGCGCCGCATCCCTGCGGCGCACGCCCCCCGAGGTGAAGGCATCGCCACGCGCAGACGGTGTCATCACCGGGTACGGCGATACGCCGGCGTCTCAGATGTGCTTGCGTATCTGTTCCGCGATCCGCTCGAGCACCGTGATGCGCGCATAGCGCTTGTCGTTGGCAGGAATCAGGAACCACGGCGCGTACTCGGTCGACGTGCGCTCGACCATATCGCTGACCGCGTGTTCGTAGAGCGGCCATTTGGCGCGGTTGCGCCAATCGTCCGGTGTGATCTTGTGGCGCTTGTACGGCGTTCTTTCGCGGGCACGAAAGCGGCGCAACTGCTCGGCCCCGGTGACCGACAGCCAGAACTTCACGACGACCGCACCCCCGGCAACCAGTTCCTGCTCGAATTCGTTGATCTCGTGATACGCGCGCATCCAGTCCTCGCGAGTGCAGAAACCCTCGACGCGTTCGACCAGCACACGTCCGTACCACGAACGATCGAAGATCACCGCCTTGCCGTCGGCGGGCACGTGTCGCCAGAAGCGCCACAGGTACGGCTGCGCAAGTTCCTCGTCGCTGGGTGCCGCGATCGGCACCACCCGGTAGTAGCGTGCGTCGAGCGCGCCGGTGACACGCCGGATCGCACCACCCTTGCCCGCAGCGTCCATGCCCTCGAAAACGATCACCAGCGAACGCCCGTGCATGCGCTTGTCGCGAGTCAACAGGTTGAGTCGCCCCTGCGCCGCCGCGAGTTCGTGCTCGTAGTCCTTCGCCATGAGTCGGCGCGAATAGTCCAGCGTATCCAGCAGTTCGCGTGCGTCGAGCGCCGGCTGTGGTGGCGGTGCCGGCGGTGCGATGGCCGGACGCGGGCCATCGAGCCGGGCGAGCAGCGCCTCGAGCAACAGCCTGCCGGTGGCGAGTGCCCGGTAGCGGGGATCCGAACCATCGATCACGTGCCAGGGCGCCTCGCCGGTGCTCGTCTCGCGGAGTGCTTCGCCCGCGATCCTGACGTAACGGCCGTAATGGCGCTGCCGCCTGCGGTCATCCGGCGTGACGCGCCAGGCCGTGAGCGGATCATCGGCGAGTTGCTGCAGGCGTTCGTCCTGGGTGGTCTTCGACAGGTGGAACCACAGCTTCAGCACCAGCGCGCCTTCGGCGACCAGCATCCGCTCGAAATGGCGGATCTGCTCCAGCCGGCGCTCGAACCCCTCGCGTCCGAACGTATGACGCACGCGCTCCTCGATCGGCTGCGTATACCAGGAGCCGAAGAACAGACCGATCCGCCCGCGCGGCGGCAGCACCTGCCAGAACCGCCACATCGGCGGGCGCCCGCCGTCGTCACTGCCGAAGTCGAACGCTTCGGCACGCAGGTGGCGAGGATCCAGCCACTCGCTGAGCAGGTTCATCGTTTCGCTGCGCCCTGCCCCGTCGACCCCGTGCAGCAGGATCAGCAGCGGGAACTCTGCACGTTCGAGCAGACGGTACTGTGCGGCAAGCAGGTCGTCGCGCAATCCGGACACTTCGCGCCGATAGCGTTCCTTGCCGATGCGGTGACCGATCGTCGCGGATTCGAACATCGGCTCCCGCTCCTCGTGTGACGTTCCGGCAAGGTGGCCTGAATGCGGATTCCGATTTAATCACGCGACACGCGGCGTACACCATCGCGCTGCGACCGGGTCCTCGCGGGGGATTTTCACTCGCCGCGATCACCCCTATGCTTGGCATCGATCCGTGGCTCGGGCGCACCCGGCCAGCCAGGCCACGACCACGAACGACACACCGGACCCCCCCATGGCTGACGCTGCATTCCGCCACCTGCGCCGCTTCGCGGCGTGCCTGGCGCTGCTCGCGTGTGCGCCAGGCCTTGCCGGCACCGCCGCATGGAAACCCGATGCGCTGGTTCCCGGCTCGCCGTTCCGTGGCCTGCACGGACTGGCGTTCGGACCCGACGGCATGATCTACGCCGGCAGCGTGATCGGACAGGCGATCCACCGCGTCGATCCGGCGACCGGTGCCAGCAGCGTCGTGGTAGCGCCACCGCACGGCGAGGCGGACGACGTCGAATTCGGGCCCGACGGCACGATGTACTGGACCGGCTTCACCCAGGGCACGCTGAACTCGCGCACCCCGGACGGCTCGTTGCACGTGATTGCACGCGGGCTGCCCGGGCTGAATTCGCTGGCGCTCGATGCGCGTGGCAGGCTGTTCGGTTCGCAGGTCTTCATGGACGACGCGCTGTGGGAATTCGACACCACGGGCAAGCGCGAACCCCGGCTGGTACGGCGCGATCTCGGCGGCCTCAACGGTTTTGACTTCGGCGCCGACGGACGCCTGTGCGGCCCGCTGTGGTTTCGCGGCCAGATCGTGTGCATCGATGTGGACAGCGGCCAGACCGACGTGGTGGCGCAAGGGCTGAAGCAGCCAGCGGCGGCGAACTTCGATTCGCAGGGCCGGCTGTTCGCGATCGACAACGAGACCGGAGAAATCTTCCGCATCGACATCGCAGCCAAACGCCGCGAACTTGTCGCGACCGCACCCTCCAACCTCGACAACCTCGCGTTTGCGCCCGATGACCGCCTGTTCGTGACCAATATGGCGGACAACGCAATCTACGAGGTGAACCTCGCCGACGGCAGCGTGCGCACCGTGGTGGCGAGTGCGCTCACCCTGCCCGGTGGCATCGCGGTGGATGGACGCACGCTGTATGTTGCCGACACCTTCAGCATCGCGGCGGTGGAACTGCCCACAGGCCACGTCAGGGACGTGAGCCGCACGCTGAACGATTCGGCCTACCCGCAGCTCGCCGCCACCTCACCCGGGCGCCTGGCGACCGCCAGCACGCAAACCGGCCTCCTGCAACTGCGCGACACCGCAACCGGTGCGGTCATCGGCCGCTGGTCCGGACTGGCGCAGCCACTCGCGCTCGCCATGCCGGATGCGGGGCACATCGCCGTCGCGGAAGCCGCCACCGGTGGCCGCCTCCTGCTCCTCGATGCACACGACAGCGTGGCGCGCCAGGTCATCGCCAGCGGATTCGACGTACCCGGCGGCCTGGTGGTGACCGCCGACGGTTACGTACTCACCGGGCAAAGTGCCGGAGAAGTGATCATGCTCGGGCACGCCGGCACGCGGCGCACGCTCGCGCGCGGACTGGCACGACCGCAAGGCATCGCCGCCCTGTCCGATGGCTCGCTGGTGCTGGTGGAGGTCGGTGCACGGCGGCTGCTGCGACTCGATCCGCACAGCGGTGAGATCACCGTCGTCGCGCACGATCTGCCGCTGGGAATTCCGGGCCGTGACGGGCAGGCACCCGAAGCGGCACCGATCGGGGTGGCGGTCGACGCCGAGGACACGATCTACCTCGGCATCGATCGTGACGGCAGTATCCTGCGCCTGCGCCGGCACTGAGGGAACAATGCAGATAATCAACACCCCCGGGATGACGTCGCTGGATCATCCATGCGTATAATTCGCGCCCCGGCCTGCAGATACCCCGTGTGGTCGCCGGAGTAACAACGAACGAACGAAAGCCAGGAGACAGCGCATGCTGATAGGCGTTGCACGAGAGCAACTGGACGGCGAGAACCGCACCGCACTGATACCGGCGAACGTGCAAAAGCTGGTGCGTGCAGGTGCCGAGGTGCTGATCGAAGCAGGATCGGGACTCGGCGCGGGATACGCCGACGCCGAGTACGAAGCCGCAGGAGCGCGCATCAGCGCCGACCGGCGCGACGTGCTCTCGCGCGCCGACCTCGTGCTGCGGCTGCACAAGCCATCGATCGACGAGGTGGCGATGCTGAAGCGCGGTGCGATCCACGTCAGCTACCTCGACCCGTTCAACGAAGCCGCACTGATCGACGCCTTCGCAACCGCAGGCGTCAGCTCGATCAGCATGGAGATGATCCCGCGCACGACGCGCTCGCAGAAGATGGACGCGCTGAGTTCGCAGGCGAACCTTGCCGGCTACGTGATGGTGCTGATGGCCACCACGCGGTTGCCGCGCATCCTGCCGATGATGATGACGCCGGCCGGAACCCTGAAGCCGGCCCATGTGTTCGTGATTGGCGCCGGAGTTGCCGGGCTGCAGGCGATCGCGACCGCGCGCCGGCTGGGTGCCAAGGTGGTGGCCTTCGATACGCGTGCAGTGGTTGCCGAGCAGGTACACTCGCTCGGCGCCAAGTTCCTCGAGATCGACCTCGGCGAGACCGGACAGACCAAGGACGGCTACGCAGTGCAGCTCACGCCGGAGCAACTGGAGAAGCAGAAGCAGGGGCAGGCGAAACAGATCGCCGAGTCGGACGTCGTGATCACGACCGCGCAGGTGTTCGGCCGCAAGCCACCGATACTGGTCACGCGCGACATGATGGCAGGGATGCGCCCCGGCAGCGTGATCGTCGACATGGCCGCCGAAACCGGCGGCAACGTCGAGGGCTCGGTCGCCGGCCAGACGGTCGTGGTGAACGGCGTCACGATCGTCGGCGACGGCAACTGGGCCAACCAGGTGGCACGCGACGCCAGCCAGATGTACTCATCGAACCTGTATAACCTGATCGAAGAGTTCTGGAACAAGGACGAGAAGCGGATGGTGCTGAACTTCGACGACGACATCATCCAGGGCTGCGTGATCACGCACGACGGTGCGATCGTGAACCAGACCATCAAGAATCTGAAGCGCTGAGGGCCGCCACGTGGAACCCGTATACCTGATATTCATCCTGATGCTTTCGATATTTCTCGGCTTCGAGCTGATCAACAAGGTGCCTTCGACACTGCACACACCGCTGATGTCGGGCTCCAACGCCATTTCCGGCATCACGCTGGTCGGAGCGCTGATTTCCTCGACCCTGCTGCCCGAGCACCGGCAGGTCACTGCAGTGCTTGCGACGGTGGCGGTGTTCCTGGCGACGATCAACGTCGTCGGTGGCTATGTCGTGACCGACCGCATGCTGGCCATGTTCAAGAAGAAGCCCGGAGGCAAGTGAAGCCATGGTCACCATTCTGCTGATCAACCTCGCGTACGTAGTCGCCGCGATACTGTTCATTTTCGGCCTCAAGATGCTGAGTTCGCCGGCCACGGCGCGCAAGGGCAACCTCGTCTCGGCCGTCGGCATGCTGATAGCCGTCGTCGCCACGCTTTTCGACGCCCACGTGATCACCTGGCAGGAAGTCACGATCGGTGTCATCGCCGGCACGCTGGTCGGCACCATCTGGGCGCGCCGCGTGCAGATGACCGGAATGCCCGAACTGGTGGCGCTGTTCAACGGCTTCGGCGGACTCGCGAGCCTGCTGGTCGGCTGGGCCGCGCTGTACGCGCCGACCACGACCTTCATCCTGATCACGATCGCACTGGCGATCCTGATCGGTGGCGTCACGTTCACCGGCAGCGTGATGGCGTGGGCCAAGTTGAGCGAGGCGATCAGCGGCCGGCCGTTCCTGTTCGGCGGCCAGCGTGTGTTCAACGCCGCACTGCTCGCGGCGATCGTCGTCAGCTCGGTGATGTTCTGCATGCATCCGGAGAACCTCGTCTGGCTGGGCGCCGTGGTCGCGCTGTCGTTCCTGCTCGGCGTGATGGCCGTGCTGCCGATCGGCGGCGCCGACATGCCGGTCGTGATCTCGCTGATGAACAGCTACTCGGGGCTGGCTGCGTGCGCCGCGGGCTTTGCGGTCAACAACATGATCCTGATCGTCGCCGGAGCGCTGGTGGGTGCCAGCGGGATCATCCTGACCCAGATCATGTGCAAGGCGATGAACCGTTCGCTGGCGAACGTATTGTTCAGCGGTTTCGGCGCAGTCAGCGGGGCAGCCGAGAAGGTCGAGGGGGAGGTCAAGGCGATCTCGCACGAAGACGCGTACTACGTCCTCGAGGCGGCATCCAGCGTGGTGGTCGTTCCCGGCTACGGCATGGCGGTCGCCCAGGCGCAGCATACGGTCAAGGAACTGCAGGAACTGCTCGAGTCGAACGGCACCGAGATCGTCTACGCCATTCACCCGGTAGCCGGGCGCATGCCGGGGCACATGAACGTGCTGCTCGCCGAAGCCGACGTGTCGTACGACCTGCTGCTCGAGATGGACGAGATCAACCCGCGCCTGGAGAACTTCGACGTCGCGATCGTGATCGGGGCCAACGACGTGGTGAACCCCGCCGCACGGGAATCGAAGACCAGCCCGATCTACGGCATGCCGATCATCAACGTCGACAAGGCACGCACGGTATTCGTGCTCAAGCGTTCGATGGCATCCGGTTTCGCCGGTATCGACAATCCGCTGTTCTTCAAGGAGAACACACGGATGCTGTTCGGTGACGCCAAGGAGTCGATCAGCCAGCTCATCCGCCAGTTCAAGTAGCCTCTGCGGTCACCGGCTGCGCAGCACGCCCGGCCGGTGACCGCCCCTCTCCTTATCCTGGACAGGGAACACCCGGCAAGGGCCGGGTCCACGGATTACCAGACATATCCCGATCAAGCACAGCGGGTGATCGACTAGAATCCATGACGCAAAGGGAGTGCGGGTCCTGGGGACGATGGGTATCGAGTATCACTTCAAGGCGAGTGCAGACCGCGTCTTCGACCTGCTGACCAATGCGGACTTCCTGGTGCAGCGTTCGCTGGCACTCGGTGAGCTGCGGGCTGACTGCACGATCGAGGACGACGACGAACACATCGTGATCACGCTGACCCGCGAAGCCGAGCGTAGCGTGCCCGCGTTTCTCTCACCGCTGTTCCAGAGCCGCCAGACACTGGAGATCGTCGAGCGCTGGACGGTGCGCGGGACGACCCGGCTCGGCCATTCGGTGCTGGTGTTGCGCGGGCAGTCGGTCAGCGTCGAATCCGAACTGAAACTGCGCCCGGAGCCGTTGGGGAGCTGCACCTACACCGTGAATCACACCGTACACGCGCCCATTCCATTGATCGGACGACGCGTCGAAAGCTACTTCCTCGGCCAGACCGAAGCCACGGCGCGTGCCGAGCTCGATCATCTGGCGGGGAGGCTCCGCTGAGCAGCGACTCAGCCGACGACGACCTCGCTTCGCAACAGGGTCTCCGAACGCAGCGACTTCGACACCAGGCAGTTTCGCTCGGCCTTTTCGAGCAGCCGCGTGCCCAGCCCGGCATCGCCACCAGCCGGAATCCGCAGCTTCACCTGCAACTCGATATGCGTGAACCACAATCCCTCATCCGTGCGGTCCAGCACCCCGACCGCCTCGCAGTCGATTTCGCTCCAGTCGAACCGCGATGCATTGGCCACGGCGCGAAAACTGAGCACGTAGCAGTCCGCCACGGCTGCCACGAACAGCGTTTCCGGAGACCAGTTGCCTTCCGGTCCGCCAAACTCGGGCGGCGCCGTGCTCTGGATATCCTCCAGGTCCGGGCTGCGTACGGTTACGGAACTTCCGGGCGTAGCGAGCGCATCGACCGCGTAGCGGTGCGGGAAAGGGTGCATCGAGGATCCTCCCGGACGATTCAGTCTTCGAGCGCCTTGACGCCTTTTTCGTAGCGCGTATAGACGTACACGGGGATATCGAGCCCGCCGAGATGCTCATCGACCAGCTTGCGCACATCGTCCCATTCCAGGCGGCCCACACCGGTCGCCAGTCGCGGCAGCGCAAGACTGGTGAACTTCTCTTCGAGCACGAGCTTGTGCAGTGCCCGCAGCGCGTGATTGACGTTCGGAAGCGTCGCCTGCCCCGGCTTTGCCCCTTGACCGTAGGCTGCATCCTGCGTCATCAGGTTCACGATGCGCTGTCCGTCCACCGTCGGCCACGCCCACAGTTCACCCGCCTTCGGATGCATGGTCTGGCAGTAATGCCGGAAATCCTTGTACAGCGCCGGCCAGTGCTCACGCAGCGCGAGGGCTAGCCCCTGGGCGAAGTTGTCGTTGGGGGAAACTCCGTGCGCGATTGCCTGCGCTCCGCTGAGCAGGATGTCCCCGTGTACTTCCTTGATCATGATGCCTCCGAAACCCATGAAGATCCGGCGCCAGCCGGCCGGGCGCGATGATAAACGAGAAGCCCGCGGTTCAGACAGTCGGCAGGACAGTCGGCAGGACGTCGCTCGGCTGAACACCGCTGGCGAAAAGGTCGAGCTGCTCGGGTTCGCCCTCCTCGCGCAGGTCGACGAAACGCACGCCGACACCGAGCAGCCGCACCGCGAGCTCGCTGCGCTGCAACGCGCCCGCCAGCAATGCATCGACCTGCTGCGGCTCGGGCGTGCGTGCAGCACACTCCACGGTGGTCACACGGAAATCGGCAAACTTCAGCTTCACGAATACCTTGGTAACGATGTAATCGTCGCTGACGCGCCGCAACCGCGAGCGCAATGCCAGCAGCAGCTCCGCCATCTGGCGCGCGCAGGCCGCATGGCCGTGCAGATCGTCGGTAAAGGTGCGCTCCACGCTGAGCGACTTGCGACGCTGGTTCGGCATCACCGGGCGCTCGTCGATGCCACGACTGAGTTCGTACATGCGCTGACCGAAGCGTCCGAACTGGCGCGTCAGCTCGAACAGCGGCAATTCCCTGAGGTCAGCGCAGCGCTCGACCCCCATCGCCTGCAGGCGATCCGCCGTTGCCTTGCCCACGCCCCAGATCCGCCGTACCGGCAGCGCTGCCACGAAGGCATCGACCTGTGCCGGCAGCACCACGAACTCGCCATCGGGCTTGTTCCAGTCGCTGGCAATCTTGGCGAGGAACTTGTTCGGCGCCACTCCGGCCGACACCGTGATGCCCGTTTCCGCGCGCACCCGGCGGCGGATTTCACGTGCGATCAGCGTGGCGCTGCCGTGACAGGCTTCCGCTGCGCTGACGTCGAGGAAGGCTTCGTCGAGCGACAGCGGTTCGACCAGGTCGGTGTAGTCATGGAAGATGCGCCGGATCTGTTGCGAGACTTCGCGGTACCTGGGGAAATCCGGCGGGATGATGATCAACCCGGGGCAAAGGCGCCGCGCCTGCGCCGAAGGCATCGCCGAATGCACGCCATAGCTGCGCGCCGGGTAATTGCAGGTGGTGATCACGCCACGCCGCTCGGGGCTGCCGCCGACCGCGACCGCAAGCCCCGCCAGCGCAGGGTCGTCGCGGATCTCGACCGCCGCAAAGAAGCAGTCGCAATCGCAGTGGATGATCTTGCGCTGTGGTGAAGCGTCGGACATCGGGTGGCAACGATGGATGCCGGAACCGCGGCATTATCGCAGCATGCATCCCGGCGCGCTCGCACACCACGCGTGGCTGCTTTATGATCGTGGCCCTGACCCACCGGGAATCATCCGCCATCACGGAGGCTGCCATGAGCGAATCTGCACCCACGCCGACCCTGACCCGCACCGCGATGGGCATCGTGCCCGGACGCCCACTCAACGTGAGCCGGGGCGGCATCGAGGAACTGCGACGCGACATCCAGACGCTGATGGACATCGAAGCCATCAAGCAACTCAAGCACTCGTACTTCCGCTGCATCGATACCGCGAATTTCGACGAACTGGCGGAGAAGTTCCACGACGATGTGTATGTGCACTTCGTCGGCGGCACCTACGAGTGGAAGCTCGACGGCAAGGCAGCCTACCTCGCCGCCGTGACGACATCCTTCCATCGCCAGTCGATCGGCCATCACAACGGCCACCATCCCGAGATCCAGATCCTCAGCGATACCGAGGCCACCGGCATCTGGTACCTCGCCGACAACATGTGGCAGCTCGACTCCAAATATTTCACGACCGGCACCGCGATCTACTGGGACCGCTACCTCAAGGTCGACGGTCGCTGGCTGATCCGCGAGACACGCTACCGCAGGGTTTACGAGCTGAACTCGATACTGCCCGAGCGGCCCCAGCCCGCGGTGCACTACCTGGGCCAACACGGTTCCCCGGTGTAGCGCCGATTCGATGAAGATCGCTTCACAGCCTTTCTGGCTGGTCGGCTTCCGCCCGTTCTTCACCCTCGCCTGCCTCGCGGGCATGTTCATGCCGGTGGCGTGGGCGATGGTGTACGCGGGCAGCCTGCCAGCGCCCGACACGCGCTTCACGCCCGTGCAGTGGCACGCCCACGAGATGTTCTTCGGCTTCGGCTGGGCCGTGCTCGGCGGCTTTCTGCTCACCGCGACCAAGAACTGGGTCAGCATACGCGGCTACCACGGCCCGGCGCTGATGCTGCTTGCAGCGGCGTGGATACTCGAGCGCATCGCGATGAGCTGCGGCGGCAGCTGGCCACCACTGTTGTTCGTGCTTGCCATCAACGCGTTTCTGGGCAGCATCGTCGTGATGCTGCTGTGGACGCTGATCCGCCACCGCAAGACCGACGACTACCGTGACAACGGTTTCTTCCTGGTCGCACTGCCTGCCTTCATCGTCGCCAAGCAACTCATGCTCGATGGCTCGCATTTCCACGCGGGCTACATGATGACGCTGGCGCTGTTTCGGGTTGCCTTCCTGGTGATGCTCGAACGCACGCTGACCCAGTTCATGCGCAACACCTTCAAGGTCGAGATACTGCGCAACGCGTGGCTGGACCGCGCGATCAAGCTGCTCGGACTGGTGCTGGTGCTGGAGCCGTTCCTGCCGCCGCTGCCGGGCGCATCGCTGTCGCTCCTGCTCGCCGGACTGCTGCTCTGGCGCTTCCTGTACTGGAAGCCGCTGCTTGCATTCCCGCGCATCGAGCTGGGAGTCATGTACATCGGCTACCTGGCGATTGCTGCGCAACTGGTGGTGGAGGCGATCGACCGCACCACCGGCCTTGCCTGGACGGGAGCGCTCTCGGTGCATCTGTTCAGCTTCGGTGTGATGGGAATGATCATCCCGGGGATGCTGATCCGCATCTCCAAGGGACATACGGGACACAAGGTCACATTCGATACGCTCGACCGTGCGGTCCTGTGGCTCATGCTGGGCGCGTTTGCGCTGCGCATCGCCGTCCCGCAACTGGCGCCCACCTCCTACCGGTTGTGGATCGAACTGGCGGCGGCGTGCTGGTTCGCCTGTTTCGCCACCATTGCGTGGCGCTACGTACCGTACCTGCTGCGCGCGCGCATCGACGGCAAGGAACACTGAGCGTTGCCGACAACGGAAAAAACCTACGTACTGGTACACGGCGCCTTTCACGGCGGCTGGTGCTGGCGTGATGTCGCGCGCGGGCTGCGCAAGCGCGGCCACCAGGTGTTCACGCCGACCCTGACCGGACTCGGCGAACGCGCGCACCTGCGCCATATCGACCCCGATCTCGACACCCATATCGCCGACGTGGTGCAGACACTGTTCTGCGAGGAACTCGAGAACGTCGTGCTGGTGGGCCACAGCTACGCAGGCGCCGTGATCAGCGGCGTGGCCGACTGCATGGCGCAGGCGCTGCGCCACCTCGTGTTCCTCGACGCACTGGTGCTGCCGCCCGACCGGCACGTGCTCTACGCTGCCTCCGACCAGGCACTCGCCTACTACCACGCGCTGAGCAAGGAAGCCGGCGGCAGCGGATTCATCCCGGCACCTCCCGCCGAATTCTTTGGCATCGAGGAACCCGAACACATCGTCTGGGTGGAACAGCATCTGTGCCCGCATCCGCTGGCGAGCTTCATGTCGCCACTACGACTCGCCAATCCGCCAGGCAACGGTCTCCCGGTGACCTATATCCGCTGCACTTCCCCCAGGTTCACCGAAATCGACAACTCCCATGCGCGTGCACTCGGGATGCCTGGCTGGAATCACCGCGAACTCGCGGCCGGGCACGACCCGATGGTGTCGGTGCCCGAGGAGCTCACTGCGATGCTGGCTGCCATGGATTGATTCGAGCAGTCGCGATGGCGAGGACCGCCACCACCCGTCATGGCGTTGTTGCTGAACTGCTCGGAGCCCCTACCGGTTCAGGTAGTTGAGCGCCAGCCCCGGCGTTTCCCACTCGCCGGCGATCAGACGCCCGGTCATCGAGCAGGTGATATACGCCGTGCGCAGATCGGCACCACCAAAGCAGATATTGGTCGTCATCAGGTCATCGGTGGCAACGTGCCTGCGGTTCTTCCCATCCGGCGACACGATCGTGATGCCGCCCCGGATGATCGTTGCCACGCAGACATTTCCCGCTGCATCCACCGCCAGCGAGTCGAAGAACTGGTACTCGGCGAACCCGGCCAGCATCGCATCGGAATCCATGATCGGCTCGAGCTCGCCGGGTGCGCGCACCGGCACGGCCATCAGGCGTGAGGTCGAGCTCTCGGCGTAGTACAGCAGCTTGCCGTCCGGCGACAGCCCGACGCCGTTCGGCATCGTGCACGGAAAACGCACCTCGCGGATCAGCGAGCCGTCGGCCTTCGCATAATAGATGGCGCCGCGGTCCGTTTCGCGGGCACGCGTCTTGCCGAAATCGCTGAAATAGAAACCACCGTGCGCGTCGAACACGATATCGTTCGGTCCTTTCAGCGGCACGCTGCCGCAATGCGTGTACAGCACTTCGACCTTGCCGGTGGCCAGGTCCACTGCCTCGATGCGCCCACCCGAATAATCGGCCGCCTGCTCGCCCGGCACGAAGACTCCACCGTAGTCATGCCATTCGAAGCCGCCGTTGTTGCACACGTAGCAGCGTCCGTCGGGTCCGATCGCAGCACCGTTCGGGCCGCCGCCCAGATCGGCGACCACCTCGACGCGCCCGTGCGCAGTTACCCGGCTCAGGGTGCCACGGCGTATCTCGACCAGCAGCACGCTGCCGTCCGGCATCGCGATCGGTCCTTCCGGAAACTGCAAACCGCCGGCGATCTCCCTGAACTGCGTCATGGCCATACCCTCGCGCTGATGATGGATCGAGTATATGCGCTGCCTGCCGCGCCCAAAACAGTACTGCGGACCCCATGCAGAGAGCGTTGCAACACGTCACACGGCGCGTGGTGACGCCTGTGCACCGGTGGGACACCGTAAATGCATCCCTGCAGGCTCAAGTGCCGCACCCCTGCGGCACACGCCCCCCCCGATCAACAGCGACCAAGGCCCAGCTTCAACTGATCCACCGTCGCCGCTCCGTCGACTGCGATCACCTGCCCTGATACGAAGCGCGCCGCCGGCGAGCAGAAGAACAGCACCGCGTGGGCCACATCCCGCGCCGTGCCTTGAAGTCCGAGCGGATTGGCGTACCTCGTTGCATCAGGGGTGACGGCGGCGCTGAAGCGCTGCAGGCCCTCGGTGTTGCCGATGCTGCCCGGCGCGACCGCGTTGACGCGAATCCCGTACGGCCCCCACTCGACCGCACAGCTTCGCGTCAGTGAATCGACCCCGGCCTTGGCTGCCGCGACATGCGCCTGCAGCGCCACGCCCTTGAGTTCGAACGGCGCCGAGATGTTCACGACCTGTCCGCCGTGCTCGCGCTGCCAGGCGTCGAACACCGCACGCGAGACGTTGTAGGTGCCGAGCAGATCGATCGCAACCACGGTCCGGAAGCCGTTCGGCGAGATCTGCGTCATCGGCGCCGGGAAGTTGCCGGCTGCGTTGTTGACCAGAATGTCGATACGACCGCAGGTGTTCAGCACACTGGCAACCGCGCGCTCGACTGCCTCCGGTTCGCGCACATCGGCGACCTCGTAGTGCGCCGTGATCCCGTCTGCGCGCAGTTCCTCGACCGCGCGGCGCAGATTCTCTTCCTTGCGGCTCAGCAGCACGACTCTGGCGCCGTGCTCGCCGAGCACACGGCAGATCTCGAGCCCGATGCCGGTCGCCCCGCCAGTGACCAGCGCCACCTGCCCGGCGAGCAGTCCATCCCGAAATCCCGAATCGTTGCGCATCTTCATCACCACCTCCACCGAACAGGATGAGTGCACCATCAGCGCTGCGCGAGGCCGCGGAACACCGTCTTCATGCGCGCGACCTTGTTCAGGTAAGCACGCGCATCGTGCGCTCCGCAACGTTGCCCCGGCGCAAGCTGCAGGCCCCGACGCGCAAAGGCGTTGCCGGCTCCCGCTCCGCACAGATGCACCAGCGTCGCGAGTTCCTGGCGTTTTTCGAGCCCGACCCCGCGCAGGCGGTACCGTGCGAGCAGGCCGTGGACGGTGCGGTCGAGGTACGCAGACGTGAGTTCGATCGAATGGCTCGGCAGCACACGGAAATACAGGCTGTTGAACCAGCAGGAGTCCGGATCGTTCCATGCGCCGTCCTCGACGACCCGGTTGTCGCGAATGCAGTAGCGGCGCGCTTCCTCGAAGGTACCGTCGGTAAACTGGAACATCCCGACCGCACTCGAAGCCGGTCGGTAGATATCGAAGGGATCCGTGCTCGGTGACCAGCGCCAGTACGTGCGCGCCACCGGATTGCCGGATGCCTCGACCTGCGCCAGCGCCGCCAGAAAGTCCGGCGTGATGGTAGCGGTAGAGTGGCGACGGAACAGATCGCCGTAGACCGACCACGTCCGCGCCGGAGTCTTGTACAGCCCGTCTTCGAACGGAAACAGCAGCTCGGTCGGTTTGCGCACGACGTGATAGGCCGTGTTCACGACGAACCAGGTCGCAAGCAGCAGCACCAGTATGCCGCCCGCCTGGACCGTCAACGGCAGCGCCGCCAGCAGCCGCCACCCGCGCCACCGGTGCTGGACGCTCGCGGTGCTTGCCGGAGTCTGCTTGCGGCCGACGGCCTTGCGACGCGGCGTGCCCTGCCGTGCACCGCCGCTGCGTGCAGCCGCCCGGTGACTTCCTGCAGCCGGCTTGCGCGTCGACGCGGCCTGCGCGGACGTCGCACGTGGTTTTGAGGCGACGGCATCGCGCTTCACGGCCGCTGTGCGCGCAGCCGCGGGACGTGTGCCGGCACGGCGCACTGTGGCAGGGGATCGGCTCATCGGAATTCGGTACTGCTGCTGACCCGACAAGGGTAGCTGATGGCCCCGGCACCGCTAGTGACTTAGTCCGGTGCGGGGTCTACCCTCAGGCGTGCAATCACGATCACGGAGACCGCCGATGCCCGCCCCTGTCCTGCCCGAGCTGAGCTGCTATCTCCTGCCCGGCCACACGACGACCCCGGCCGATGCGATCGGTGAAGCGCGCCTGGCCGAGGAGCTCGGCCTCGGCAAGGTCTGGCTGTCCGAGCGCTTCGACGTGAAGGACGCCGGCGTGATCTGCGCCGCCGCCCTGGCCGTGACCTCGCGCATCCACGTTGCCACCGCAGCGACCAACATCCACACCCGTCACCCACTGGTGCTGGCATCGATGTGCGCGTCGCTGCATTACCTGTCGTCGGGTCGCTTCGAACTGGGACTGGCACGCGGGGTTGCGATCCGCAACCAGTTGATGGGCCTCCCGCCCGTCACGAACGCTCGTCTCGCGGAGGGAGTGGCGCTGCTGCGCAAGCTGTGGCGTGGCGAAGCGGTGCTCGGACACGACGGCGAGATGGGCAAGCTGCCGTACGCGCACATGGGAAACTGGATGCATGCGCAGATCCCGGTGCATTTCGTCGGCTTCGGTCCGGCGAGCCTGCGCTTTGCCGGTGCGCACTTCGACGGCGTGCACCTGCACACATTCCTCAGCCACGCTGGCCTGCGCAGGGCACGTGCGCTGGTGCGCGAAGGTGCAGAGGCGGCCGGACGCGACCCTGACAGCGTGAAAATCTGGTCGGTGCTGGCCACTGCCGTCGATCCCACCCCCGAAGACCGCCTGCGCAAGCTGGTTGCACGCATGGGCACCTACCTGCAGGCGCCTGGCTATATCGAACCGCTGCTGGCGCTGAACGGCTGGGATCATGGCGTCCTCGAACGCTTTCGCGCCAGTGACGCCGTGAAGTCGATCGGCGGCGGCATCGACAGCGTGGCCACGCTCGAACAGCTCGAGCGCGTCGCGGAACTGATCCCCGACGAATGGCTCCCCGCCGCGGTTGGCACGCCGGCTGACTGCGCCAGCGCCTGGAAGGCCGAACTCGCAGCCGGTGCCGACGGCATCGTGATCCACGGTTCGACGCCGCAGGAATTCGCACCCGCACTCGCTGCCTACCGCAACGCCTGAACCGACGAGAGCGTATGGCGCCAGACGGCAATCCCGACACCCGGCCTGCGCACGCTCCGCGCGCTGCGTTCACGCACCGTGCGCTGCGCCTCGCAGGCCCCTACTGGACCTCGCCCGGTGGCTGGCGCGTGCAGGGTGCGACGGCGTCCCTGCTGCTGCTCACGCTGGCGCAGGTGGCGCTGTCGGTGTGGACGAACTACTGGAATCGCGCGCTGTTCGATGCGCTCGAGGCACACTCGATCGCCGGCGTGCTGCAGCAGGTCGCGGTGTTCGCGCTGATCTTCGCGCTGACGCTCGCGGTCACCGCGGCGCACCTGCTGGTCAAGCGCTGGCTGCAGCTCGACTGGCGGCGCTGGCTCACGGAACGCGTGAGCGGTCGCTGGATGGAGCAGGGGCGCCACTACCGCCTGTCGTTCACTCCCGGCGAGCACGACAACCCGGACGGCCGGATCGCCGACGACATCCACATCTTCACCGAGACGACGATCGGACTGGCGCACACGCTGGTGTTTTCGTTGCTGATGCTCGGTTCGTTCATCGACATCCTGTGGTCCCTGTCGGGTTCGCTGCACATTCCGGGTACGGCGCTGCACGTCCCCGGCTATCTGGTGTGGCTGGCGTTCGTGTACGCCGGAACCGGTACGCTGCTCGGCTGGAGCTTCGGGCGCCCGCTGGTGCGCTCGACCAACGCGCTGCAGACCGCCGAAGCAGACTTCCGTTTCGGGCTTGCACGTGTGCGCGAGCACTCCGAGGCGATCGCGCTGCTGCGCGGTGAAACCGTCGAACACGCAAACGCCACGCAGCGCTTCGCCGACATCGCGCAGACCTGGTACCGACAGTCACTGGCGTACGTGGGCATCGTGTCGTTCTCGACCGGTTACGGTGCGCTGCTGCCGGTATTTCCGATCCTGGTCGCCGCACCGCAGTACATCACCGGCGCCATCTCGCTCGGCGTGCTGATGCAGGCGGCGCAGGCGTTCCAGCGTCTCACCTCGGCGCTGTCGTGGCCGGTCGACAACCTCGGCGACATGGCGCGCACACGCGCCTCGATCGATCGCGTGCTGTCGCTGTTCGAAGACATGGAACGGCTCGATGCAGAGGCACTCGTCCCGGACGGCAACCGCATCACGATCGAACGCACGCCCAGGGCGCGACTTGCAATCGAAGGCCTGTGCATCGCCGAAGCCGACGGCCGCATTCTCCTCGAGCGCCTCGATCTGGAGATCCGCCGCGGCGAACGCGTCCTCATCGCCGGGGATCCGATCGTCACCGGCGCGCTGTTCAAGGTTCTTGGTGAACTGTGGTCCTGGGGCAACGGCCGCGTGCTGCTGCCCCAGGTGGAGACGATGCTGTGCGTACCGCAGCGGCCGTTCCTGCCCGAGGGCACCCTGCGCCAGGCACTGTGCTATCCGCAAACGGTCGACGGCTACAGCGACGCGACGATACTGCGCGCGCTCGAGTGCTCCGGAAGCGGCTGGCTCGCACCGCGTCTCGACGACAGCGACAACTGGGAACAGGCGCTGCCGCTGCGCGCACAGCAGCGGCTCGGATTCGCACGCGTTCTGCTACGCCGCCCGGCGTGGATCCTGCTCGAGGAAGCCACCGACGCCTTCGACCCACGCGGCGAGCGCCTGATCCTCGAGATGCTGCGTCACGAACTGCCGAACAGCACGCTGCTGACGATCAGCTTCCACAGCGGACTGGAAGCCCTGCACGACCGCAGGATCGTGCTGAACCGGCTGGCCGAGACACGTTTTCTGTTCAACGGCAGGCGCAACGGCAACGGCGGCTCTCACTGAAAACGCGGCGGCAGCCAGCCGCGCTCCACGCAGTCGCGAAAGCTCCACGCCGGCGTGGTCTCGGTGCGGTAGCTCCAGAAGAACCAGCCACGATAGTGCTCGAAGGCAAGCAACTGTGCGGCCGCATAACCGCGGTATGCCGTGTTCTCCTGGAAGCGGTCCATGCGTTCCAGCGCGTGGTTGTACGGTCCGGGCGCCCACAGCGAGACGACCTTCAGATCGAGCCCGAGGCTCCACTCCCCTGCGATCGCCGGCACACCGAGTTCGTGCTGGATCGCGAGCGCCTCGTCCTTCCACTGCACGCCGGCCTTGTGCAGGTGGCCGTGAATGTCCATGTCGATATCGGCACGGTCGAAACACTGGTAACGGTGCACGTCGAACCATACGTTCTCGAACCCGGTCTCACGGAACAGATCGAGGAATTCGCGGTGCGTGCGGAAACCATCGTGAAACACCACGGCCGCTTCGGCCGGCGCGCAGTGCGCCCGGATCGCGTGGTATGCCCGCCGGTAGTAATCCTCGAGCAGTGCGGTCGGCACGTCCCAGCGTGGTTCGTTCAGCACCTCGATCGCATGCAGGCAGCGCCGCCCGCGGTAACGCGCCGCCAGCCGCGCCAGCACGTCGACCGAATGCGCCAGGTACTCCTCGCGCGTGTGCCATTCACAGACGTCCTTGATGCCGCCGTTGTCGAAACCGTTCTGGCAGCCGGGGGCCGCGTGCAGGTCGAGCATCACGCGCAGCCCGAACTCCTCGGCCCAATCGAGCGCACGGTCGAGCACCTCGATTCCGCCTTCGACGAAGGGATGCGGATTTGCTCCGTACGCGGCGTGCCACGGATACGGTGGCCCGAAGATCCAGTGCCCGAGCGGAATGCGCACGGCGTCGATGCCACACTCGGCCAGCCACGCGAAATCATCGCGCGTGATGAAACTGTCCCAGTGCGCGCGCAGCAACCTGGGCGCGGCAGCGCCAAGCTCCACACACCACGAGGTTTCGTCGGTGGCTTCCAGGCCCGCAAACAGGCTCGGCTTCATCCACTTCTCGAGCACCAGCCAGCCACCCAGATTGACACCGCGCAGACGTCGTCCGCTGATCGCATTGGCCATCACGCTCCCTCCTCTGCCGTACGTCGCAAGTCTATAGATGCTGTCGCAAAAGTCTCCGATCGTCGATGCGAGCAGCGCGGGACGATGCCTTTGCACCGGTGGGACGCCGTAAATGCATCCCTGCAGGCTCGGGTGCCGCATCCCTGCGGCACACGCCCCCCGATGCAAAGGCATCGTCCCGCGCTTCACGGCGTTTTGCGACACCCTCTATACTGCCGCGCCCGAGTCGTATCCGCCCGGACCCGTAGCAATGAGTGATCGAGCACCACCATGGACGAACCGCTGGCGTCGTCGCGGGCTGCTTGTGCTCGCGACGGCGAGCTGGCTCGCGCTGCTCTACGCGCTGCGCTTCGGCTGGGTCGAGATCAGCGCCGAAGCGGACCCCTGCCTGCGCGATCCACAGTCCGCGGCGTGCGGCCTGCGTGCCGGATTCGGCCTGCTGGTGCATCTGCAGATATTCGGCACTGCGGCAATCGTGTTCGCACTCGCCGCCCATCTGCGCCTGGGGCGCTGGCGCTACCCGTGTGCACTGGTTGCACTGTGGCTCGCGCTGCTGGCACTGGTCCTCTACAACGTATCCTGGGGCGCTCCGGCTGCGGTCATTGCGTTGCTGGCGCTTGCTGACCAGGGAGCACTCGGGGAGTGATCGGTGCACCACGCACCGACGGTACTCCACCACGCAGCAGGCCAGCTGCCATCAGCGTCGTGAGCGCGAGCCAGGCAAGCGCCTGCGTGTTGCGCCACGTCTCCTGCCACAACACAAACGGAGCGCAGGCGAGCAACAGCACAGCCAGCGCACGGCAACGCTCGCGCCATACGCCATCGCGCGGTGCGCACAGCCACACCGCCACTGCCGGCGCCACGAACACCGCCAGCGGGAAATGCCGGTAGCGCGCGTCGAAACACAGCCCGAGCATTTCGATTCCCGCCGCTGCCGCTGCAAGACCGATCACCGCGTCGTGCCAGGCAACGCGTGCATGACCCTGCAGGCGCCGGCACGCGACCCAGGTTGCGGTCAACGCCAGCGCGGCAAGCGCAAGAAACCAGGCGCTTTCCGTCGGAGTACGGCTGAACAAACGCATCTGCTGCAGGTGCAGCACGGAGCCGTTGGCTGCAATCAGTGCGAGCAGCGGCGCAGACCACGGGCGGGCGCTGCCGGTGCCGAGCACGAGTCCCAGCCACAACACGGCCGCAATGCCTGCACACACGCGCCACTGCGGCAGATCCGACACCAGGCCACGCAGCACGTGCTTGTCACGCCGCGCGGTATCGAACAGCCCCCAGTAACCGCCGACTGCACCTTCCTGCACGCGCTTCCACGGCTGGTCGAAAGCTTCGATCAGGTTGTAGTGCCAGCCATGCGATTCGGCGTGCTGCACGAAACCACGCACGAAACGCGCCTCGTTCACGCGTCCCGGAACGGCTCCTTCGCGCTGGCGCCCCTGCGAAGGCCACCCGGTCTCGCCGATCAGGACTTCCTTGCCGGCGAACGCCCGTGCCGTCCTTTCGTGCGCCCGGCTCACTGCCTCGATCGCTGCGTCGATGCCGCTGGGATCGTTCTCCCAGTACGGCAGCAGGTGGATCGTCACGAAGTCGACGCCCGTCGCAAGCGACGGGTTCTGCAACCAGAACTCCCAGACGTCACCGTAGCTGACAGGCTGCTGCACGGCAGCGCGCACGCGCGCCAGCATCGCCAGCAACTGCGCGGCGGTACGCTCGCGCCTCAGCAACACCTCGTTGCCGACCAGCACCGCACGCACCACGTCCGGATGGCGGTTCGCCAGCGCGATCACGCCGCTCAACTCGCGCTCCGTCTCGGCATCGTCACGCCCTACCCACGCGCCCGCGATCACCGTCATGCCGTGGGCACGCGCCACTTCAGGCACCAGTTCCAGACCACGCACCGAATAGATGCGCACGCACCCGACCTGTGCGGAAAGCAACGTCAGATCGCGGTCGAGCCGATCGCGATCGGCATGGAAGCTGGCGGGGTTCTCGGCGCCGATGAACGGCGTATAGGAAACACACTGCAGGCGTTGGCCCGGCGCAAGCTCCCCGGGCACGAACTGTTCGTGCCCGAGCAGCCACCAGAACACCGCACCGAGCGCGAGGCCGACCAGCAGCGCAATGCAGCGCCGCATCTCAGGACACCGGTGGCGCCAGCGTCAGCGGGCGTTCGCGCGGCGGCAACACCGCGAGGAAGGACATCACGACGGCAGCGAGATAGCTCAGCGACTGCAGGATCAGCATCGCGACCCAGGCGTAGGCATCCGTGGTATCCATCACGTGCACGAGCAACAGGCCCGCCAGCGCACCCCAGAGCAGAACCAGGATGTAGAGCTCCTCGCGTGCTTCGTCCAGAGCCTGCAGCAGACCGCCGTGACCGCGCAGTTTCGGCGTGCGGAAGAACGGAATCGTGTTCGTCACCAGGCCATACACCACTGCCTTGCCGATCGTATGCGACAGCGCGAGTCCGGCCACCGCTGCACCGACGGAAGTGCCCAGCGACACGTGCAGGTGGCGCAGGTACACGTAGAGGATCTTCGCCACCTTGCCGAAGAACAGCAGCAACGGCGGCAACGCGAAGATGATGTCGGGCGGCAACGCCTGGCGCGGCACCAACAGCATGGCAGCCGTCCATACCAGCGCACCCGTGGTGAAGAACAGGTTGAGCCCATCGGCGCACCACGGCAGCCAGCCGGCGATGAAGTGGTAGCGCTGACCACGCGACAGCTCCGTGTCACGTCCCAGAAACAGCATGCCGGCATGATGCTTCATGATCTGCATCGCCCCGTAGGCCCAACGGAAACGCTGCTTCTTGTAGTCGACGAAACGGTCCGGCATCAGGCCACGGCCGTGCGATTCGAGCACGTAGGCCGCCGAGTGGCCGGCTGCGAACACGCGCAGGCCGAGTTCCGCGTCTTCCGTGATCGTCCACTCGCCCCAGCGCAACTCGTCGAGCACGCTGCGACGGATCATCGTCATCGTGCCGTGCTGGATGATCGCATCACGATCGTTGCGGGTGACCATGCCGATATGGAAGAAGCCCTTGTACTCCGCGTAGCAGAGCCTCTTGAACAGCGATTCGTCGCCGTCCAGGTAATCCTGCGGCGCCTGCACGATCGCGATCTGCGGGTTTGCGAAATGTGGCGTCAGGTACTCCAGCCAGGTCGGCTCGACCAGATAGTCGGCGTCGATCACCGCGATGATCTCCGCATCGGCAGCAGTGCGATCGAGCGCGTAGTTCAGCGCACCGGCCTTGAACCCGGCGAGCGGTCGCACGTGGAAGAAGCGGAACCGCGACCCGAGGCGCTGACAATGTTCCTCGACCGGGCGCCACACCGCCTCGTCGGCCGTGTTGTTGTCGATCACCAGCACTTCGTAGTTCGAGTACTCGAGCCGCGCCAGCGCATCGAGCGTGCGCACCATCATCTCGGGCGGCTCGTTGTAGCACGGCACGTGAACCGAAACCTTCGGCTGCCGCACGCCGGCATCATGCACCGAGCGGAACGAGCGACGGCGCGCCGCCCACACGGTCTCGGCGAGTTCGTGCGCCTCGGTGAACAGCACCGTGAACACGCCGATCGCCGACAGCACGAGCAACGCACCAAGGCTGTACTCGAGCCAGCCCAGATACTGGCGTGAATAGTCGTAGGCCACGAACACGAGGAATGAAGCCACCGCGAAAGCGATCAGCGCGAGGAATGCACGCCCGCGCTGCTTCAGGCCGGAGCCATCGATCAGCAGCAGACCGAACGCCAGCACCGCCATCACGATCGAAACCGCGGCCAGGGTGCGCCATTCCGGAATCGCGACCACCGGGCCGCTGAACGGAAACTTCTGATTGCGATCGACGTCGTAGACGCCCCAGTAGGCGCCGACGTCGCCTTCGTCACCGGTCTTCCATGGCTGATCAAAGGCCTCGATCACGAAGTAGTCATAGCCGGCGCTGTTCAGCTTGTTCAGCAGCGTGCGCAGGTAGATCGCCTGCTCCGCGTACGAGGCTTCGGCCTGTCCCTGGGCACGCCCATGCGAGGGCCAACCGACCTCGGCGAGCACCAATCGTTTCTTCGGGAAGCGTTTGCGCATGTCCTTGGCGCGCGTCAACGTGGCGGCGACCGCCTCGGCGGGCGGCACCTTTTCCCAGTACACCAGCACGTGGGCCGCGATCACGCGCACATGGCTGGCGAGTTCCGGGTACTTCAACCAGATATGCCACGGCTCTGCCGTCGTCACGGTAGCCTTGACACCTTCACGCACCCGTTCGACATAGGCGATCAACTGCTCCGGCGTGACGTCGCCACGATACACCGCCTCGTTGCCGACGATCACCAGGTCGATATTGCGTTCGCGATTGGCGATCTCGATCGCCCGGTTCACCTCGTACTCGTTTGCCTCGAGGTCACGGCTGATCCAGACCCCGAGTGTGATGTTCATGCCGTATTCCTGCGCGATCGCGGGAATCTCGCCCAGCGAATCGCGCACCGAATAGGTACGCAGGCGGTTGGTCTGCCCGGACAGCAGTTCCACGTCGGCGCGGATCTGCTCGGGCTCCGGATAGATTCCCCGGGTCGGATCCTGTCCGTACCGGAACGGCGAGAACGAGTACCCCGACACATGCTCCGGCCAGTCCGGCACCGGAACCGGGCGGTTGAAATACGCCCATCCCCCGGCAAATGCCGCAGCGATGCAAAGCAGGACGGCGAAGTTGGCAATCAGGTTGCGCCGCAGCATGTCAGGCACCCGCTATGGTGGTTCTTCAGTCGACGAATGCTGCGTACAGTGCGCGCACCGCACGCGGATAATCTTCCGGCGCCACGCCGACGATGATGTTGAGCTCCGATGATCCCTGATTGATCAGACGAACGTTCACCTTCGCTTCAGACAGTGCGGTGAAAACCCTGGCCGCGATGCCCACCGTGTGCGCCATGCCTTCACCGACGATCGCGATCAGCGCGATCTGTGCCACGAAATCGATATCGTCGGGTTCGAGCGTGCGGCGGATCTCGTCGATGATCTGCTCGACACGCCCGTCGAGCTGTGCAGCTTCCATGACCACGCTGACGGTGTCGATGCTCGACGGGCAGTGCTCGAACGCGATGCCGTTGCGCTCCAGCACCCCGAGCAGGCGATAGACGAAACCGACCTCGCGATTCATCAGGTGCTTGCCGATCGTGATCATCGCGAAGCTGCTCTTCCCGGCCACACCCGCGATCTGCGTGCTCTTTTCGACTTCCGGCGAGAGGCGTGCGACGATCCGCGTACCGGGATGGGCAGGATCGTTGGTATTGCGGATATTGACCGGGATCGCAACCTCGCGCACCGGCGCCATCGCCTCGTCGTGCAGTACGGACGCGCCCATATAGGACAGTTCGCGGATCTCGGCGTAGGTGACTTCAGCCATCGGTCGCGGGTTGTCGACGATGCGCGGATCGGCCATCAACATGCCGGAGACGTCGGTCCAGTTCTCGTAGAGCTCGGCGCCGGCCGCGCGTGCGGCGATCGCACCGCTGACGTCCGAGCCACCGCGCGAGAAGGTCCGCACGTTCCCTTCGACGTCGCGACCGTAGAAACCGGGCACGACGTAGCGTCGCGCGGGATCGGCCAGGCGCGCACCGAGCAGAGCGTAGGTTTCAGGCAGCGCCGTGCCCTGCGGTCCGATCACGATACAGTCGGCCGGTTCGACGAATTCTGCGCCCAGCCAGGCCGCAAGCAAGCGGGCACAGAAATGTTCGCCGCGCGACGCCGCGTAGTCGGCACTGACACCGCGCTCGAACTGCTCGCGCAATGCCTCGACCTCGGCACCGATGCCGATCGCGAGACCAAGCTCGCGCTCGATCTCCTCGTAACGTTCGACGATCTGGCGGAACGGTGCCGAAAAATCCGCCTTGATACTGGCCGCATGATGGCACAGGTACAGCAGGTCGGTGATCTTGGCGTCCTTCGCGTTGCGTTTGCCGGGCGCCGACGGCACGACGATGCGCCGACGCGGGTCAGCGTCGACGATCGCGCGCACCTTGCTGAACTGCGCGGCGCTCGCCAGGCTGGACCCACCGAACTTGCAGACGATCCGCGAACTGGACCCCTGTGGCATAACCTTACCTGCCTCCCCGACCCGGACTCATCCGACTGCGTATTGCACTGCTGCGCGATGGCTGCGCAGCATAGCATCCGGCCACGTTCGCCGACGGCACCGCGCCACCGGCAGCCAACGTGAATCCGCCACAAACGGCATCTTCGACGGCGGTGGATTTCAATCTATTAATTCAATCGTCCCAATCCTTATATTCAATTTGATTGAAATCATTCCGTCGCTTAGAGTGCCTCCCGTCGCCACCTGCGACAAAGTCAACCAACGGGAGGAATAGAGCCGTGCAATCACTCATCAATACCGAAGTCAAACCGTTCAGCGCAACCGCGTTCCATAACGGTGCGTTCGTACCCGTCACCGACGCCAACCTGCGCGGCAAGTGGTCGGTGGTGTTCTTCTATCCGGCAGACTTCACGTTCGTCTGCCCCACCGAACTCGGTGATCTCGCCGACCACTACCCGGAATTCCAGCGCATCGGCGTCGAAATCTATTCCGTATCGACCGATACGCACTTCACGCACAAGGCCTGGCACGATACCTCGGACACGATCCGCAAGATCCGCTATCCGATGATCGGCGACCCGACCGGCACGATCACCCGCAACTTCGGCGTGATGATCGAGGCCGCCGGTCTGGCCGAACGCGGCACCTTCGTGATCGACCCGAACGGTCATATCCAGATCATCGAGATCAACGCCGGTGGCATCGGTCGCGACGCAACGGAACTGCTGCGCAAGGTCAAGGCAGCGCAATACGTTGCCGCACATCCGGGCGAAGTCTGCCCCGCGAAATGGAAGGAAGGCGACGCCACGCTGGCCCCGTCGCTCGACCTCGTCGGCAAGATCTGAGATCCGGAGGGCAGTCACGATGATCGACGACAACATCCGCCGCCAGTTGCAGGGCTACATGGAGCGACTCGTCGCTCCCGTGGAACTGGTCGCATCTCTCGACGACAGCCCGCACTCGCGCGAGCTCGAACGGTTGCTCGAGCAGGTGGCAGCGACGTCGTCGTCGATCCGCGTGCTGCGCGACGGTAATGACGCACGACGCCCGTCGTTCGCCATCCGCAAGGCCGGCGACGCGGCGCGCATGCGCTTCGCCGGGCTTCCGCTCGGACACGAATTCAGCTCGCTGGTGCTTGCGCTGCTGCAGACGAGCGGTCATCCGCCGAAGATCGATGCAGACACGCTCGAGCAGGTACGCGCACTGCGCGGCGAGTTCCATTTCGAAACCTATGTGTCGCTGTCGTGTCAGACCTGCCCCGACGTGGTGCAGGCGCTGAACGCGATGGCCGCAGTGAACCCGCACATCACGCACACGATGATCGACGGTGCGCTGTTCCAGGACGAGGTTGCCGCCCATGAAATCATGGCGGTGCCCGCGGTGTTCCTGAACGGAAAGCCATTCACGCAAGGGCGCAGCGGCGTTGCCGAAATTCTGGCAAAGCTGGACTCCGGTGCAGCCGAACGCGAGGCAGCACGCATCGCTGCCAAGGAACACTTCGACATGTTGATCGTCGGTGGCGGACCCGCTGGCGCCGCCGCTGCGATCTACGCGGCACGCAAGGGCATTCGCACCGGCGTGATCGCCGAGCGATTCGGCGGGCAGGTGCTCGACACGGCGTCGATCGAGAACTTCATCTCCGTTCCGCACACCGAAGGACCGCAGTTCGCACGCGCGCTCGAGGAGCATGTGCGCCGCTACGAGGCGGACATCATGAACAACCAGCGCGCCGAGGCACTGCTTCCCGGCAGCAACGGGGCGCTGCACCAGATCCGTCTCGCCAGTGGTGTGACGGTCAAGGCACGTTCGGTCGTGCTCGCCACCGGCGCCCGCTGGCGCGAGATGAACGTGCCGGGCGAACGCGAATACCGCGGTCGCGGTGTCGCGTACTGCCCGCACTGCGACGGACCGCTGTTCAAGGGCAAGCGTGTCGCAGTGATCGGCGGCGGCAATTCGGGCGTCGAAGCCGCGATCGACCTCGCAGGTGTCGCGACGCACGTCACGCTGATCGAGTTCCTCGACGAGCTGCGCGCGGACGCCGTGCTGCAGCAACGTCTGCGCAGCCTGCCGAACACCACCGTGATCCTCGGCGCCCAGACCACCGAAGTGAGCGGTGATGGCACCCGCGTCGACGGTATCAGCTACCGCGAGCGTGCCAGCGGCGTCGACCACCATATCGATCTGGAAGGCGTGTTCGTGCAGATCGGGCTGCAACCAAACACCGACTGGCTGCGCGACACGCTCGATCTGGAGCGCAACGGTGAGATCCGGATCGACGCGCGCGGGCAGACGTCGGTAGCGGGCATATTTGCCGCCGGCGACGCAACCACGGTGCCATTCAAGCAGATCGTGATCGCCGTGGGAGAAGGCGCAAAGGCCAGTCTGTCTGCCTTCGATTACCTGATCCGCAATCCGCTGACCGTAGCGGCGGTGGCCTGAACGCATTCACGCCATCGTCGGGTTGAAACCCGACCTACGTGTACACCCGTCGGGTTGAAACCCGACCTACGCATACCTGTCGGGTTGAAACCCGACCTACGTATACCGTCGGGTTGAAACCCGACCTACGTAGGTCGGCATTCATGCCGACGGATCCCCGCTCTCGACCATCCGGATGACGCGCGTGGCGCCTTCACATCCCGGACAGAATGACCGGGATATTCGGTTGTCCGTTGTTCGCGATCAGCCCGCCGTCGACGACGACGGCGGAACCCGTCATGTAGCTCGCCTCGTCCGAGGCCAGAAACAGCGCAACCCGGGCGAGTTCTTCCGGCTGCCCGGGCCTGCCCATCGGGATCGCATCGCACCACGCCTTTGCCAGCGGGTCGATGCCCAGGATGTCGTGCGTCAGCGTGGTCAGGACCAGGCCCGGGCACAATGCATTGCAGCGGATGTTTTCGTGTGCATGATCGAGCGCCAGCGTGCGCGTGTAGTTGATCACCCCGGCCTTGGCCGCGTTGTACGCTGCAAAGCCGTAGTCGGCGCCGATGCCCGAAATCGACGCCGTGTTCACGATGGCGCCGCCGCCGGCACGGCGCAGCGCCGGAATCGCCGCCTTGCAGCCGTAGAACACACCGTTCAGGTCGACGTCGATCACATGCCGCCACTGCTCGATCCCGAGCGTGACCGAATCACCCATGCTGCCGATGCCGGCGTTGTTGCACAGCACATCGAGACGGCCGAATGCACCCTCGGCCTGCGCCACCAGCGTCTCGAGATCGGCCGGAGAGGTCACGTCGGTACGCTGGAACAGCGCGACACGTCGCTCTGCTGCCGCATTCAGTTCGGTCGCCAGCGCCTGTCCCTCGTCTTCCTTCAGATCACCGATCACGACCCGTGCACCTTCCTGCACGAACAACCGCGCCATCGCCGCGCCGATTCCCGCGGCGCCACCCGTGATCACCGCCACCTTGCCGCTCAGTCTGCCTGCGTCGCTCACCTTGTGGTCTCCTCGCCTGTTCCCGGCCCATCGACATCAGGTGCGCCCGCAACCTGCTTCCGGCGCAGTGTAGCGCCGGTGGCGACACGCGCGGGTTACGCACGATCCACCTTCGACGACGCGTCGGGCGTATCATGACGTGTCACAGGAGGATCTGGCGATGAGCGATCCACGGCAACCGATGGACACGACGCCGTCGGTCACAAACCCTTCCCCCGCCACGCCGATTGCCGATGTGGAGACGGAGGAGGCCGCACCGGAACCGGATGATTGCGCCTCCCCACCCTGCGCGCTGCACGAGGTCGATCCGGATTACCGCGGCTTCTGAGCCCCATGTAACGGGTGCAGCCCGGCGCAGTGCACCCTTCACTCACCTTGCGCCCATGCCTCGCCCCGGGGCAGGAGCGCCCGTGACCGTGTGAATTTTGCTGACGCAAATCGGTACAATTCCGCGGGATTGCGGGAGCCATATCGCCGCGCTCAAGTAGACTTACCAACGAGATACCTGAAGAAGAGCGGGACAACCGCCGCGTGCATATTGAACCGACTACAACCCAGGAGACTTCATGAAGACTACCCGACAGCCCAACTTGCAGAAGACCGGTATTGCCGCATTGATCGGTGCAGCACTCGCCGCATCGGTCCCGGGCCTGGCCTTGGCCCAGGACAAGACAGCGATCGAGGAAGTGATCGTCACGGCACAGAAGCGCGAGGAACGACTGCAGGACGTGCCGATCGCGATCAGCGCCATCACGAAGGCGCAGATCGAGGAGCGCGGGATCGACGACATTCTCGACCTGAAGGCGCTGGCGCCGAACCTGATGATCAGCAAGTACCCGAACAGCAACGTGGTCTCGCAGGTGGCGATCCGCGGTGGCGTGACCGTGAACGCCGCGATGTACTGGGAGCCGAGCACCGGGATGTATCTCGACGGCGTATACCTCGGCAAGTCCGTGGGATCGGTGTTCGACGTCGTCGACCTGGAGCGTATCGAGGTGCTGCGCGGGCCGCAGGGCACGCTTTACGGTCGCAACACCATGGCCGGCGCGGTCAACCTGATCACGAAGAAGCCGAGCGGCGAGTTCGGTGGTTCGGTGAAGCTGGAACTCGGCAACTACGGGTACCACACCGAACGCGTATCGATCGATCTGCCGAAGATGGGCATCGTGCGCGCTTCGTTTGCGGTGCGCTCGGAAAAGCGCGATGGCCTGGTGAAGCTGTCGCACTCGAGCCCCGGCAGCGAACTCGACAGCCGCGACAAGCTCGGCGCGCGCCTCGCACTCGGGTTCGACATCGCCGACAACTTCACGGCGGAATACAGCTACGACTACACCGATGTAGACCAGACGCCGCCGCATAGTCAGCTCTACTACGTCGGCCCGAGCGCCGTCCCCGCTCTGTCCCAGGCAGCGCAGTTTGCAGCAACCAAACGCCGTGGAAAGGTCGCCACGAACTGGCCCGGCTACGAAACGCTCGAACTCAAGGGGCATGCGCTGACGCTGACCTGGCAGATCGACGAGCACAACACGCTGAAATCGATCAGCGCCTACCGCGACCTGAAGAACGATGACTCGGTCGATCTCGACGGCACGCGGTTGACGATCGCAACGGCGAACCGCTACTCCGACTACGACCAGAAATCGCAGGAGCTGCAACTGGTCGGTGATGTAGCAAACCTGAACTACGTGGTCGGCCTGTACTACTACAAGGACGACGGCTTCACCATCAACCCGCACGTGTTCTTCTTCGGCACCGACAGCTCCCAATACGGTTTCGGCGCCGAGGCCAAGGCCGCCTACACGCAACTCGACTGGCACGCCACCGAGCAGCTCACGCTGAGCGCAGGCCTGCGCCACACGAAAGAGGACAAGGACGGCTGGCGCTACAAGGAGGCGTCCATCCCCAGCCAACGCATTCCGTTCGGGAAGGCCAGCAAGTCCTTCTCCGACACCACGCCGATGCTGAGCGCCGCCTACGCATTCAGCGACGACCTGAACGTCTACCTGAAGTACTCCGAAGGCTTCAAGAGCGGCGGCTTCCAGGGCGAGGCGGCCAGCCTGGACGAGGCGCTGAATCACCCCTACAAGCCGGAACAGCAGAAGACCTGGGAACTCGGTGCCAAGTCGACCCTGCTCGACGGCACGCTGCAGTTGAACGCCGCGCTCTTCCAGAACACCATTGAAGACATGCACGTCACGCAGTTCTCCGGACTGCCCGGCATCTCGTACGTGCGCAACGCAGGCGAAGCGACGACCAAGGGCTTCGAGCTCGAGGCCACCTGGGTGCCGATCGAACAGTTGCGCCTGCAGTTCAGCTACGGCTACCTCGACGCCGAGTGGGACAAGTTCATGGAAGCACCGCGAGCCGGGCTGCCGATCAGCAACGTCGCCTCGAACCGCTCGTTCCCGCACGCCCCGGAGAACACGTTGAACCTCTCGGCCGATGCGCTGCTCGGCACGACCGAGTGGGGTGAAATCCGTGCGTTCATCGACTACAGCTACACGGAGGCCTTCTACGGCTACGCGTACCAGAAGCAGCAGATCGACCCGGCTCGAACCATTGCGAAGTACTCGCGCATCGACAACTACGGCCTGCTGAATGCACGCGTGTCGCTGTCGGAACTCACTCTGGGCGATGGTACGGGTGAGTTTTCGCTGTGGGTTCGCAACGCAACCGACGAGCGCCAGCCGACGAACTACATCGACTTCGGGCCTGGCTTCTTTGCGGGGTATCGCCTTGCGTACTACCAGGAACCACGCACCTTCGGAGCAGCGTTCAGCTTCAACTGGTAAACACCGGCCCACGGGCTTCGTGTTGCTCTGACCGGAGCCTGCAGCGGAATGCCATATTCCGTTGCAGGCTCCGGTTTTTCATTGCCTCCGGGAATCAATCTGCCGAGGTGCGCTCCTGCACCTGAGCGGCCGATTACACTGCATCCATGGACCTGCTGCTGGAAAACACCCGTTGCCGCGTACGCGTGGCGGCTGCGCACGGCGGGCGCATCGCGTCGTTGAATGTTCTGGGCGAGGAACTGCTGGTCGGCGCCAACGCCGACCCGCTGGCGTGGGGCAGCTATCCGCTGGCACCCTGGGCCGGACGATTGCGCGACGGCCGTTTCCATTTCGACGGGCGCGAGTACCGCATCGTGCAGGCCGGCGTCTCGCACCCGATGCACGGCACCGTGCTGTCGCGCGCGTGGGAGCGCATCGCAACGGACACGCTGCGCTGCGAGTTCGGACCGGACTGGCCTCTCGGCGGTTTTGCACTGCAGCGCTTCACGCTCGACGACGATTCGCTGAGCGCTCGTCTCGAACTGCACGCCGAGCACGCGAGCTATCCAGCCAGCGCGGGGTTTCACCCCTGGTTTCGCCGCCGGCTCACGCGCGGCGGGCTGCTGCGCCTGCACTGCGACGCAGCGATGCGTGCGGTGCTCGACGGCGACGGGCTGCCGACCGGTACGCTATTGCCGGCAACCAGGCGCGATGGTGACGAATGCCTCACCGCGCTGCGCCAGGATCCCTGCCTGCACTGGCCGGGGGCGCTGCGGCTCGCGATCGGCTCCAGCCATCCCTGGTGGGTGGTCTACGAAAAGCCCCAACATGCACTCTGCGTGGAACCGTGGACCGCACCGCCCGATGCGCTGAACTCACAGCCAGCCATCGTGCACCCCGGTGCACCGCTGGTACTGGAAATGCGGCTGTGCTGGCGCTCAGACGACGCTGACGAGCGCGCCTGAGCCGGCTTGCAGCACCTGCCCGATCCGTGCTGCCTGCAGAAAGCCCGCCTCGTTCAACAACACCTCGATTTCTCTGGCTGCATCGGCAGCACAACTGATCAACAGACCGCCGCTGGTCTGCGGATCACACAGCAACGCACGTCGCGTATCGCTGCAACCGGCATGCAGTGCCACCTCGGCGCCGTAGCTCTGCCAGTTGCGCGCGGATGCCCCGGTCACGAAGCCGCGCTCCGCCAGTTCGGGCACTCCGGCAATGAACGGCAGCGCCGCGTCTTCGATGCGGACGCGACAACCCGAACCGCGCGCCATCTCGAGCGCGTGCCCCAGCAAGCCGAAACCGGTGACGTCGGTCATTGCGTGCACCGCATCGAGACGCGCCAGAGCCGCCCCGATACGGTTCAGTTGCGTGGTGCAGGCGATCAGCGCGGCGTAGCCATCCGCGTCGAGCGCTCCCTTCTTCAGCGCGGCCGACAACACGCCGGTACCGAGCGGCTTTGCCAGCAGCAGTACATCGCCCGGGCGTGCGGTGTCGTTGCGCAGCAGGCGGGCAGGATGCACGACTCCGATCCCCACCAGCCCGTAGATCGGTTCCGGCGAGTCGATCGAGTGTCCACCGGCAACCGGAATTCCCGCATCGCGGCATACCGCTTCTCCACCGCGCAGGATCGCCCGGATCACCGCCGGTGGCAGCTTGTCGACCGGCATGCCGACGATCGCCAGCGCAAACAGCGGCGTGCCTCCCATCGCGTAGATGTCCGACAAGGCATTGGTCGCTGCGATGCGTCCGAAATCGAACGGATCATCGACGATCGGCATGAAGAAATCGGTGGTCGCAACGATCGCCTGCTCGTCGTTCAGGCGCCATACGGCCGCATCGTCGCTGCTCTCGTTGCCGACCAGCAGATCCGCCGGCACCAGCGAATTCAGCGCCGATTCACCGAGAATCTCGCGAAGCAGCGCCGGTGCAATCTTGCAGCCACAACCCCCGCCGTGCGCGTAACGGGTGAGTGCGACCGGTTCGTGTTCGCCAGCCACGGGGTTTTCCTCAGCTCGCGGGGTGATGGACCACGATCCGCTCGACGAGGACTCTCGATTCACGGAACTCGCTGAGCTTGTGGCCCGTCCATGCCTTGAAGGCACGCCGGAAGTTCGACACGCTGCCGTAGCCGAGGATGAAACCGATCTCCTTCGGCGTCAGGCCGGTATGCTGCAGGTACTGCACCGCAAGCTCGCAACGCGTGTCGTCAAGTATCTGCTGGTACGTGAGCCCTTCTGCCGCAAGCCGGCGCCGCAACGTGCGCGAACCGAGGTTGAAGCGTGCTGCCATATCATCGAGCGACGGAAAACAGCCCGGATTCTTGACCAGATAGTCACGGATGCGGCGCGACAGCAGATCGGTATCCTCTTTCTGCGAGACCAGCAACTGGCACTGTCGCTCGCAGAGCTTGAACACCTCGACGTTTGCCAGGCTGATCGGATCCTGCAGCCGTGCGGCGTCGAAATACACCACGTTCTGCGGCTGATCGAAGTGCATCGGACACGCGAAGCGGCGCCGGTAGGCCGACAGATCCGGCGGCTCCGGATACGCCAGCCGCAGTTCGAGCACCGGAAATTCGCGGTTGGTCAGGCTCGACGACAGCTCCATCGTGCGACTGACGAACTCCTCCACGGCGAAGCGAAACAGATCGCCCAGCATGTACGCATCGCGCATCTCGAACAGCCAGCGCCCATCACGTACCTGGCCGAGCGCACTGACGATCAGCTCGTTCAGCGAACCGTACCTGTCGAACACTTCACTCGACTGCGCCAGATTTGCAGCGCTCAGCGCCGCGTAGCCGAGGATGCCGAGGTTGCTGATCTTGAACTCCTCACCCAGCGCGATGCCGAGGTACGGATCGTCGGTGAGTTCGAGCATGTTGCGGATCACCCGCCGGAACTGGCCAGTGAGAATGCGCCGGTTGCTTTCCTGCAACTGCGTGGCGTCGAGGCCCGTGCCGTACAGCACCTCGTCGGCGCTGAATCCGCGAGCGGCCATTCGGCTCAGGTAGAATCTGAGGCGATTCGGGGTCTGCAAATGTCCAGGCATCGGTTCGATAAGGACACGCCACGGCGTAAAGACGGGGTGAACCTTAGCGCGTCAGCCTTTCGTTTGTCCAGATAAGAATCAATACTGGACCACCATCGGGTCCAGGCTGCGCCACAGATACCAGGTCGCCACCGTTCGCCAGGGCGCATGACGTGTGCCGTGCTCGCGCAGCATCTGCGCGCTCGGACGCTCGCCGCCCCGATAGAACATCCCTACCGCACGCTGCAGGCCGATGTCATCGACCGGCCAGACGTCGGGGCGACGCAGTCCGAAGATCAGGAACATTTCCGCAGTCCAGCGTCCGATCCCGCGCACCGCGATCAGCTCTGCGATCACGGCCTCGTCGTCCATGCTCTGCCAGCCCAGCGGATCGATGCGCCCGTCGTCGAAATGGCACGCGAGATCACGCAGATACTCGACCTTGCGTTGCGACAGCCCGCAGCCGTCGAGGTCGCCCGCGTCGAGCCTGGCGACCACATCAGGGCTGACGCTGGCACAGCGCGCGGCAAAACGCTCCCAGATGCTGTCGGCGGCCTTCACCGAAATCTGCTGTCCGACGATCGCGCGCGCCAACGTCTGGAACGGATCACCACGATCCGCCAGTACAGCATCCGGATAGCGTGCGATGAGACTCGCCAGAACCGGATCCTGCGCCGACAAATCGGCGCAGGCCCGCTTCCAGTAATGCGGTTGCCGTGTATTCACGCCGCGTGCTGCCGCGCCACCACGCCATCCCGCGGGTGCTTCAGTTCTGCACTTGCCAGTTGCCGTCGGCCGTACGGCAAGCCGTACCGTAGACCTTCTCGTTCTGCCCGCCGATCACCGCATCGACCGTGTATTCGCGACACGGCATGGAATCGCTGGCGTAGGTTCGCGTTGGAACTACCGTGTACCGGGTATTGCTGTCGGGGTTGCGCCATGTCGATGGCACGCCCGTGCGTACGGTTTCGAGCGTCTCGGCCGTATGGCGCCGGTCGACCTCGTCCATCGTGATTCCGACCCGGCTGCCAACGTGCGAACCCAGCAGCGTCCCGGCGATGATTGCGGCAGTGCGACCATGCCCCCCGCCAACTCGCGAACCCAGCGCACCACCCAGCAGTCCTCCGACCACCATGCCGGCAGCCTCGTTCTGACCCTGGTAGGGGGTGCAGCCAGCGAGCGCGAGCACGGCAGCGCCCAGCAAGGTAACGATATTGCGTACGATCATGCGATAGTCTCCCTGGATTCCGAACTGTCAAATGCCCATCCGCAGGCACGCCCTTATCAACGCGCAACCGGTATCACGGTTGACACCGCGCGCACGCAGGCCTGCGGCTCAGCCGAGCGCCTGGCGCAGATCCGCGATCAGGTCGGCCGGATCTTCCAGCCCCACCGACAGGCGCAACATGGCATCGCTGATGCCGCGCCGCGCCCGTTCCTCGGCACTCAGACCATGGTGCGTAGTCGTACACGGCTGCGTGACCAGACTTTCGACACCACCCAGGCTGGGCGCCAGCGCGAACACGCGCAGGCGGTCCGCAACCCGCGACGCTGTGGTGCCGTCACCCGCCACCTCGATCGTCAGCATGCCGCCGAAGCCGTACATCTGCCGCTTCGCGAGCTCGTGACCCGCACAGCCCGGCAATCCCGGGTAGAGCACGCGGGCCACCCGCGGATGACTTGCCATCGCCTCGGCGATCGCCTGCGCAGAAGCGTTCTGCTGGCGTACCCGAACGACCAGCGTGCGCAGGCTGCGCATCAGCAGGTCCGCGGTTCCCGGCGCCGGCATCGAACCGAGGTTCTTGCGCCAGTCCCACACCGGCAGCAGCAACTCGCTCGAGCCCATCAGCGCACCCGCCGTGAGATCGCTGTGACCGCCGAGGTATTTGGTCGCACTGTGCACGACGAAGTCGGCTCCGAGTTCGAGCGGACGCTGGTTGACCGGCGACGCAAAGGTGTTGTCGACCGCGAGGCGGGCGCCGTGCGCGTGCGCACGTGCCGCGATTTCACCGATATCGAACAGCTCGAGCACCGGGTTGGTCGGCGTCTCGAGGAATACCATTCGTGCGCCACCCGCCAGCAGGGCATCGAGCCGCCCGATCTCGCTGCCGAGAATCAGGTGCGTACTGATCCCCAGCAACGGCAGTTGCCGCGACAGCAGCTCCATGGTTCCACCGTAGGCATCTCCCACACACACGATGCCCTCGCGCCCGTGGGCAAGAAACAGTGCTGCTTCCGCCGCCATGCCGGAACTGAACGCCCACGCCGCCTCGGCACCTTCGAGGCCGGCCAGCGTCTGTTCGAGCGCCTGGATGCTCGGGTTCATCCCGTAGCGCGTATACAGGCTGCCTGGCTTGCGACCATCGATCACATCGAGCAGATCTGCCGTGCTCGGGAAAGCGAAGGTCGTGGTGTTATAGACCGGCAGCAGCGCGCTGCCGTGGGCGTCGTCGAACGCATGCCCATGCACACAACGGGTGGACAGACCGGCATGGGGGGGTATCGACATCGCAACCTCCTCGGCGCTTCCAACACCGGCGTTGCAGGATGCAACGGCCGTCTTTCACGGGGCCAGCATTCTGGACCCGGCACGCGAGCCTGTGCAAACGCCGGCGACAACCCATCCTGTGGCACAGTTCGCAGCAACATGGATCGTATGAACATTTTCACAGCAATCAGCAGCCCGTTGCGAACACAATGCGCGCGCCGGCAAGGATGCCGCGAGGAGACAATCTCACCGCAACAAGGGGAATACGGGAAATGCACAAGCAACTCGAACGATACGGCGCCCTGGCGCTGTCACTGGCGATTTCGCAACTGCTCGCCTCGCCTGCCGTGCTGGCGCAGGAGCGTCACGGCGGCGGAATCGAGGAAATGGTGGTTACCGCGCAGAAGCGCGAGCAAAGCCTGCAGGACGTGCCGATTGCGATCAGCGCATTCGGTGCCGACCAGATCGAGTCGCGTGGGCTCACCAATATCGAAAGCCTGCACGGACTCGCACCGAACATCCAGGTCAGCAAGGCACCCGGAAGCGCCACCGCCTCGCAGATCGCGATCCGCGGCAGCGCGCAGCAGAACCCGGCTCTTTACTGGGACCAGCCCGTAGGCATCTACGTCGATGGGGTATATATCGGCAAATCACTGGGATCGGTCTTCGACGTGGTCGACGTCGAGCGCATCGAAGTGCTGCGTGGACCTCAAGGCACGCTGTACGGCCGCAACACGCTCGCGGGCGCCCTGTCCTTCGTCACGCGCAAACCGAGCGGCGAGTTCGGCGGCTCGGCGACGATCAGCCTCGGCAACTACGGTGCACACACCACGAAGGTTGCGATGGACCTGCCGCGCGTGGGTATCGCCAGCGTATCGTTCGGCCTGCAGTCGGCGCAGCGCGACGGCTGGGTGAAGGTAGTCAACGGACCTACGCGCGAAGCCGCGTCGAAGGACGACTTTGCCGGTCGTCTGGCAGTGAACCTGGCGTTTACCGACAACTTCGAGGCCGACTACCGTTTCGATACCACCGATATCGACCAGAAGCCGCCGCTGAACCAGCTCTATCGCAGCGATCTCGGCATTCCGGGCATGACGCCGACGAAACACCGGCTGAAAAGAGCAGCGCTGGACCTGGACACCTACGAAAAATCGGATGTCGACGGCCACTCGCTGACGCTGACCTGGGACATCAACGATCGCCATACGCTGAAGTCGATCAGCGCCTACCGCAAGATGAACTGGGATGACGCGATCGACCTCGACGGCAGCATCGTTGCGGTCGCCCACACGGCGCGTGATGCAGAGTACGACCAGAAATCGCAGGAGCTGCAACTCGTCGGCAGCGGCGATCGCTTCAACTACGTCGCCGGCCTCTACTACTTCAAGGACGATGGGTCGGTACTGAACCCGCAGACCTTCTTCTTCGGCACCTTCAACTTCGATTCGCGCTACGCGTTCACTGCCAAATCGGTGGCGGTATACGGTCAGTTCGAATACGAACTCACCGACGCGCTCACGCTTACGCTGGGACTGCGCCGCACCGAAGAAGACAAGACGGGCACTCGCGTGCTCGGCGTGAACTTCGCGCAAGGCTCGCCCTTCATCCCGTTGATCCCGGAGGGAACCAGGGGTTCCGACAGCTTCGCTGCGACCACGCCCCTGATCAGCCTCGGCTACGATCTGAACGACGACCACAGCGTCTATGGGAAGTATTCCGAGGGCTTCAAGAGCGGTGGCTACAACGGCGAATTCAGCGGAGAGCTCGACTTCACGCCCGAAGGCATGGCTTCGCGCATCCATGAGGTGACGACGCCGTACAAGCCCGAGAAGCTGAAATCGTACGAGATCGGTTACAAGGGGATGTTCCTCGACGGGCGTGCGCAACTGAACGTGGCTGCGTTCTTCAACAAGAATGAAGACATGCAACTGTCGATCTTTACCGCGCAAGGCGCGTCGGGCTCCGTGGTGCGCAACGCCGGCGAAGCAGAAACCAAGGGCCTGGAGATCGAGGGCGTATTCGTTCCCTTCGACGGCTTGCGCCTGCAGGCGAGCTACGGCTACCTGGACTCCGAATACAAGAAGTTCATGGACGGTGGTATCGACCAGGCCAACAACCGCGCGATGATCCATGCGCCGAAGGACTCGTTCAACCTCCTCGTCGATGCACGGCTTGCCGAGACCGACCATGGATCATTGCGTGCCATCGCGGACTTCACGTACCAGTCCTCATGGTATTCGTACGCGTACCAGCTCGCGGCGAGTGGCCCTGCGTACGACCCGTCGAAACCGATCGCCCGCAACTCCAAGGTGGGCTCGGTGGGGCTGCTGAACCTGCGCCTCGCGCTGACGGAAATGCCGCTCGGTTCGGGTCATGGCGAAGCGGCACTGTGGGTACGCAACGCGACCGACGAGAAGCACGTGTCGAACTTCATCGACTTCGGCCCGGGCTTCGGCAACTTGACCACCTCGTACTGGGACGACCCCCGCATGTACGGCGCGAGCTTCACCTACCGCTGGTGAGTCAGCACGCCACGGTCGGCTCCTGCCCGGCCGTGGCGTTCTTCAGAGAGTGTCGCAACACATGACGAGGCGTTGTCACACGCCGCTCAGGTCAATGCTCGAAGGGCTTTCGCGACCGCCTCTCCAGTCGCAACCAAAGGCAGCCAGCACAGCCGTGCAGGGCGTGGGATATACTCTGCCGCCACGCCGAGCACGGAACACCGCGCGATGAAACCCACCGCCGAACGCGCCCTCGATGCTGCCGAGGAACTGTTCGCCGAACGCGGCTACCACGCGACCACGCTGGGCGATGTCGCCGATCGCATCGGCATCCGCGCACCCAGCCTGTACAACCATTTCCGCAACAAGGAAGCGCTGTATCGTGCCGTACTGAACCGGCTGATCGAGCGCTTCAATGCACCACTCGCAGAACTGCGCGAAGGCACCCTGACGCGTGAACGCATCCGTGACTGGCAGGCCCGCGTGGTACGCATGCATATCCGCAACCCGCACCTGGCGCGCATCATCCAGCACGAAGCACTGAGCGGCGGGCCAGGCAGCGCGACGATTGCCAAGCAGTTGATCGAACCGATGATCGGCGGAACCGTCGCTGCACTGGAAGCCCTCGCCAGCGTGGACGACGAGGTGCGCCACCTGCTGTTATGGACCGTGATCGCCTTCAACAACATCGTGATGTCGTACGTCACGATGGCACCGATCTATCGTGGCGTGCTCGACATCGAACCACTCGGCGAGCAGGCGACGGAACGCCAGGTCGAGATCGTGCTCCGCATCACCGATGCGTTCTGGCTGAGCGACCTCGGTGGCCGCCGTCGCAGGCGTACCACGAAGCCGTGAATCCGCTGCCCCGATGCAGCGATTCCCCAAAGCGGGGAAACGACAGCCCACACGTGCACGCCGTATGTCCAGACTCTGGACCGAGAGCAATCCGTGCGAGGCATCGAGTCATGAACGGCAACACCCACGACGTCATCGTGATCGGCGCCGGCTTCGGCGGTTCCGCCTGCGCGGCGCTGCTCGCACAACGCGGCTTCAGGGTGCTGCTCGCCGAGAAGAACAACGTCTCCGGCGGCAAGGCGATGACGCTGCACAAGAACGGCTTCACGTATCAGGCATGGCCCGTGATGGGAGCACCCGTGGTCGACAACTGGTGCCAGAAGCTGGTCGACACGCTGGGAGTGCAGGATCGCGTCACCCTCGTCGAATCGCGTTCCGGAAGCTATTACCGGACACCGCAGGGCGAGTACCGGGCGATGCCTGCGATGCCGGATAGTGGTGTCGATCCATTCGTGCTGTTCGACTGGCTCGGCATTCCGGCCGCCGAACACGAACGGGCGCTCGGCTTTTTCATGACGCTGACGATGATGCCAGCGCACGAGATCACGACCCACGAGGGTCGCGACTTCGACAGCTTCCTGCGCGCTGCAAGGCTGCCCCGCTCGCTGTACGCATTCATCGTCAGCCTGTGCCTGGACGGCATGTACATGGTGCCGGTCGATCGCCTCGACGCTGCCGAAGCAATCCAGGGACTGCAGGACATCTACCTGCGTCGTGGCGGACTGTTCTGCAAGGGCGGCTACGGACGCCTGTCCGACGCCTGCCTCGACGTGGTACGCGCAAACGGCGGCGAGGTGCTGTTGCACACGCGGGTCGAGCGCGTGCTGATCGAAGATGGTCGTGCCCGTGGAATCCGCGTTGCCTCGAGTGGTGCCGGTTCGCCGGACTGCTATCGGGCGCCGGTGGTGATCAGCAACGCGGGAATCCAGCCAACAGTGCTGAAACTCGCCGGCGAAGCGAGTTTCCCGCACGACTACGTGACACGCGTGAAGGCGCTGGTCCCCTCGTACGCGCTGCTCGGTTACCGCTATTTCCTGCGCCAGCCAGTGACCGAGCGTGGCTTTGGCAACGTATTCTCGGATACCAGCCCGTGGAGCAGGGAGCGCCTCGGCGCAGCCGACGCCGGGCACGGCTCACGCGAAGGCATTCTCTATTTCGAGGCGCAGAACAACTACGACCCTGACGCGGCGCCAACCGGCAAGCAGGTGATACTGACCGGCTCGTTCTGCCCGCCAGACCCGGCAATGAGTCGCGAATCGGCAATCGCCTGGGCCGATGCCGGCGAAGAGATCTTCTTCGGGCTGTTCCCGCAGGCACGCGAACTCGTCGAAGACAAGGATCTGTACACCACGCGCAGCGTGTCCAACGCAACCCGCGACCCGACGGTCCCCGGCAGCGGCGGCGAAACGATAGGACTTGCGCAGATCGTGGGCCAATGCGGAAGCGACAAACCGTCGATCGAAACGCCGGTAAGCGGACTGTTCCTGGTCGGTTGCGACGCCGGCGGGCGCGGTATCGGCACGCAGCAGGCGATCATGTCGGGATTTGCCGTGGCCGATGCAGTGAGCCAGCGCCTGCGCATCCGTGCCTGAGAGAGAGAGGATGCCGCAAAACGTTCGGCGCGTACGAATCCGTCCTGCGCCTGCGCCTGTCCTTGCCGCCCTCACGAAAACGAACCACACTTCAGGGCGAAACCCTCATCCCGACAACAAGGAAAACGAACATGGCCAGGCAACAAACCATACGGGCGTCTCGCAGCAAGGCACTCGCGACCGGTATCAGCGCATTTGCAGCCGCGATCGCGTGCATCCCGCTGGCCCACGCACAGGATGCCGCACCGGGAGGCGTCGCAGCGATTCTCGACGAGATCATCGTCACGGCGCGCAAGCGCGAAGAGGCCTCGCAGGACGTGCCGATGGCGATTTCGGCACTCGGCGCCAGCCAGCTCGATGCATTGAAGATCCGTGACCTCACGAATCTGTCGGTACGCCTGCCGAACGTCGCGCTCGACGACGTCGGCACCGCACGCGGTACCGCGAACTTCTCGATCCGCGGCCTCGGCATCAACAGCTCGATTCCCGGCATCGACCCGACCGTTGGCGTGGTGATCGACGGTGTCTACGTCGGTCTCAACAACGGCCTGGTGTTCGATACCTTCGACCTGCAGAGCGTGGAAGTGCTGCGTGGACCGCAGGGCACGCTGTTCGGCCGCAACGTGACCGGCGGCGCCGTACTGCTCAACACGAAGAAGCCCGCAGACAGCTTCGAGTTCAGCGCACGTGCCGCGATCGACCAGGGCCCGGATGGTGGTCCCAGCAAGTACCTGATGGGCAGCGTCGGCGGCCCCGTCAGCGACGGGCTGGCCGCACGGCTGACCGTTTACTACAACGACGACGACGGCTTCATCGAGAACCGTTTCGACGGCAAGGATCTCGGCCAGTTCGAGCAGAAGATGGTGCGACCGGTGGTGGTGATCCGCCCGAACGACAAGGTCGAGCTGGTGTTGCGCTACGAATACAGCAAGGGCGACGGCGACGGCGTGATCGGGCAGAGCCACACCAACGGCTCGGGAGTTCCGGGCTACTGGGCCAACTTCAACCGCCACAGCTTCAACGTCTCGATCGACGAGCCCGGCTTCATCACCTACGAGACCAACGCGTTCACCGCCCAGCTCGACTGGGATGTGGCATTCGGCGACGGCACCGTGACCAACATCTTCGGCTGGCGCGATTACGAGTCCGACGGCCTTGCCGACATCGACTCGCAGCCGCGCTGGCTGTTCCATGCACCGTCCTGGCTGAGATACGAGCAGAAGAGCAACGAACTGCGCTATCACGGGCGTTTCCACGACCAGCTCGAGGTGACCACCGGCCTGTACCTGTTCAGCAGCCAGATCGACTACCACGAACGCCGTGAAATGCTCGGCATTGCAACCGGAGGCGTCCGTCCGGCGGCAATATTCGACGGTGGAGGGCTGCTCGACACCGACTCATGGGCAGTGTTCGCGTCAGTCGACTGGGACATCGACGAGAGGTGGACACTGAACGCCGGCGTGCGCTATTCGGAAGAAGACAAGAGCACGAAGATCGCCTCGCTGAGCCGGAACATGAACCGGCCGTGCAACGTCGTCAAGAGTGGCAACTGCCCGTTCGACTTCGTCGACAAGGACAGCTGGAACAGCGTGTCGCCGAAACTCGGCTTCACCTACCACCTGTCCGATCGGGCGATGTTCTACGGACAGTGGAGCCAGGGAACGCGCTCGGGCGGCTACAACATGCGCAACACCTCGTTCAACCCGCGTGACGTACCGGGCCCCTTCGATCAGGAAACGGTGGACAGCATCGAATTCGGCTACAAGGCGACCTTCGAACGCGGCAGGCTGAATGCGGCGGTCTTCTACAACACGATCGACGACATGCAGCGCGAGATCAACCTGCCCGGTCCGATCGGCGTGATCCAGCTCGTCCGCAACACTGCCGAAGCAACGATCAAGGGGATCGAGATCGACGCAACACTCTCGCTGACGGACAACCTGGTCGCGCTGGCATCGGTCGGCATCACCGACGCCGGTTACGACAAGGTCCTCTACGATCTGAACGGCGACAGCGTGATCAACGGTACCGACAAGGCGCTCGACCTGCCGCGTGCCGCCCCGGTGACGTACACGCTCGGCCTCAACCACGACCTGCAACTCGGTGGCTGGGGCACGATGTCCTCGCGCGTCAGCTACGCATACCGTGACGAATCGGCGTATACCGACAACAACCTCGGCATCCTGGACGAGCAGAAACAGATCGACGCCGGAATCGACTTCCAGAGCGCCGGTGGCCACTGGGTCTTCTCGATCTACGGGCGCAACCTGCTGAACAAGGTCCTGCACGGCAACGACACCCAGTTGCCGACGTATATCTCGCAGACTCCGCTGATTCCGCTGGGTGGCACCTTCGCACCGCTGTCGAAGGGTCGCCGTATCGGCATCGAGGTGACGTACAACCTGTAGAGCGCAGAAACCAGGTAGCGCAGGAGAGTGTCGCAAACCACCACGAGGCGCGTGGCGACGCCTTCGCATCGGGGGGGGGGGGGGGCGTGTGCCGCGGGGATGCGGCACTCGTGCCTGCAGGGATGCATCCACGGCGTCCCGGCACTGCGAAGGCAGTGTCACGCACCGGACATGTCAATGCTCGACCGGCTTCTGCGACAGCCTCTGAAGCGCCGCGCTACACGAGCCGGATCGGCACACTCCCGGTCACCTGCTCGTCGCTGACGCCACCCGACCCGTGCGGGTGCTGCGGATGGCCGATCGCACGCCAGCCCGCGCCACCACGATTGCCGCCGTAGGCAGGGTCGGCCAGGAAGCCGAGCAGCGTGTGCCAGCGCAACTGCGCAAAGAACTCCGGTTGCGCAGGCGCTGCTGCCGGCCACGGCGTGAGCTTCCCTTCCTCCAGCGCGGCGAGCAGTTCGTCCTGGCGTACCGGATCGAACTCGTTGAACTGCTGCTGGGCGCTTGCCGCTACCACTGCTGCCAGCGCCGCCAGCCCGGCGCGGTAACCGGGCGCCAACGCCTGCTCCTCGTGCGCGAGCAGCTTGTCGATGAAGTTCACGCAACCCGCATCGGTGGTCGATACACCATGCACTGGTGGCAGGATGCGCGCGCACACCGCATCGAGCAGGCGCCACTCGCTGCCATCCAGCACGACGGGTTCCACGGACTGTCGCGCTGCCGCGACCGCGAGCGGGTAGTCGAACAGCGCTGCGCCAAACGCCACGCCTGCGAAACGGAGGAATTCACGTCGTTCCATGCGCTTCAACCCAGATTCAGTCGTCGCGCTTCGGCGACGAAATGTGCAGCGACACGATACGCGTTGGCGACGATCGTGAGCGTCGGGTTGTAGCCACCCGAACTCGGGAAGAAGCTGCCGTCGACCACCCACAGATTCGGCACCTCATGGGAACGGCACCAGCGGTCGATCACCGAGACGCGCGGGTCGCCGCCCATGCGACAGGTGCCCATGATATGACCCGACGCCGTACCTGCGCCGATGTAATCCGTCGTGAAGGTCTTCAGCGCACCGCCCGCGTCGGCGATCTCGCGCATCCGTTCCTCCATGAAACGCACGAGTGCCAGATCGTTCGGATGCCGTGCCTGCGTGATACGCGGCAATGCCACACCGTCGGCATCGCGATGCACCGGATCGAGATCGACGCGGTTGCTCGCCTGCGCCAGGTCCTCACCGATCGCGATCATGCCGCAGTAATGCGGGTAACGCTCCAGATAGCGGCTCAGGCCTTCACCCCACCTGCGCTGTCCCTGCAGGTAGTCGGCGAATTTTGCCGCATGCACGATCGGCAGCGGATTGATCGCCTCGCAGATCGCCGCACCACCGACGAAACCGCGTGCTGCATCCGACGGGTGATGGTCATCTACCGCCACGTTTCCGGGTGGCCCGAACTGCGCGAGCGAAGGCTCGCGCATATCGAAGTTCAGGTACGCGAACACGTGGCACATCAGGTTGCGGCCTACCTGGTCGCTGCCGTTGGCAAGTCCCTGCGGAAAACGCGCCGAACGCGAGGCGAGCAACAGGGCCGCACTGCCGATCGAACCGGCCGCAACGATCACGTGACGGGCACGCACCTCGCGCGTGGCGCCCTCGGCAGTGCGATAGACCACGGCGCGGGCACGTGATTCGGCATCGACGGTGATTTCCAGCGCTCGCGCGCCGGTGATGATCTGCACCTTGCCGGTGGCGCGCGCCAGCGGGATGTGGATCGCGAGCGGCGACGCCTTCGCGTTGACCGGGCAGCCGAAGCCCGCGCACTGACCACCGTTCATGCACTTCGCACGCCCGTCGTAGGCGCGACTGTTGATCGCGAGCGGCGACGGAAACGGGTGCAGCCCGAGCTTGTGCGCACCGCTTTCGATCAGACGCGACGAAGGCCGGTAGACGTGCGGCGGATTCGGATACCCGGCACTGCGCGTTGTTTCGAAAGGATTCGAACCGGCTCGGCCCGACACGCCGAGCGCCTGCTCGGCCAGGGTGTAAAACGGTTCCAGCTCGGCGTAGTCGATCGGCCAGTCGGCGAGGTTCGCTCCCGGCACGCCACCGTCGCGCGAGAGCACACGCATCTCGTCGGCACGAAAGCGCCAGCTCCAGGCACCCCAGTGCACCATGCTGCCGCCGAGCGTCTGCGCCAACATGCTGTAGTGACCCGGCTTCGCTTCCTGGTCCGCGTGTTCGCGCAGCGTCTCACGGTAGCCGGGAGCGAAGAAGTCCTGGCGCACCATGTTCGCGAGTTCGTCCTGGTGGAGGAAATCGACCGTGTTGCGCTCGGGACCGCGCTCGAGCAGCACCACCTCGATCCCCGCGCGTGCCAGTTCGGCCGCCATCACGCCACCGCCGGCGCCGGAACCGACGATACAGACGTCGACGATCGTGCCCACCTTCATGCCTCGCGCAGCGCCACCAGTTCAGCCGCATCCAGCCGCACTGCGGCGGCAGCGATACTCTCCTGCAACTGCCGCACGCTGCTCGCGCCGATGATCGGGACCGTGGTGAGGGGCTGGCTGCACAGGTACGCAAGCACGATGGCATTGATCGGGACGCTGTGGCGCTCGGCCAGTTCGCGCACTGCCACCAGCTTGCGCCGGTTGGTGTCGGTGCAATACAGCGCCTTCACGTCCTCGCTGATCGCATCCTCGCGTCCCTCGGCCAGCTTGCTGAACACGCCGCGACTCTGCCCCGAATACGGAATCATCGGCATGCCGGCTGCGTGCAGCGCGCGGTACCCATCCTCGTAATAGCCACCCGGTGCGAAACGCATCATCGCGGCACGGTCTGGTTCAGCCAGACCCCACATCGGCTGGCAGGCGACGAAGCCCGGATGGCCCAGGCCGGCTGCGTAGCGCTGGGCCTCCTGGATGCGGGCCACGCTCCAGTTGGAGCAGCCGAAGTGGCGGATGCGTCCTGCCTGTTGCGCGGCGATCAGCGCATCGACGATCACACCGACCGGCCGCGACGGATCGTCGCGGTGCAGCCAGTACAGGTCGATGCAATCGACGCCGAGCGTCTCCAGGCTGCCGGCAAGATCGCTCTTCAGCAGCTCGGGCGTCACCCGCAACGCGAAATCGCCCTTGCGGTAGTCGAACTCGCACCCCTTGGTCGCCAGCACGTAACTCGCACGTGGTCGGCCGGCGAGCAGCGAGCGCAGGCTGCGCTCGCTTGCTGCCTGCGCGATCCCCGGCACCCAGTCACCGTAGGAATGCGCGGTGTCGATGAAGTTGCCGCCGGAGGCGAAGAACGTCTCGAGGATGGCGGCTGCCTGCGCGGGCTCGAGTGCGCTGCCAAACATATTGGTGCCCAGGCACAGACGGCTGACCGCGAGTTCCGTACCCGGCAGGGTGATCTTCTCCAGCATGGCGTTTGCTCCCGTGTGATCCGGCATCACTTCGCACGCTGCAGCGCGATGAACTCGTCGAGCACCTGGTACAGGTACTGGCAGTCCTCGACCGTCATCGTCGGGTGGCAGGGCAGCATCAGGCCGTGGCGCATCACCCGCTCGGCGTTCGGGCAGCCCTGCGGGTCGACCCGGTAAGCGACGTCCTTCATCATCGGCTGCAGCGCCGCGTGGCCGGAGAATATCACCCGCGTGAAGACCCCCGCCTCTTCCAGATGGATCTGCAGCGCACGGCGGCTCCAGCCGAGCTCCGGGCGCAGCATCACCGGGTAGCAGATCCAGGTCGTGAACACGTCCGGATGCACACGCGCCTTGATGAACACATCGGCATTGCGCTCCAGGTACTGCGCATGCAGCTCGAAGCGTTCCTGGCGCAGTTGTGTGAACCGATCGAGCTTGTTGAGCTGTTCGTGCCCGAAAGCCGCACCCGCCTCGTTCGGAATGAAGCCGTACGCGATCTCTTCGAAGATGAACATGCCGTCGTATTCGATATCGCCGATGTTCTCCAGGAAACGTCCGTCGCTGTCGCCCTGGCGCGTGCCGTGCAGGAATTTCTCGGAAGACCGGCCCCAGGCGCGAAGCATCAGGCCACGATCCCACAGCCGTTCATCGTCGACCGCCACCAGGCCACCATTGCCGAGGCAGGTGATGATGTGGAAGATCGAGAAGCTGGTGACGCTGATGTGCGCCCGCTTGCCTGCAGGCTTGCCACGGAAGGTACCACCCAGGGTGTCGCAACTGTCCTCGATCAGGATCAGCCCATGTTTGTCGGCGATCGCGCGCAGCCGATCCCAGTCGGGCATGCCACCGACCAGGTTCGGAACCAGCATGGCGCGGGTCTTCGGGGTGATATTGCGCTCGATGCTGTCGATGTCGATCTGGTAGGTGTCGGGCTCGACGTCGACCAGCACCGGCACCAGTCCGGTCAGCACGATGCTCGAGATGTCCGTACCAAAGGTCAGCGTCGGCGTGATGACCTCCGAACCCTTGGGCAGATCTGCCAGGCGCAGCGCCAGCATCAGCGCGCTGCTGCCCGAGTTCACCATGATCCCGTACTCGTGGCCCAGCAACTGCGCACAGCGCTTCTCGAAGCTCTGTACCTGCGGCCCCACGACCATGCTGGTCTGCATCACGTTGACGACGGCATCGATCTCCTTCTGATCGAGCATGGCACCGCCGTAGCGAATTTCCCGTCTTGCGATCGTCATGGTGTGCTTCCTCTCTGTATGGTTGCACCGGGGCGACCCTGTGCCGCCCCTGCTGCGCCCATTATGCAGCATGGCAGCAAGCACCCCGAGGTCTGAAATACAGCAACAGGGGGACAAAGGCGCTCACGACTTGCCGGGAGGGGCACAGCGGCGGCACCATGCAGTTCACGATGAGCACCGCACCGACACGCAGACCACCGCACACCGTTCCGGCCGATTTCGCCCTCGCGCTGCTGCACGACGCAGCGGCGATCGGCGAGGATCCGGACCGCATCCTCGCACGGCTGCGGTTTCCGTTCCGTCTCGACGATCTATGCGAAGGACGTGTCGTCACGCTGCCCGACACGCAGTTCGTGCAGCTTTACCGCGAGTGCATCACCCTGCTCGCCAACCGCGCCAACCGCGAAAGCAATCTGCCTCCGATGAGCAAGGACGAGGTGGACATGCTGTGCTACTGCGTGATCGGCTGCGAAAGCCTCGAAGAGGTGATCCTGCGCGCCGCGCGCTTCTGCACCATGCTCGACGGACGCGCGGGCAGGCTGATCCTGGACCAGGACCACGAGAACGCGATTTTCCGCATGCAGACCGTGCGACGACCCGACAGCGTCGGCGGACTGCTCGCCGACCTGTCCGGGCTGTCGTTCTATCACCGTCTGTTCAGTTGGTTGATCGGTGAGACGATTTCGATTCCCGGTTTCGGCGTCGTCTACGCAGATCGCGGCAACGACGCCCTGTTGCTGCGCCTGTTCCACCATCCGATCGTGTATGCGCAGGTCGACAACCACTTCGGCTTCCCGTTGCACTACCTCGGCAAACCCGTGGTGCGCAGCTACCAGCGACTGGTCGAACTGCTCGCGGTATTCCCGTTCGACGTGATGCAAGGGGCCGACGTGCAGCACTGCTTTTCGGAGGCGGTCGAACAACTGATCCTGACCCGGCTCGCGCACGGCGAACCGATCCCGACCACGGTGCAGTTCGCGCACGTGTTCAACATCAGCAGCGCGACGTTCCGTCGCCGGCTCGCCGAGGAAGGCGTGACGCTCGGCGACATCAAGGAACGCTGCCGGCGCCAGCTTGCGATCGAACTGCTGAGCGCGGACTCGCGGCTGAAGATCGGCGACGTCGCGCTGCGCCTGGGGTTCAGCGATGCGCGCGCCTTCCGGCGGGCATTTCGCGGGTGGACGGGAATGCCGCCGGAAACGTATCGCGCACACAGCGATGGGCAGGCTAGCGCAACCCCAGGTATTCCTGCGCGTCGAAATCATCCACCGCGATGACGCTCATGCGCGCATCGCGTGCCTCGTTCAACTGATCGTATTCGGCACGCGTGATCAGCCCGACCGCGAGCGCGGCATCGTCGAGTTCGTGCGAGGGTGCGCGATCGATACGCCCCGCGCGCACCAGATCACGCAGACGTGTTTCGATCGGCAACGCAGCGACCGTCAGATCGAGCGCGGCTTCGAGGGCGCCAAGGCCCGGCTCGTCTGGCGGCGGCACGTAGACGTCGGTGCTGAGATCGCGGCGCACCTGCCGGTCCTCGAGCAGCGCACGCGCAACGCGAGCGCCCAGAGCGTCACGCGGCGGGCGCATCTGCAGGCCGAACGGAAACACCAGGCATTTCACCGCGACGGCCACCACTCGGTTCGGCAGGTTTTCCAGCACCCCGGCGAGTGCTTCCTGGATCTGCCACAGCGCATGGCGCACGCTCCAGCGCACCAGATCCAGATGCGCTGCCGGCGCTCCGTCGTCGTGGTGACGCTTCAGCGTCGCACTCGCCAGATACAGCCAGGCCAGTGCATCGGCCAGCCGACCGCTGATCTTCTCGCGCCGCTTCAGCGAACCACCGAGCGTGGCCATCGCCACGTCGGACACCAGCGCAAAGGCGGCTGCGAAGCGCGACAGGTACTGGTACAGACGCCGCGTACCGGCGTCACCCGGCACGGGCACCAGCAGGCTGCGCGTCAGGCCAAGGAGCAGGCAGCGCACCGCGAGCGTCGCCACGTGGCCGAGGTGCCCGAACAGCGCGCGGTCGAACGCCCACACGTCGTGCGCAGCGATGGCGTGCATTTCCTGCTGCACCCACGGATGACAGCGGATCGCTCCCTGCCCGTAGATGATCATCGAGCGCGTCAGGATGTTCGCTCCTTCGACGGTGATGCCGATCGGTATCGCCTGCCAGATCGCCGCGAAGTTGTTGTGCGGCCCGCGCTGGATCGCCGAACCGGCACGGATGTCCATCGCATCCGCGACCACCTGACGCATGCCCTCGGTAAGGTATGCCTTCACGATCGAGGAAATCACCGACGGCTTCTCGCCCAGATCGAGCGCCCCGCAGGTCAGGTGGCGTGCAGAGTCCATCAGGTAGGTCAGTCCACCGATGCGTGCCAACGGCTCCTCGATGCCTTCGAAACGACCGATCGGCGTATCGAACTGTTCACGCACCGTCGCATACGCACCGATCACGTGCGTGCTGAGCTGTGCCGCGGCGATGGCGAGCGCCGGCAGCGAGATCGAGCGCCCGGCTGCCAGTGACTCCATCAGCATGCGCCAGCCCTGACCGGCGCGCGGCACTCCGCCGATGATCGTATCCAGCGGCACGAACACGTCTTCGCCGACGATCGGCCCGTTGTGAAACGGAATCCCCATCGGATCGTGCCTGCGCCCGATGTGCACGCCGGGCGTGTCACGCGGGATCAACGCACAGGTGATGCCCAGATCCTCGGCCCCGCCCAGCAGTCCGTCGGGGTCTCGCAGACGGAACGCCAGCCCGATCAGCGTCGCGACCGGTGCCAGCGTGATGTAACGCTTCTTCCAGTTCAGCCGCATGCCCAGCACCTCGCGCCCCTGGTACATGCCGCGCGTCACGATACCGACCGACTGGGTTGCCGCGGCGTCGGAGCCTGCCTCCGGCCCGGTCAGCGCGAAGCAGGGAATCTCCTGACCCTGCGCGAGCCGTGGCAGATAATGCGACTTCTGCTCCTCGGTACCGTAATGCAGCAGCAGTTCGCCGGGTCCCAGCGAGTTCGGCACCATCACCGTGACCGCAGCGGTGATCGAGCGTGACGAGAGCCGCGTGACCACACGCGAATTCGCGAGCGCCGAGAACCCCAGCCCGCCGTAGGCTTCGGGGATGATCATGCCGAAGAAGCGCTGTTCCTTCAGATAGTCCCAGACTGCGGGCGGCAGCTCACGGCGCTGCGTGATCTCCCAGTCGTCGAGCATGCCGCACAGCGTCGCGACCGGCCCGTCCAGAAAGGCCTGTTCACGCTCGCTCAGGCCCGGCAGACGGTATCCGAGCAGTCGTTTCCAGCGCGGCATGCCGCCGAAGAGTTCGCCATCCCACCACACGGTGCCGGCTTCGAGCGCAATGCGTTCGGTCTCGCCGAGCCGCGGCAGGATGGACGCCATGAACCGCATCGCGCGCGCGCTGATCAGGCGGCGCCGCAGCGCCGGCAGCGCCAGCACGGCCAGCGGCACGAGTGCGGCGAGCAGCGCCAGCAGGAACGCCGTCAGGCTGGTGATGCCCGACCCGTACCAGCTCGTGAACAGCAGTGCGCAGCCGATCACGTAGCCGGGCAGCCGCCGTCCAGCAAAGACACCAGCCAGGAACACGAGGAACGAGAGTGCGAGCACGATCATGCAACCTCCGTTTGCCGGCGCGGCCAGGTGAACTGCCGCGAACGCGTCGTGACAAGAGCGACCCGTCCAGTCTAGGCGAGACAGCCGCCGAATGTTTTCTGCATAATCCCCTGCAACCGGAGGACCGTACATGAACGCACTCGTCGACCAGCGCATCCTCGTCACCGGCGTCGCCGGCCAGATCGCCTTCCCGCTGGCGAGTGCGCTCGCCCGCAACAACGAGGTATGGGGACTGGCGCGCTTCAGCGAACCCGCAAGCCGCTCACGCGTGGAAGGCGCCGGCATTCGTGCCATCGCCGTCGATCTGGCGGCGCCGGACTGGAATGAACTGCCACAGCGCTTCGACTACGTGCTGCACCTGGCGGCGGTGATTCCACCGGGACACGACTACGACGCGACGATACGCATCAATGCCGAAGGTACCGGGCACCTGATGCGCCGCTTCCGCGATGCGCAGGCGTGTCTCGTGATGTCGACCTGCGGCGTCTACCTGCCATCGGCCGACCCGTTGCATCCCATCGTCGAAGGTGACCCGCTTGGCGGCAGCCACCAGCCGTACTCGCCCACCTACTGCGTCTCGAAGATCGCACAGGAAGCGGTGGCACGGTTCGCCGCCAGTGCCTACGGACTGCCGACGACGATTGCGCGCATGAACGCCGCCTACGGCGACAACGGCGGACTGCCGGCGATCCTGCTCGAGATGATCCTGGCAGGGCAGCCGGTACCGGTATTCGCGGGTCGTCCTCCGCTGATGTCGCCGATCCACGACGACGACATCCTGGCGCACCTGCCCGGCCTGCTCGCCGCCGCAGCGGTACCGGCAACGATCACGAACTGGGGTGGCGACGAGACCGTCGACATGCGCGAGATGGTGCAGTACCTCGGCGAACTCGCAGGACGTGAAGCCAGGATGATCGAATCACCCGACGGTATCCAGCAGATCCTGCTCGACCCGACACGGCGCCGCAGCCTGACCGGCCCCTGCAGCGTTCAATGGCGCGACGGGCTGCGTCGCATGGTGCAGGCACGCCACCCGTAGGTCGGCATTCATGCCGACGGATGTGCGTGGGTCGGCATTCATGCCGACGATCGACGCCGGCTCCCGTCGGGCTGAAGCCCGACCCACGTCCGTCGGGTTGAAACCCGACCCACGTCGAACGTAGGTCGGCATTCATGCCGACGGATGTTCGTAGGTCGGCATTCATGCCGACGATTGACGCCGGCACCTGTCGGGTTGAAACCCGACCCACATCGTCGGGTTGAAACCCGACCCACATTGTCAGGCTGAAACCCGGGCTGCACCCGGCGCGCTGCGCGCGACTCCGACCGTGACCGCGATCGCAAACACCTGCAGCAGCGCCACACCACCGAACACCGCGGCGAAGCGCGAGGCCCCCATCAACAGGCCGAACGCCAGCGGTGACAGCGCCACCCCCACGTCGACGCCCGCATAGACGAATCCGTAGACCCGCCCGTAGGACCGCTGGCCGCAGCGTTCGAGCGTGGTGCGGCGCACCAGCAGATCACGCGCGGGTCCTGGCACACCGCACGCAATGCCCATCGCGACCAGGAGCGGCACCACACCCCACGCCGGCACCACACCCGATGCCAGCACCAGCGCAACCGCGGCGGCAACCGCCAGCGCAACGCCGATCAGGAGTTCCTGCGCCACGCCGCGGGCAACCAGCATGCCACCCGCGATGATGCCCGCGCCGCCACCGATCAGGAACGCGGTCAGCGCCGCCGCTGCAGCAGGAACGCTCAGTTCGTACATCGCATGCAACAGGGGCGTGCCGAAATGCTGCAGCGCAGCGAAAGCCGCCGTCACCAGCACAAAGAACAGGAAGCAAAGCCAGATCACGCCGACGCGCAGAAACCCCAGCGGCGCAGTGCCTTCACGTACCGCGGTGGCATCGGAGACAGCAGCGTGCGTGGAAAGCTCACGCGCGCGCCACAGCACCAGCCACGCGAGAGCAGCCAGCGCACCGGCGCCGAGCGCCGCCCAACGCCAGCCCGCAAGCGTCGCCAGCGAGGCCAGCATGAGCGGCGCTGCTGCCCAACCCAGATTGCCTGCAAGCCCATGCACGGAAAACGCCTGCCCGAGCCGTGCCACCGACACACGCTGGTTGAGGATGCTGAAGTCCGCGGGATGGAACACGCTGTTGCCGCTCCCGGCCAGCGCCGCTGCAGCGAACAGCATCAGGTGCCGGTCGGCGAGCGCGAGCACCACGGAGGCGAGCACGAAACACCCGATACCGCCCAGCAGCACACGGTGCGGACCGACGCGATCGACGAGGAAGCCGGCCAGCACCTGCCCGATGCCGGAGCACACGGAAAACACCGCCATCAGCACACCGGCCTGCGCGAAACCCAGATCGAACTCCGGCATCAACCACGGAAACAGCGGCGGCAGCAGCAGATGAAAGAAGTGCGAAACGCCGTGCGCAAAGCCGACCAGTGCGATCAGACGGGTATCGGCAGACAGGCCTCGGAGACTTCCAGCAGCCTCACCCTGCATCGCGAGACGTCCGCTCCAGTGCTTGCGCACAGGCAGACGGGATCTCCTGCTCGGACCCGACCGAGAAGCCGAGATCACGCAACAATCCGTCCTGCAGGCCGTAGATCCAGCCGTGAACGCACAGCGGCTGGCCACGATTCCAGGCGTCGTGCACGACCGTGGTCTCGCAGACGTGGCGGGCCTGCTGGATCACGTTCAGCTCGCACAGCCGGTCCCAGCGCGCGCGTTCGTCGCCCAGACCCTCGAGCAGCGCCGCGTGACGATCACGCACATCGACGATATGGCGCAGCCAGTTGTCGGTAAGACCCAGGCGCCTTCCGGTCAGCGCAGCGTATACGCCGCCGCAGCCGTAGTGACCGACGACGATGATGTGCTCCACCTTCAGCACGTCGACCGCGAACTGGATCACCGACAGGCAGTTCAGGTCGGTGTGAATCACCGAGTTCCCGACGTTGCGGTGCACGAACACCTCGCCAGGCAGCAGACCGGTGATCTGGTTGGCCGGCACCCGGCTGTCCGCGCAACCGATCCACAGGTACCCGGGCGATTGCACCGATGCCAGGCGATTGAAATAGTCGGGATCGGTTTCCCGCATCCGCTCCGCCCAGGCGCGGTTCTGCGCAAACAGTGCCGCAATGTCTGCCATGTTCAGCCACCGATCCGTGCGAGCGCGTCGTCGGCGCTCTGTTCGTAGCGCTCGCGCTCCTTCGCGGCCGCCTGCTCCAGCGCGCGATCGATCGCCGGGTCGAGCAGCGCAAGAATGCGTGCCGCCAGCATCGCAGCGTTCTTCGCACCATCGATCGCGACCGTGGCCACCGGCACACCCGGCGGCATCTGCACCGTGGACAGCAGACTGTCGAGCCCCTGCAGCGGACCATTGCCGAGCGGCAGCCCGATCACCGGCAAGCGGGTATGCCCGGCAATGACCCCGGCCAGATGCGCTGCAACGCCGGCGGCGCCGATCAGCACCTTCACTCCGTTCTCGTGCGCGTGACGGATGTACGCCAGCACCTTGTCTGGCGTGCGGTGCGCCGAGGCGACCACGATCTCGCTGGCGATCCCGAGTTCGGTGAGCGTGTCGCGCACCTTCACGACCGTCGGCAGATCGTTCGGACTGCCGGTCAGGATGCCTACCAGTGGCCTCGCACCGTTCATGCGGTTTTCTCCGTTGCTTGCTCAGGATTGCGCATATGCGCCACGTCAGACTCAGTCGTCGCCGATGTCACTGCCGGTAAGTCGCTGCAGCGCCTCGCGATACTTCGCAGCCGTCCGCTCGGCAACATCGGCCGGCAGTTGCGGCGCCGGCGGCGTCTTGTTCCAGCCACTGGCTTCCAGCCAGTCGCGCACGTACTGCTTGTCGAAGCTCGGCGGATTGCTGCCCGGCTGCCAGGTATCGGCCGGCCAGAAGCGCGAGGAATCCGGCGTGAGCGCCTCGTCGATCAGCACCAGACGACCCGCTTCGTCAGTGCCGAACTCGAACTTGGTGTCGGCAATGATGATGCCCTTTTCGCGCGCGTACGCGGCGGCCTCCTCGTACAGCGCGATACTGACACGCTGCACCTGTTCTGCAAGTTGCCGGCCAAGCAGTTCTGCGGCCTGTTCGAAGCTGATGTTTTCGTCATGGGCACCGGCCTCCGCCTTGGTCGACGGCGTGAACAGGGTGCGCGGCAAACGATCCGCTTCGCGCAGCCCGACCGGCAGTGCGATTCCGCAGACGGTGCCACCCGCCCGGTACTCCTTCCAGCCCGATCCGACCAGATAGCCGCGCACGATCGCCTCGATCGGCAGCGTACGGTAGCGCCTCACGACCACCGCACGCCCGGCAACCTGACGACGTTCGGCCGGATCGCTGAGCACATCGTCCGGCGTCAGATCGCACAGATGGTTCGCGACCACACCACCCAGCCGGGCAAACCAGAAATTCGACAGTGCGGTCAGCACCTTGCCCTTGCCCGGGATCGGGGTAGGCAGCACCACGTCGAAGGCAGACAGCCGATCGGTGGTCACGATCAGCAGGTGCTCGGGGCCTGCTGCGTAGATATCCCGTACCTTGCCGCGGGCCAGCAACGGCAGGCTGTGCAGCTCCGACTGAAACAGTGCTTGGGTCATGGAAACTCCGATTCCGGGATCCGTTCGCACCCACCTGTGCGCTCGCGATCCATGTAAAGTAACGGCCGCATGATATCAGCAGCCTTCCTTCATGGACCACGAGCCGACGTGAGTTTAGGCAAGGACCTTGTCACCTCGACCCGAAATGAAATGAAATGAACCCGATGGCCATCGCAGCCTGGCCCGACCCGGATACCACCACCCTGACCAAGGAAACACCATGAACAAAGCAGCACCTCTTGCCGGCCTGCGCGTCATCGAAAGCTCGATTCTCGGACCGGCGGCAATCACTACCGCCTTCGTCGATCTCGGCGCGGACGTGATCAAGGTCGAAACACCCGCCGGCGACTACATCCGCGAAATGACCTGGCCGATCGTCGAGGGCGTGTCGCTGATGCACCTGCACCTCAATCGCGGCAAGAAGAGCGTCACGCTGGATCTCCGCCAGGAAGAGGCGCGGCAGGTCTACCGCGACCTGGTGAAGGACGCCGACGTGGTGATCGAGGCATCCAAGCCCGGCGCACTGGCACGCTTCGGTCTCGGCTACGAAGAGCTGAAGAAGGTGAACCCGCAGATCGTGTTCATCACCGTTTCCGGCTACGGCATGAGCGGCCCGTACAAGGACATGCCTTCGCACGGCATCGCCTACGACACCTGGTCGGGCGCCGTGACCCCTGCCTACGACGAACAGGGTTTCTGCTACATCCCGGAGCACGTCAGCATCGGCATCAATGCGGCCCCGCTGTTCGGCGGGCTGGCGGTTCTGGCGAGTGTGCTGCGGGCACGCGAAACCGGCGAAGGCTGCTTCATGGAACTGGCACAGAGCGACGCCGCCGCCGCCTTCGACTGGTACCGCATCGAGAGCTACATGGCGTATCGCCGCCCCGAGGACGTGGTCACCGGCAACAAGGCCGACGGCTGGAAGCGCCGTCCGGTAGCCACCCGCGGCATGAAGGAAGGCGTGCGCTACCAGATGTACGAATCGAAGGACGGTCACGTGCTGTTCATGGCTTCGGAGCAGGCGTTCTGGAAGAACTTCTGCGAAGGCGTCGGGCGCACGGATCTGTTCGAGAAATGGCCCGGGTCGAAGTATGCCGATCACGCCCGTGGCAATCGCGAACTGCAGGCGGTGCTGCGCGACATCTTCAGGACGAAGACCAGCGCGGAGTGGATCGAGTTCGGCATTCGCGTCAATACGCCGATCGCACCGGTCAACACACCGGAAAACATCGTCGACGATCCGCAGTTCCAGGCGCGTTTCGAGGCCCTGCCGCACCAGCAGCACGGTGCTGACATGCTGGGATTCCCGGTCAACTTCCTCGGCGAAACCCTGCCGAAGCCGGCATGCGCGCCGACCGCCGGCCAGCACAACGAGCAGGTGCTGCGCGAGGTGCTGGGCTACGACGAGGCACGAATCGCAGCGCTGCGTGCTGCAAAGACGCTGGGGTAACACACATGAACGACTCGCAATCAGGAACTCCTGCCACCACGCCACGGGTCGCTCTGGTAAGCGGTGCCGGCACCGGCATCGGGCGTGCGATCGCGTTGCGCCTGGCACACGACGGCTTCACGGTGGTTGCCGGCTACGCGCGCTCGGCCGACGGCGCCGAAGCCACCGTACGCGCCGTCAGCGACATGGGTGGCAGCGCGTGGGCCCAGCGCGTCGACATCAGCGAGGAAGCCGATGTGATCGCCTTCTTCGCGGCAGCGCGCGAACGCCACGGCCGCATCGACGTGGTGATCAACAACGCGGGAATAGGCCACATGACGGCGTTTCGCGACATCCCGATGAGCCATTACGACTTCACGTTCGGCGTGAATGCGCGCGGCACCTTCATGATGTGCCGCGAAGCCGCCCGCACGATCGAGGACGGTGGACGGATCGTGAACATCTCCACCGGCTCCACCGTCGACAACACGGCGGGCATGGCGCTCTATGTCGGCAGCAAGATGGCGATCGAAGGTTTCACGAAGGTGCTGGCGCGCGAACTCGCCCCGCGCGGCATCACCGTGAACGTCGTCTCGCCGGGCATGACCGATACACCGATGCTGCTCGGCGGTGACGCCGAGGCGCTGCGTCGCTACGGTGCCGAGATCGCGGCCATGGGCCGGCTCGGGCAACCCGAGGATGTCGCCGACGCGGTGGGCGCGCTGGTATCCGCAGACGGGCGCTGGATCACCGGGCAGGTGATCCATGTCGACGGCGGCACGATCATCGTCTGATCGGTTTCCCTGACCGTTCCGGTCGACCGGGTCGGCTCATGACGCACCTCGCACGGCGGCTGTGCGTCATGAGTCAATTCCTGCCGCACCCCGGGTAATTAACAAAACGTTAACTTCGTGTCAGAGTGTTCGCGAGCGTCGTTTCCAATCATCAGAAAATCGCCTCAGCAAGTCGTAGCGCCATGCGCCGGGTGACACTCCCATGAAACCGATCCGTAGCATCCTGGTAGCCAACCGTTCCGAGATCGCCATTCGCGTGCTGCGCGCCGCCAGCGAAATGGGCATCCGCACGGTCGCCATCTACTCACGCGAAGACCGCTTCGCGCTGCATCGCTTCAAGGCAGACGAGTCCTACCTCGTCGGCGCCGAGAAGACCCCGATCGCTGCCTATCTCGACATCGGAGACATCATCCGTATCGCGAAGGAAGCGCACGTCGATGCAATCCACCCCGGCTACGGCTTTCTGTCGGAGAATCCGGACTTTGCCGAGGCCTGCGTGCAGGCGGGCATCACGTTCATCGGCCCGACTCCGACGGTGATGCGCCTGCTCGGCAACAAGGTATCGGCACGTGCACTCGCCGAACAGGCCGGCGTTCCGGTGGTACCGGCGACCGGCGCGCTGCCGCACGACCCCGACGCAGCACAGAAACTGGCTGCCGCCGTGGGATATCCGCTGATGCTGAAGGCGAGCTGGGGCGGTGGCGGGCGCGGCATGCGCGTGGTGGAAACCGCGAGCGACCTCGCACCGGCAATGGAAGTCGCGCGGCGCGAGGCCGCGAGCGCGTTCGGCAACGACGAACTGTATCTGGAGAAGCTCGTGCGTCGTGCACGCCACGTGGAGGTACAGGTCATCGGCGACCTGCACGGCCAACTGGTGCACCTGTTCGAGCGTGACTGCTCGGTACAGCGGCGCAACCAGAAGGTGGTCGAACGTGCGCCCGCGCCCTACCTTACGGACGAGAGCCGCGCTGCGCTGTGTGAGGCCGCGCTGCAGATCGCACGCGCCGCCGGCTACAGCCATGCCGGAACGGTCGAGTTCCTGATGGACGCGGACACCGACCGCTTCTACTTCATCGAAGTGAACCCGCGCATCCAGGTCGAACACACCGTCACCGAGATGGTCACCGGCGTGGACATCGTGAAGGCGCAGATCCGCATCTCCGAAGGCGCACGGATCGGCGAGGAAGACTCCTACGTTCCGGCGCAGCAGGACATCCAGCTCAGCGGCAACGCGCTGCAGTGTCGCGTCACCACAGAGGATCCCGAGAACAGCTTCACGCCGGACTACGGACGCATCAGCGCATACCGCAGCCCGGCCGGCTTCGGCATCCGGCTCGACGGCGGCACTGCCTACGCCGGCGCGGTGATCACGCCGTGGTACGACTCGCTGCTGGTCAAGGTCACCGCGTGGGGACACAGCGCGGACGAAGCGGCCCGGCGCATGGACCGGGCGCTGCGCGAGTTCCGCGTGCGGGGACTGTCGTCGAACCTGCTGTTTCTGGAGAACGTCGTCGCACACCCGGCGTTCCGCTCGGGCGAGTGCACGACGCGCTTCATCGACGAAACCCCGGAACTGTTCCGTTTCCGCAAACGGCGTGATCGTGCCTCGCGCGTGCTGAGGTTCCTCGGCGACGTGATCGTGAACGGAAATCCGGAACTCGAGGGACGCACGCTGCCAGCGTTGCCGCTGCCGCGACCGATACGGCCACCGTCCGCGAGCTGCGACCTGGCGCTGGACCCGCCTGCCGGGAGCCGCACGCGACTGCAACAGCTCGGGCCGGAGAAATTCGCCGCGTGGATGCGCGAGCAGACACCCGTGCTGCTCACCGACACGACGATGCGCGACGCGCACCAGTCGCTGTTCGCGACCCGGCTGCGCAGCCACGACATGCTCGAGATCGCTCCGTACTACGCACGCATGCTGCCCGGATTGCTTTCCCTCGAATGCTGGGGCGGGGCAACCTTCGACGTCGCGCTGCGGTTTCTGAAGGAAGATCCCTGGGAGCGTCTGCAACGGCTGCGTGCCGCGATCCCGAACGTGCTGTTCCAGATGCTGCTGCGCGGCTCCAATGCGGTCGGCTACACCAACTACGCCGACAACGTGGTGCGCCACTTCATCCAGAACGCGGCCCGCGAAGGCATCGATCTGTTCCGCGTGTTCGATTCGCTGAACCAGATCGACAGCATGCGCATCGCGATGGATGCGGTGATCGAATCCGGAGCGCTGTGCGAAGCGGCGATCTGCTACACCGCTGACATTTTCGACAAGAACCGCCCCAAATACGATCTGCGCTATTACCTCGACCTGGCGCGCAAACTCGAGAAGGCGGGCGCACACATACTCGCGATCAAGGACATGGCCGGCGTGTGCAGGCCCCGCGCAGCGCGCGAACTGGTACGCGCACTGAAGCAGGAGGTCGGCCTGCCGATCCATTTTCACACCCACGACACCAGCGGCATTGCAGCCGCCTCGGTGCTGGCGGCGATCGAGGCCGGCTGCGATGCCGTCGACGGAGCCCTCGACGCGATGAGCGGACTGACCTCGCAACCGAACCTCAGCGCCATCGCCGCCGCTCTGGCGGGCAGCGAGCGCGACCCCGGCATCGATTTCGATGCCATGCAGAGGGTGTCGCATTACTGGGAAGGCGTGCGACGCCAGTACGCACCGTTCGAATCCGACCTGCGCTCGGGCACCGCCGACGTCTACCGTCACGAAATGCCCGGAGGGCAGTACACGAACCTCAGGGAACAGGCACGTGCGATGGGAATCGACCACCGCTGGAGCGAGGTGGCGCAGGCCTATGCCGATGTGAACCGGTTGTTCGGCGATATCGTCAAGGTTACGCCGACGTCGAAAGTGGTCGGCGACCTTGCCCTGCTGATGGTCGCCAACGGACTCACGCCGGAGGATGTGGAGAATCCGGCGCGTGCAATCGACTTCCCGGAGTCGGTGATCTCGCTGATGAAGGGCGAACTCGGCTTCCCGCCGGACGGCTTCCCGCCGGATCTGCAGAAGAAGGTGCTGAACGGTGCGCAACCCCTCGCAGGCCGAGCCGGTGATTACCTGCCTGCGGTCGATTTCGAGGTCGCACGCGCGCAGGCCGAGACGGCCACCGGCCACCGGGTCGGAGACACCGATCTCGCCTCGTACCTGATGTACCCGAAGGTCTTTGCCACCTACGCCGCACATCGCAGCCGCTTCGGTGACGTCTCACTGCTGCCGACCCACGCGTTCTTCTACGGCCTCGCGACCGGCGAGGAAATCAGCGTGGACATCGAACGCGGCAAGAGCCTGGTGATCTCGCAGCAAGGCGTGGCGGGTCCTGACGAAGACGGCATGGTACGGGTATTCTTCGAGTTGAACGGCCAGCCACGCATGATCCGGGTAGCGAAATCGGGGATGACGAAGGCGAGAACGAGGCCCCAGGCCGAGGAAGGCAATGGCTGCCATCTCGGTGCGCCGATGCCGGGCACCATCGTCACCGTCGCGGTCCACGCAGGCCAGGTGGTCAGCAAGGGTGATCCGCTGGTGTCGATCGAGGCAATGAAGATGGAAACCATGTTGCGCGCCGATCGCGATGGCACGGTCGAGGCAGTCCACGTCCGCCACGGCGAGAGCGTGGATGCGAAAGACCTGCTGCTGGAGTTTGGGCAATAAGTAATAAGATGTGCTGACACGGGCGCTGGAGGGATGATCCATGCACAGAGTGGCGGGGCAGGACGCGTACTTTCTTTATCAGGAAACGCCGTCGGCGCTGATGCACACGCTGAAGATCTCGGTGTGCAGGCCGCCGGACAAGCCGCACACCGAGACGGACTTCGTCGAACTCGCTCACCGTGCGATGGCCGGCCTGCCCCTGTTCCAGTATCGCGTGGTGCCGGTACCGTTCGGGCTTCACCACCCCGTCGTCGTGAACGACGGCGGCTTCGATTACGACATGCACGTGCGTCGCATCGCAGTGCCGGCACCGGGCGGACGTGAACAGCTCGACCAGGTGATCGGAGAAATCGCCGCCGGTGCGCTCGACCGTTCACGTCCGCTGTGGGAACTCTGGATAGTCGAGGGCATTGAAGGCGGGCGCATCGCGTACGTGAACAAGATGCACCACCTGCTCGCCGACGGCATGGCGTCGGCAAACTACATCTCGCGCACCTTCTACCGCGATCCGGCCGAGTACGGCAAGCGCGAGGTGCCCGTGATCCCGCGCGAGCCGGAACCCTCGTCGCTGCGCCTGGTCGTCGATGCCTTGAAGGATCTGCTGCGTGATTTTGCACGCCTGCCCGCGCTGATGCGCGAAAGCGCTCGACGCCGCAAGCTGATCGAGGAACGCAACCGCCGCTCGAGCCTCGTGCCGGCACAACCCTATACGCCCGAGATTCCGAAGCTGCACTTCAACCGCGCACTGTCGAGCCTGCGCAACTTTGCGACCGCGCAGTACACGCTCGACGATTTCCGCCACATCCGGGAACACCTGGGCGGCACCGTGAACGACGTGATCCTCGGGATACTGGCCGGGGCACTGCGCCACTATCTGATCGCACACAACGACCTGCCGGCACGGCCTCTGGTATGCGCCATACCGGTCAGCGCCGACCGTGAGGTGGCCGCCACGCGCACCTTCGGCAACAACCTCGCGTACTTCCACGTCCGTCTGCACACCGAAATCGAGGACCGCGTGCAACGCTATACGCAGACCCGCGTCGAGGCCGAGGCAGCCAAGGAGGTGCTCGAACTGCTGGGACGCGAAACCGCCTACGAGTGGATGCAATACCTGCCACCCATGCTCTTTTCCTCGCGCCATCGCCGCGAATACCGCGTGAAGGCAGCCGACCGCCCCGACTTCCCTCTCTCCGGCAACCTGATCGTCTCGAACGTACCGGGTCCACGCGAACGCCGCTACACCGCGGGCGGGGACGAACTCGAGGCACTGTACTCGGCGGGTCCGCTCACCGAGGGCACGGGCCTGAACATCACGGTATGGAGCTACTGCGGCCAGATGAACCTCTCGGCGATCGCGTGCAAGAAGGCCATTCCCGACCTGCGTCGCCTCGTGAACGAAATCAACACGGAGTTCGAGGCACTGCGCGCACTTGCCACCACCGCAGCAACAGGAGAGCAACCGACATGAGCAGTTTCCGTGAACTCGATCAGGCGCTTACCGCTCCCGGCCAGTACTTCGCGATCGAAGAGCGCGACGTCGGGCAGCGGCATCTGCGCGTCTGGAAGAACGCGCCGCGGACGCTGCGCGACGTATTCCTCGCCGGACAGCAGTTTGGCGAGCGCGTCTACATCGGCTACCAGGGCGAAGCCCTGAGCTACGCCGAACACGCACGCCAGGTCGGCGCACTGGCACGCGCACTGGTCAGCACGTTCGGCATCCGCCAGGGCGACCGCGTCGCGCTGGCGATGCGCAACTACCCCGAATGGCCGGTCGCGTTCTGGGCCGTGTCGACGATCGGCGCCGTGATCGTGCCGGTGAACGCCTGGCTCACCGAGCGCGAACTGCGCCACGTGATCGGTGACTGTGGAGCGCGGCTGCTGATCGCGGACCGCCAGCGCGCGGAATCGGTCGCACCGTGGATGCGCGAAACCGCACTCGAGGCGATCGTCGTCGCGCGCGGCGACGGCCGGCTCGCGGGCGTGCACGACCTTGCCGAGCTGGTACGACCCGGGGTGGACGCGACGCTACCCGCTGCCGAGATCGGTCCCGACGACGACGCGACGATCTTCTATACCTCCGGCACCACGGGCCTGCCCAAGGGAGCCGTCGGCACGCAACGCAACATCTGCAGCTCCGTATTCGCCGGCGGCTACATGGTGCTGCGCACGCTGATTCGCCGCGGCGGCAAGCCCGAGGACATGGCGCTGATGGCGCAGCACCCGCAGACCGGTCTGTTGACGGTGCCCTTTTTCCACGTCACCGGATGCGTGGGTGGTCTGATCAACATGTATTCCGGCGGTGGGCGGCTGCTGCTGATGCACAAGTGGGATCCGCTCGTCGCACTCGAACTGATCGAACGCGAACGCGTGAACTTCTTCGTCGGCGTGCCGACCCTCGCCTGGCAGTTGCTGGAGCATCCGGAGGCGAGCAAGCACGACCTGACCTCGCTGAACTCGATCGCCTTCGGCGGTGCAGCGGCTGCACCCGAGCTGTATCGGCGCCTGCGCGACTCGCTGCCAAACGCTGCCCCGAGCACCGGCTACGGCATCACCGAAACCTCGGCCACGGTCGCGGCCTTCGGCGGTCCCGACTACGGCCGTCACCCGGACGCAGCCGGCGCGCCGCTGCCGGTATGCGAATTCCGTTTCGTCGACGCCGACGGCCACGACGTCGCACCTGGCGCACTCGGCGAGATCTGGGTGCGTGGCCCGGGCGTGGTGCGCGGCTACTGGAACAACCCGGAAGCGACGGCGAACGCCTTCCACGACGGCTGGTTCCGCACCGGCGATATCGGACGCATGGACGAGGAAGGCCTCGTCTACATCGTCGATCGACTGAAGGACATGATCATCCGCGGTGGCGAGAACATCTACTGCGCCGAAGTCGAGGCAGCGCTGCTCGAATGTCCGGGCGTGCGCTCGGCAGCGGTCATCGGTGTACCGCATGTGCAGCTCGGGGAGGAAGTGGGCGCGGTGCTGCAGGTCGAGACCGCTGGTGCCGAACAGGAGGCGACGATACGCGCGACGATGGCGGGGAAGCTCGCCGCGTTCAAGCAACCGACGCGCTACTGGCTGCGCACCGGGGAACTGCCGGTCGGCGCCACCGGCAAGATCCTCAAGCGGGAAATCCGCCAAGAGGTGCTGGGCGACTCCTGAATCAACGCAGTATTTCGCGTTCCTGCTGGCGGCGCAGTCGCTCCAGCCCCTGCCGGTAAGCTTCGGCGTCGCCGTGCTCGAAGAACAGCGGGTAACGATCATGCGCAGCGACGATGCGCCTGGCGTGCTTGATCGGACACCAGTATTGCTCCGTCCGGGCCGCGACCTCACGCGCATAGGCGGCGATACCGTTCGCATACGAGCAATAGAAGCAGTTGAACCGTTCGATGGCGTTCAGGCAGGGCAGATCGGCGCGGTCGAAGAAGAGGTAGTCGGAACGCTTCACCTTCGGAATCCGCCAGACCGGAAAACAGACCGCCTGACACAACGTGACGAACAGATCCAGCACGATGAATGGCAGCCAGCCCAGATAGATCATCGGCGCCGTCAGCAACACCAGCGGGCGCGCCGAGACCACGAAGCGGATCGCTCCGGTCGATCGCTCTCATTCACGCGTTCGACGGGAACGCGAGCCTTGCATGCTCGCGCAGCCCACCGCCCGGCCAGCGCTGGGTAATCGTCTTGCGACGCGTATAGAAGCGCACGGCGTCGGGCCCGTACGCACCCAGATCGCCGAACAGCGAGCGCTTCCAGCCTCCGAAGCTGTGGATCGCGACCGGCACCGGCAGCGCGACGTTGACGCCGACCATTCCCGCCTGGACGCTGTCGGCGAAATGGCGTGCCGCCTCGCCGTCACGCGTGAAGATACAGGCACCGTTGCCGAACTCGTGGCGATCGATCAGTTCCACCGCCTCTTGCGGTGACTGCACGCGCACCACACACAGCACCGGACCGAAGATTTCCTCGCGATGGACGCGCATTTCCTCCGTCACGTGATCGAACAGGCAGGCACCGAGAAAGAACCCGTTCTCGTGGCCAGGCACGACCAGGCCGCGCCCGTCGACGACCAGCTCAGCACCTTCGGCAACGCCCTGCGCGACCAGCGCGCACACCCTGTCGTGGTGCGCCCGCGTGATCAGCGGCCCCATCTCGACGCCGGGCTGCGTTCCAGGGCCGATCTTCAGCCGCGCAATCCGCTCCGCCAGCAGCACCACCAGCCGGTCGGCCACCGCATCGCCAACCGCCACCACCACCGAGATCGCCATGCAGCGTTCGCCGCAGGAACCGTAGGCTGCGCCGATCAGCGCGTTCACGGCGTTGTCGAGGTCGGCGTCGGGCATCACGAGGGCGTGGTTCTTCGCGCCACCCAGCGCCTGCACACGCTTGCCGTGTCGCGTTGCGCTGGTGTAGACGTATTCCGCCACCGGCGTCGAGCCAACGAAGCTGAGCGCCTGCACACGCGGATCGACGAGCAGCGCATCGACCGCCTCGCGGTCACCGTTCACGACGTTGAACACGCCGTCGGGCAACCCTGCCTCGCACAGGAGCCGCGCCAGCGCCAGCGTCGCACCCGGATCGCGCTCTGATGGCTTCAGCACGAAGGTGTTGCCGCAGACGATCGCGAGCGGAAACATCCACATCGGTACCATCGCGGGGAAATTGAACGGCGTGATGCCGGCAACGACTCCGAGCGGCTGGAACTCCGACCAGCAGTCGATCATCGGCCCGACGTTCTTCGCGAATTCGCCCTTCAGCAGTTCCGGTGCGGCGCAAGCGTACTCGACCACCTCGACGCCGCGCTGCAACTCGCCGAGCGCATCGTCGATCGTCTTGCCGTGCTCGGCGCTGATCAGTGCGGCGACATGCATCGCATCGCGTTCGAGCAGTTCGCGCAAGCGAAACATGATCCGCGCACGCTTCAGGGGCGGGGTGGCGCGCCACGCCGGGAACGCGGCCTGTGCGGCAGCGACGGCCCGTTCCACGGTTGCGGCCGAGGCGAGCGAGACGTGCCCGCGCAGTTGCCCGGTGGCCGGATCGTGAACCGCCTGGGTGCGCACATCATCTGTGACCGCTGCACCATCGATGAAATGTCCGAACGTCTCCATCGCGTGCTGCCTCCCGGTACTGCTCATGCGACCGTCTCGATCACATCGCCCAATGTCTCGAACAGTTGCAGCAGGTCCTCGCGTTCGCTGACGAACGGCGGCGCGAACTGCAGCGTATCGCCGCCCCAGCGCACGTAGAAACCGCGCTCCCACATCGCCAGCGCGATGTCGTACGGCCGGCGCAACGGTTCCCCCGCCCTCGCTTCGATCTGTACGGCGCCGGCCAGGCCGATATTGCGGATGTCGACGACGTGCCTGGTGCCACGCAACGCGTGCAGGGCGTCCTCGAAGGGTGCCGCCAGCGCACGCACCTTGCCGACCATGTCCTCGCGCACGAACACGTCCAGCGCAGCGATCGCAGCCGCGCAGGCGACCGGATGCGCCGAATACGTGTAGCCATGCGGAAACTCGATCGCGTAATCGGGGCCACCGGCTTCCATGAAGCTGCGATAGATCTCGCTGCTCGCGATCACGGCACCCATCGGTTGTGCGCCGTTCGTCAGGCACTTCGCCACGTTCATGATGTCGGGCGTGACGCCGAAGGCCTGCGCACCGAACACATCACCGCTGCGGCCGAAGCCACTGATCACCTCGTCGAAGATCAGCAGGATCTGGTGACGCGTGCAGATCTCGCGCAGCCGCTGCAGATAACCCACGGGCGGCACGATCACGCCGGCCGAACCGGCAAACGGCTCGACGATCACCGCAGCGATATTCGACGCATCGTGCAGCGCGACCAGCTCCTCAAGCTGGTCGGCCAGTCCGGCGCCGGCTGCGGGCATGCCGCGCGAAAAGGCGTTTTCGGCGAGCAGCGTGTGCGGCAGGTGGTCGGCATCGACACCCGGCCCGAACAGCTTGCGGTTGGCACCGATGCCACCGACTCCGATGCCGCCGAAATTCACGCCGTGATAGGCGCGCGCACGACCGATGAACCCGGTCTTGGTCGGCACGCCCTTCAGACGCCAGTACGCACGCGCCATCTTCAGCGAGGTATCGGCCGCCTCCGAACCCGAACCAGTGAAGAACACATGATCGAGTCCGGCCGGCGTCAGCTCGCAGAGCGTGTTCGCCAGGCGAAACGACAGCGGATGCCCGAACTGGAACGCCGGCGAGTAATCGAGTTCGCGTACCTGGCGTGCCACCGCAGCGGCGATCTCGGAACGTCCGTGCCCCAGCCCGCAGCACCACAACCCGGACAGGCTGTCGAAGACGCGTCTCCCATCGGCCGTCGTGAAATGACAGCCTTCAGCCGCAACGATCAGACGCGGGTTGCGCTTGAAATCACGGTTGCCGGTGAACGGCATCCAGTGTGCATCGAACTCGCCGCGTGCAGATGGCGGGACGATTGGAGGTGCGTGTGGCGCCACGGTCATGACGGGATACCTCGGGAGCGACGACGGCGAAGTGTAGGAACACCGCATGATTTCATAAATACGGCATCCTGACCCGACTCCGACGGCAAGGGGTTTGCCCGCCATGCCGAACAGCGCCACGGATGCAGTGCCTGCCTGTTGCCGATACACTTGCCTGACCACACAGGGAGCAAGGAGACGGAGACGGGCGATGCACGACGGCGGGCTACTGGCGGTGAGCAGGATCCGCTTCTGGCTGGCACAGATGAGCCAGCGCGGGATCGCACCCGAAGACGTGCTCGCCGGCACCGGGCTCGACGTCGCCCAGGTGCGCGGCGTGTTTCGCGGCACTCCGGAGCAATACCGTACCGTGATCGCGAACATGCTGCATCTGACCGGCGATCCACGGCTCGGGATCCGCCTTGGCGCCAACTTCGGGATCAGCGACTTCGGGCTGCTCGGCTATACCTCGCTCAGCAGCGCGAGCGTGCGCCAGTCGCGCGAGGTGATCCTGCGCTACCAGAATCTCGACGACAACGTGTTGCAGGCACGCTCATCGGCCGCCGATACGCACTGGCGGGTGGAGCTGGACGAACGTTTCGGGCTCGGCGAGCTGCTGCCATTTGCAGTCGAGGAATGGGTCAGCCGCATCATGTCGCTGGCACAGGCGTTGACCGGGCGTGCGTTTGCGGTGCTGCGCATGCAGCTCGCGTACCCGTGCCCTGCAGTCCTCGACGACTACCGGCGCCACTTCGCGTGTCCGCTGAGCTTCGATGCGCCAGCCACCGTGATCGACTTTGACCCACGCCGCCTCGACGACCCGATCACACTGGCCAACGACGCCGTGTTCACGCTGTGCGAACGTCATTGCCGACTGGCGGCCACGCGCATCGCGCCTGACCATTCGCTCTCGGCACGGATTCGCAGCGCGCTGCTCGCAGGCAACGGCGAATTTGCCGGTCTGGACGAGATGGCCGCACGATTCGGCATTGCCGGTCGCACGCTGGCGCGGGATCTGATGCGCGAAGGCACCAGCTATCAGCGCATCATCGACGACGCGCGTCGCACGCTCGCCTGCGAACACCTGCAACTCGGCCGTTTGACGCCAAAGCAGATCGGCTTTCTGCTCGGCTACCGCGACGTCGGCAATTTCCGTCGCGCCTTCCGTCGCTGGACGGGGCACACCGTTGCGGAGTTTCGCGCTCGTCACGGCGGATAAGGCCGACGCTGCTCCGCCCGCCGACAGACTGCAGAAGCGTGCGAGTGCCGTGCCCACCCCATCCCGGGACAAGCCGCGACGATGCTGGTATAAACCGCCATGACGCAATGGAGGGAGCGGTTTCGATGCGTGTTCTGAGGACGTACCTGTGGGTCGTGGCCGTGGCGATACTGGGTGGCTGCGGAGTCAACCCGGTAACCGGCAAGCAGGAAATCCAGTTCATTTCCGAAGTGCAGGAAGTGGAGATCGGCCAGAAGCACTACGCACCCACACGCCAGAGCGAAGGCGGCGACCTGGTCGTGATGCCGGAACTCACAGCCTATGTGAACGAGGTGGGACAGAAACTTGCAGCAGTGGCCGACCGCCGCCTGCCATACGAGTTCGTCGTGCTCGACAACTCGGTACCGAACGCCTGGGCATTGCCAGGCGGCAAGATCGCGATCAACCGCGGCCTGCTGACCCAACTGGACAACGAGGCCGAGCTCGCCGCCGTGCTCGGGCACGAGATCGTGCACGCAGCCGCCCGTCATGGCGCCAAGGCACAGGAGCGCGGCACGCTGATGCAGGTCGGACTCGCCGCCGCCCAGATCGGCGCTGCCATCGGTGGCATCGACGGCAATGCGGCAGGGCTTGCGATCCAGGGGGCCGGCATCGGTGCGCAACTGATCCAGCAGAAGTACGGTCGCGACCAGGAGCTCGAGAGCGACCATTACGGCATGAAATACATGAAGGCTGCCGGTTACGATCCGTGGGGAGCGGTCACGCTGCAGGAGACCTTCCTGCGCCTGTCCACCGAACAGGGTCGCAACCAGAACTGGCTGGAAGGACTGTTCGCTTCGCACCCGCCATCAGCCGAGCGCGTGGCCCAGAATCGACAGCTCACCGAACAGATCGGACGTGGTGGCGAAGTCGGCGCCAGACGCTATGCCGAGCGCACGAAGAGCCTGCGCGCAGCCAAACCTGCCTACGACGCCTACGACAAGGCGATCGAGGCAGCCCGCAAGAAGGACTATGCGGGTGCGCGCACCCTGGCAGGCAAGGCCGCCTCACTGCTGCCCGCCGAAGGCCGCTTCCAGGAACTGCTGGGCGAACTGGCACTCGCCGAGAAAAAGCCACGCACCGCGATCCCCCACTTCGACCGTGCAACGGCCCTGAACCCTGGCTACTTCGGTTCCTGGCTCGGCGCCGGCGTGGCCCAGCTGCAGGCGGGTGACAGGAATCTGGCCGAAAAATACCTGATGCGCAGCAGCGAACTGCTGCCGACGGCGCCGGCCGCGTATTACCTCGGCAACATCGCCCGCGAACGTGGTGACGACGGCAAGGCCCTGTCGTACTACCGTGCGGCAGCGCAGTCGCAAAGCGCCGCCGGGCAGGCTGCGGCCACCGAACTCGTGCGTCTCGACCTGCCGCGCAACCCCGGCAACTACCTCACGGCGAGCGCACGCTTCGACAACGCTGGTCGCGTGTTTGCATTACTGCAGAATCGCGCACCGGTAGCGTTGCGCGATGTGCAGATCACCCCGGTACTGATCGACCGCAACGGGCGCATCGTGCAGCAGGGTTCCGCAGTATCAGTACGCGAGAAGCTCGCGCCGGGAGCACAGGTGACGGTCGCGACCGGAATCACCGGTCTGACAGCGGATCAGGCTCCGGCACTGCGATTCCGTATCGACGGAGCACGGCTGGCAGATTGAAGAGGGTGTCTCCTACACTCCCTGCTGCGGACGACGTGCCGCTTCGTCCAGCGCCGCCACGTAAGGGCGCAGGCAGGACCATAGCACCAGTGCGCCTGCAGGGCAGGCCACCGCCGTGACCCACGCCAGCGAATAGCGCACTGCAGCGTCGTCCTGGAACACGAAATCGGTCAGCGCTGCGATCGACGAGGCACCGACGCTCATGCCGATGATGTTGCCGAAGAAGATCTGCAGCGCCGTCACCTGCGCCCGCATCTGGTTCGGCGTGACGATCTGCATCGCGGCGCTGGAACTGCCGTAATAGCTGCACTTCAGGAAGATCGTGGGAGCGAGTGCCGCCAGCGCCAGCGGTGCGGTCGGCATCAGCGGGCCGAGTACGCCGGGCAGCGTCATCACGATCGCCGCCAGCATGATGAAGCGTATGTGCGCATCACGATGACCACGCCGCTCCAGCCATTCGGCCATCCGCGCACCGCTGTACGTCCCGGCAGTACCGAACACGAGATAGGTCAGTCCGAACCAGGTGCCCGCCTCGGCAATCGTCATGCCGTAGGTGCGGATCAGCACGGTCGGATACCACGCCATCAGCCCGTAGCTGAACACTCCGAGCAGCGCGGTCGCCAGCGGAAACGACAGGTACAGGCGCCAGCGATCGGTAAGGTAGCGCCACAACTGCGCCAGACTGAGCTGGCGCACCTCGCCATCGGCGTCCATCAGCCCACCGCGGCGCTCGGGCTCGCGGATACCGCGCATCATCAGCGCCACCACCAGCCCTGGCAGGCCGACGACGAAAAACGTGATCTGCCACGGCCGCACCGTACCGATCAGCGGCAGCAGCACCGGTTCGGCTTCGCTGACCAGATGCACCACAGCCCCACCGATCAGGTACGCAGCACCGCCACCGACACTGATTCCGAGCGCAAAGATCGCCATCGCACGCCCCAGCCGCTCCGGCGGGAAATAGTCGCTCAACAGCGAATACGCCGGCGGTGACAGCGCCGCCTCGCCAACGCCGACACCGACCCGCATCAGGAACAACCCCATGTAGCCACGCACGACGCCACAGCCGACGGTCATTGCACTCCACAGCGCAATCCCGGTCGCGATGATCGAACGCCGATCGTAGCGATCGGCCAGACGAGCGATCGGCAACGCCATCACCGAGTAGAACAGCGCGAACGCCCAGCCCTGCAGCAGGCTCATCTCGAAGTCCGAGATCTGCAGGTCGCGCCGTATCGGTCCGACCATCAGGCTCAGGATCTGACGGTCGATGAAGGAAAAGATGTACGCGAGCAACAGCACGAACAGCACGTAGCCCGGATACCACGGCCGCTCGTGCAGCGACAGGCGTGCACGGACTCCGACGGAGTCCGCGCTGCCTTTCGCGACCGGAACGGGTTCCTGCCCCACGAGGATCGGCGCTACAGGTCCAGGGTGACTTCCAGCCCGTAGGTGCGCGGCCAACCCAGCGTCCCGGCACGGTACGAGGTGAAGTCGATGATGTTGTCGATATATTCCTCGTCAGTGAGGTTCATCCCCCACAACGCCAGTTCGAGTCGACCACCACTGCCGACCTCGATATCACGCAGCGACAGTCTGCCGTCGAACACTCCGCGCGAACTCATCGCGGAGTTCGGCGCAGTGCCGTTCGACTTGATCGCGATCGCGTGTGCCGATTCCGAGTAGTTGTAGTTCAGGTGCAGCGCCAGCTCGCCGAAGCCGATCGAAGGGAACGTGTAATCGAGCGCAAGGTTTGCGGTACTGCGTGGCGCGTTGTTGATTTTCGCGCGCTTCGATACATCACCGATCACAGGTCCCATATCGAACTTGTCGAACTCGTAGTCGAGGAACGCAAGGTTGAGGTTCGCACGCAGGTTCTCACTCAACGCGGCTTCGGCTTCGAGCTCCAGCCCCCACAGCGATGCCTCACCGGCGTTGAGCACCACGGACAGCGGAACCGGCGTAGTGATGTACGAGGTGAGCTGCATGTCGGTGTAGTCGCTGTAGAACGTCGCGACGTTCAACTGCACCCGCTGGTCGAACCAGCGTGACTTCATGCCGAGCTCGTAGCTCTTGAGTTCCTCCGAGTCGTAGGGAACCCGTGCCGCAGCCGGAGTGGCCGCGTGACCGTCGTAACCGCCACTGCGAAAGCCTTCGGCGTAGCGCGCGTAGACGCTGACTTCGTCGGTGAGCTGGTACGAAGGCGAGAACATCAGCGAGGTATTGCTGAAGTCGAGCTCGGGCACCTGCAGGTTGGGACCGGGATCCTCGACCGCGAACCTGCCGGTGCCACCGGTGTAGCTCCTCAGGTAACGCGGCATGTTCTTCGTTTCCTTCGTGTGGCGAGCACCGAAGCTGAGCGTCAGCGCTTCGTTCCACGACGGCTTGTAGTCGATTTGCCCGAATACCGCCTTGTTCTTGTTGTCCATGTAGGCATTCGTGACGCGCAGCAGCGCCTTGTTGCTGAGCTGCTGCATGCGCAGGCTGTCTGCATCCTCGTCGAAGTAGTACAGACCGAGCACGTACTCGAGCTGGTCGGTATTGCCGACCAACTGGAACTCCTGCGACCACTGCTTGCTGGTATGCAGACGCAGTGACTCGTAGAAGCTGGTATTGCTGCCGTCCAGATCCTGTCCGTCGTACGAATCGAGCTTGCGGTAACCGGTGATCGAGCGCAGCGTCAGGTGCTCGTTGATGTCCCAGTTGACCTGCAGTGCATGCGCGTCGGCGTCGGTGTCGAAGAACGGGATTTCGTTCGCGCTGCCCTTCGATGGCTGACCGTGGGGAATGTATTTGTCGAACCCGGCCGGACGCCCGCCGCCAGCGACCACGTCGATCACCTGCAACAGACGCTGGTGTTCGTCGGCGCGGAACTTCGAGTAATCGTAGGTGACCAGCAGTCCGTCGCGGATCTGCCAGTCGAGCGCCAGATGCGCCCCCTTGCGATCGACGGTACCGAACTGGTCGAAGTGTGCGATCGGCAGCGATACCGCAGTGAAGTTCTGCTGTATGTTGTCGGTGAAGCCGTCACGCTTGCGGGCATAGATGCTGGCACGCGCGCGCAGTTCTCCGAGTCCCTCGTTGGCGCTGCCGAGCGTGGGCAGATCGACGTTCACGTTCCCGTAGCGCAGCGTCTCGTTGCCCACGCCGATCTTGACCCGTGTGGCGAACTCGCCCGTCGGACGCTTGCTGATGAAATTCACGGCGCCACCGATCGTGTTGCGCCCGTACAGCGTGCCCTGCGGGCCACGCAGTACCTCCACGCGTTCCACATCACCGAGATCGAACAGCGAACCAACAGCGCGTCCGGTATAGACACCGTCGACGTAGATTCCGACCGCGTTCTCGAAGCCCGGGTTGCCGCCGTCGTTGTTGCTGATCCCGCGGATCGCGATCGTGATCACCCCGGTGGTTCCCTGCTTGATGTGCAGGTTCGGAACCAGCTTCGCGAAGCTGTCGGTATCGGTGATGTTCTGCAGCTCCAGCGCGTGCGCGTCGAGGGCCGTGATCGCGATCGGCACCTCCTGCAGGTTCTGCTCGCGCTTCTGCGCGGTGACGATGATCTCTTCCAGAGCTCCCTGCGCAGCCACACCCGCAGCAGTGCTGATTCCAAGTGCTGCGCTGCCTGCCAATGCAAGCGATCGGATGATCTCCGAACGTTTCATGCAATCCCCCCAACGTTTCAAATGATCGTTATTCGCACCCCGCATTCTGCCCTGTTCGTCAGGCGGATTGAATATCAGGCTGCGGCGCTAGTATAGGGTGTGCCGTGCATTTGCGACACGGTGCGGCACCTGCACGGTGCGCTACCTGCTTCATACACCCCGGCAAAATGCTGTCGCATAAGCCCACCCACCCCGATCGTCGATGCAGGCAGCGCGTGACGATGCCTTCACACCGGTGGGACGCCGTAAATGCATCCCTGCGGCGCACGCCCCCCGGTGCGAAGGCATCGCCACACGCTTCGCAGCGTTTTGCGACAACCCCGGCAAGACCCGCGCAGGACGCCCTGGCATGACCAGATCTGCCGGCCTCAGGCCGCTCCTGTCATTGCAGTTCGCGACCACCATGCGGGAAGATACCCGCACGATTCAGGAAGCGGCCACACGCCGCAGCGAGGCTGGCGATGGGTTTGCAGGGACGAGCGGCGATTGCCGGTTACGTCGAGCTGAAGCCGGAAAGGAAACCCCAGGGTGAGCCACTCTCCGGTCTCCAGCAGTGGGCGATGCTCGCACAGCTCGCGCTGCGCGATGCGGGCATCGCCAAGAGCGAGGTCGACGGGCTCGTCACCTCGGCGATTCCCGAGACCGGCATGTTCGCACCGGCGACACTCGCCGAATATCTCGGCATCGAGGTGGGTTTCGCCGAACACGTCGACCTCGGCGGCGCCAGCGCTGCGGGCGCCGTGTGGCGCGCTGCGGCGGCGATCGAGCTCGGCATAGCCGAGGTCGTGGTTTGCGCGTTTCCCGCCGGCCCGCTGCCGATACCACCGGAACCCAGGCCACACCCCTTCCCTTTCGGCGCCTCGAGCAACGAATACGGCTCACCACAGGCCGAGTTCGACATCCCCTACGGCAATCTGGCACAGAATTGCGGCTACGCGCAGATCGCCAACCTCTACGCAGCACGCTACGGCTATGACGCACGTGCGCTGGCCAAGATCGCCGTCGACCAGCGCACCAGCGCCTGCGCCAACCCCGACGCGCTGTTCCATGGCAAGCCGCTCAGCATCGACGACGTGCTGAGCAGCCCGATGATCGCGGACCCCATACACTTGCTGGAAATCGTCATGCCGGTCGCAGGCGGCGCGGCCGTGGTCGTGACCAGCGCGGAACGTGCCGCACGCGCGAAGAACCGCCCGGTCCATGTACGCGGCTTTGGTGAGCGTCTCGCGTTCAAGACACCGACCTATGCGCGTGACCTGCTGCACACCCCGGTTGCCACGGCGGCAGCACAGGCCTTCGCGATGGCCGGACGTGCTCCGGCCGAGATGGACATGGTCTCGATCTACGACTGCTACACGATCACGGTGCTGATGACGCTCGAAGACGCCGGCTTCTGCCCCCGGGGGCAGGGAGCGCGCTTTGTCCTCGAGCACGACCTGAGTTACCGGGGCGACTTTCCGTGCAACCCGCACGGTGGTCAGCTGTCGTTCGGCCAGACCGGAATGGCCGGTGGCATGCACCACGTGATCGACGCCACACGCCAGATCATGCAGCGAGCCGGAACCAACCAGGTGCGCGACTGCAATCGTGCCTTCGTTACCGGCAACGGCGGCATCATGAGCGAACAAGTGGTCCTGATCCTGGAGGGCGCAGCATGAAAAAACCCCTTCCGGTCCCCACTCCCGATACTCGCCCGTTCTGGAACGGACTGAACGAAGGCCGGGTGATGCTGCGCCATTGCCGCGAGTGCGATACGCTGTTCCATTATCCGCGCACGGTATGTCCGGACTGCCTGTCATCGGATCTCGACTGGCGGCAGGCGCGCGGCAGCGCAACGCTGTACACATACACGATTTCACGCCGGCCCACGCATCCGCTGTTCGCCGACGAGGTGCCGCAATACCTCGCGGTGGTGGAACTCGACGAGGGGCCGCGGCTGACCAGCACACTGCTCAACGTGGCCGAGGCGAACATCCGCATCGGCATGCCACTCGAGCCCGTATTCGAACACCACGAAAAGGAACGGATCACGCTGCTGCGCTTCCAGCCGGCGCAGGCAGAACTGCGCGGGGGATCCGCCCCCGCCCCCGAGCCGGCCCCGGCGCAATCATTGCTCACCGATGAGTCACTGGCGTGGATCGGCAAGAGTGGACAACCCGTCACCGGCTACCCGGTGACGGCGGAGGAAATCCGCCGTTTCTGTTTCGCAACCGACGACCTGAATCCGCGCTGGCTGGATCCGGCAGCGACTCCCGACGGCATCACGGCGCCGCCTGCGTTCCTGTCGATCCCGTTCGACACCGAGGTTCCGCTCGATGAGCTCGACGAGGACGGCGTGCCACTCGAGCAACGCGGTCTCGTTTTCCCGCCGCTCAAGGCCAGGCGCAAGCTGTTCGGTGGCTACCAGGTCGAATACTTCCAGCCGATACGCCCAGGCGATGTGCTGACACGCCAGCGGCGAATACTCGACATCCACGAGCGCCAGGGGGCGAGCGGCAGCTCGGTGTTCGTCCTGATCGAGGCGACCTATACCAACCAGCGCGGCGAGAAGGTAGCCGTCGAGACCAACACGATCGTCAACCGTTGAACGCCCGAGGCGGAGAAGAGCACGCATGAGCAACCACACCCAGCGCCACTTCGAGGACGTAGAGGAAGGCATGGAACTCGCGCCGGTCACCCGCACGGTGACCACGACACAGATGTTTCTCTACAGCGCGGTGAGTCGCAACGCGCACCGCATTCACTACGACGAGAAGTTTGCCCAGTCCGAGGGGCTGCCGAAGGTGCTGGTGCAGGGCCCGCTGCAAGGAGCGCAACTGTCTGCATACATTACGGACTGGATGGGAACGGCGGGTTTCCTGAAAAAATTCTCTTACTCGAACCGTGGTATGGCGCTGCCGGGGCAAGCGCTGACGCTGCGCGGCAAGGTACGCCGCAAATACCTGATCGACGAGCAAGGTGCGGTCGACCTCGACGTGTGGGAGGAGAATGTCGAGGGGCAGAAGCTGGCGCCGGCACAGGCAACGGTGCTGCTGCCTTCGCGTAATGCCACCTGAGTCCGCGCAGATGCAAACGGTCGGCGACATCTTCCGCGCGCGACGCACAGATGCCCTCCCCGCACTTCACTTCGAGGAGCAGCGCTGGAGCGGCGCCGAACTGTTCGACGAGTGCTCCACGCGCGCAGCGTACCTGCTGGCACGGCATCCGGGAGGAGCCTTTCACGTCGGCGTATTGCTCGACAACACTCCCGAGCATGTGTTCTGGATCGGCGCCTGCGCGCTCGCGGGTGCGATGCTGGTCGAGCTGAACTCGACGCGTCGCGGTACCGATCTCGCGCGCGACGTCCGCCATACCGATTGCGCCTTCCTGGTAACCGAACGGCGCTATCGCGAACAGGTGGACGCCGACATCGCCGAGAGCCTCGGCGACCGTCTGCTCACGGTCGACGGCGGGGGCTTCGCCGCCACGCTGCGCCCGTTCCGTGATGTACCTCTGCAACCCGCCACGGTGGCCCCGGGCGCAGTCTTCTGCCTGATCTTCACGTCCGGAACCAGCGGCGCGCCGAAGGCGGTGATCTACTCGCATGCGCGCGTACTGCGCAACAGCGCGATGCTGGTCGAGCGCCAGCACATGTCAACGGACGATGTGAGCTATGTGCCGATGCCGCTGTTCCACTCATCGGCCATGTTGATGGGCCTGCTGCCGCCGCTGATTTCGGGCGGTGCCGCCGCCTTGCGCCGTCATTTTTCGGCATCGGGCTTCCTGCCGGACGTGCGCAGATACGGCGTGACGATGTTCTGTTATGTAGGCAAACCGCTCGCCTACATCCTGGCCACGGCGCAGCAGCCCGACGATGCCGACAACCGGCTGCGGGCCGCCTTCGGCAGCGAGGCATCCGAGACCGACATTGCTGCTTTCTCGCGACGCTTCGGCTGCCGGGTGACCGACAGCTACGGCTCCTCGGAAGGCTGCATCACCGTGCTGCGCACGCCGGAAACGCCACGCGGCTCCATGGGCATCGGCGTCAGCCCGTCGATCGTGGTGCTGAATCCCGACACCGGCGCGGAATGTCCGCGCGCACGCTTCGACAACGAAGGCGTGCTGATGAACGGCAACGAGGCCATCGGCGAACTGGTGAACCTCGACGGACGCGAGCTGTTCGAGGGCTACTGGAACAACCCGGAGGCAGACGGCAAGCGACTGCGCGGGCGCGCGTACTGGAGCGGCGACCTCGCCTACCGCGACGAAGCCGGCTTCTTCTACTTTGCAGGGCGTGACAGCGAATGGCTGCGCGTCGATGGCGAGAACCTCGCCGCAATCCAGATCGAGCAGGTGCTGGCACGCCATCCGCTGGTCAGCGTCGCCGCCGTATACGGCGTCCCGGACCCACTGGTCGGCGATCGCGTGATGGCCACGCTGCAACTGCTGCCCGATGCCTGCTTCGATCCCGTCGAGTTCGAGCGCTTTCTCGAATCACAGACCGACTTCAGCAGCAAGTGGAAGCCCTCGTTCCTGCGCATTGCGCCGACGCTGCCGCTCACCGCGACCAACAAGGTGCTGAAGCGTGAACTCAGGCACGAAGCATGGGAGTGTGCCGACCCGGTGTGGTACTGCGCTGCACGCGCGCACGGCTATCGGCTCCTCGACGAACCGGCACGGGCAGCGCTTGCTCCGGTGCTGGCTGCGCGTGAACGCCCTGCACCGCATCGGAGCTGACACGATGGACTTCCGCTACACCCCCGAGCAGGAACGTTTCCGGACCGAAATCCGCGCCTTCCTCCGCGAGAACGTCAGCGACGAATTGCGCCGGGAAATCGCTGTCTCGGGGCACTCGCCGGGGCCGCTCGGCAAGGCGTTCCTGCGCCTGCTCGGCGAGCGAGGCTGGCTGGGCATCGGCTGGCCGCGCGAATACGGCGGCCAGGGGCGCTCGATGATCGAGCAGACGATCTTCTACCACGAGCTCGACCTGCAGGACATCCACTACGGCAACCTCACCATCACCTCGCTGGCGATGGCGCTGATGAAGCTCGCCTCCGAAGAGCAGAAGCAGCAGTACCTGTCGCGCATCCTGAAAGGGGAACTCGAGATCTGCCTCGGCTACACCGAACCCGGGGCCGGCTCGGACCTGGCCGGAATCACGACGCGCGCGGTTCGCGTCGGTGACGAATACGTGATCAACGGCCAGAAGGTGTTCACCACCGGCGCACACTACGCCTCGCATATCTGGCTGCTCGCGCGCAGCGAAGCCGATGCTCCGCGCCACAAGGGGCTGTCGGTGTTCATTTTCCCGCTCGCCACCGCCGGCATCACGGTGCACCCGATCTACACGATGGAGGGTATACGCACCAACGAGGTGTTCCTCGACGACGTCCACGTGCCGGCGAGTGCGATGATCGGTACGGCAGGCTCGGGTTTCCATACGGCGGCGATAGCGCTCGACTTCGAGCGCGTGTTCATGGGCAAGTACACGAAGCTGCGGCGCAATCTGGACGCCCTGATGCACGAATGCAGGCAATCGCTCGACGGATCTGCGCCGCCCTTCGATGATCCGGTGGTCCGCGACCGCCTGGTCGGGCTGCATCTGGACGTGGAGCGCCTGCGTCTGCTGTGCCTGAAGTCGGCCTGGATGATCGACCAGGGCCAGGTGCCAAACGCAGAAGCCTCGGCGCAGAAGGTGTTCGCCTCCGACCTCGAGCAACGTCTCGCCGACGAGGGGATCCGCATCCTCGGGCCACGCGGGCAGCTCGAATACGGTTCCGCGCACGTGCCGGCGCACGGACACCTCGCACAGTCCTGGCTGCTGTCGCCGATGCTGCGCTTCGGCGGTGGCGCCAACGAAATCCAGCGCGACATCATCGCCCAACGCGGTCTCGGGCTGCCACGCGCCTGAATACACCGGAAGCAGCCATGGAACTCGAACCCACCCCGGAACAGCGCCAGATCCAGGACGCGGCGCGACGATTCCTGCAGTCCGAATGCCCACCGTCGCTGGTGCGCACACTACGCGAACAGCGCATGTCGTTGCCGCGCCGGATCTGGACACAGATCGCGGGACTCGGCTGGACCGGACTGCCGTTCGCGGAACAGCACGGCGGATCGGCCGCAGACTGGACGACGATGGCAATCGTGATGGAGGAGCTCGGACGCGCCTGCGATCCGACACCGTTCAGCGACTGCGTGCTCGGTTGCGGCTGGCTGATCCAGGATCTGGGAGACGCAGCACAGCACCAGCGCTGGCTGGTCCCGCTGATCGGCGGCGAGTTGCAGGCCGCGCTGGCCGCGCTCGAGGCTGGCGGCGACTGGAGCGCCGCCCGATGCACCACCACGCTGACACGAACGTCCTCCGGCTGGCGGCTCGACGGGCGCAAGCTCTTCGTCGAGAACGCGCCCGATCGCGACCTGCTGCTGGTGGCGGCCCGTGACAGCGCATCGGGGAAGTTGCGCCTCGCGGTGGTATCGCCACGCACTGCCGGCGTCGAATGCACGGCCCTGCGCTCGCTGGCGCACCCCGACCTCCACGAGGTGCGCTTCACGGCAGTCGGCGTGGCGCAGGCAGACCTGCTCGGTGGCGATGACATCGGTGCCGCACTCGATGCGGCGCTGCTGCGCACGGCGGTATTCCAGTCTGCCGCCGCGGTCGGTGGCGCACGCCGGGTGCTGGAACTGGCAACGCAGCACGTACGGCAACGGGTGCAGTTCGGACGCCCGATCGGCAGCTTCCAGGCGGTGCAGCACCTGCTCGCCAACGTATGGATCGACGTCGAAGCCGCCTGGCTGGCGGCCTACGAGGGCATCACCGAACTGGAGCGATCGCCACGCGCGATCGACAGGGCCTGTGCGGCCAAATGCATCAGCAACGAGGCATTCACCCGTGCCTGCTTCACCGCACACCAGGTGCTCGGCGGCATGGGTTTCATGTGGGAAACCGACCTGCACCTGTGGACGCGCAAGGCCAAGGAAATCGAGCTCGCGTGTGGCGGCCTGCCCTATCACCGCGCGCTGCTGGCCGCTGCGCTTGGGTGACACGCCCTGTCACGACCGCGATCGACTGCGTTGGATGCGAGGCGCCGACACCCCGACTGGATACGCACCATCTACCCCGTCAAGCGCTCATGAGTCCTGCGAGTGCGCCCGTGCCGGGCACACAAAAAAAAGGCCCGGCAGGGTAGCCGGGCCAAACGTTAGGAGACAACACTAACCAAACGACAAATGGCGATGACAGCAAGGGGATGAACCATCAATCTCCATTCGCGATATTGAGACTCGAGCACTGCATCCAAGTTCCACGATTTTCAAAAATTTTCTCTGTGCTTTGGAAAATTTTTGAGACCCCAATAAAAACAATGCGTTAAACAAAGACCGTCAGACGGAGAGAAACTCCCCGCCATTCACATCGATACAGGCGCCCGTCACCACCCGACAGTAGTCCGATGCCAACATCATCGCGACGCGCGCGCAGTCGGCATCCTCCGGAACATCGCCGAGCGGGATGTTGCGCGCAATTTCCTTGCGCATCGCCTCGACCGTAGTGCCGTGCTCGGCCGCTGCCGCACGCATATAACCTTCGACCGGTGGCCCCCACATCCAGCCCATCAGTGCCGAATTGACACGGATTCCGTAACCGCCGAGCTCCTTTGCCAGATACGCAGTGGCGACCCGCAGCGCTCCCTTCGATGCGGCGTAACCGCCCTGCGTGGGCATCGGCACCCGTGTCACCATGCTGTTGATCATGACGATCGCGCCGCCACCCTGACGCTTCATGTGCGGGACGACTTCCTGCGTGAGTTTCATCGTGCCGAAGAAATTCACGTCCATCGTCGCACGCCAGTCCTCCAGATCAGCCGACTCGATGGGCTCGAAGGTCCCGCCGACGTACGCACTGTTCAGCAGCACATCGACACGTCCGAAACGCTCCACCGTACGCCCGACCAGCGCATGACACTGGGCGCGATCGCCGATATCCGTCGGCACCTTCAGCACTTCGGTCCCCAGACCAAGCGCCACGATCTCCCGCTCCGCCTCGTCGAGCTTCGACGCAGTGCGTGCGCAGATTGCAAGTTTCGCCCCTTCCTGCGCCGCACACAGAGCCAATTCGACGCCCAGGCCCGGCCCGATGCCGGACACGATCACCACCTTGTTCGCCAACAGCATGGTATTTGCTCCTTCGTTATCAGAATCACGGGCTGCCCCTCAGCGGGACAGCCCGTTGTCGAGCCGATCCTACTTCCTGGCCTCGCTCTGGTAGTAACCCATCAGGATCTTCGCGATTTCCGGACGTGCGAATTCGATCGGCAAGTCCTGCCCGGCCGCCAGCATTTCGCGCACCTTGGTACCCGACGGTTGCACGAAGTCTTCCGGTGTGTGATCGGGGGCGTCACGCATCATCACCACACGGTGCAGTTTCTTCGAGTACGCGGTATGGTCGGCACGGAAGATCTGGATCGTGAGCGCACCTGCCGGCACTTCCTCGTCGAATATCGTCTGTGCGTCGAAGGCACCGTAGTAGCTGCCCACGCCTGCATGGTCACGCCCCACGATGAAGTGCGTACAGCCCGAGTTCTGCCGGAACACGGCGTGCAGAACCGCCTCGCGCGGGCCTGCATAGAGCATGTCGAAACCGTAGCCCGTGATCATCACGGTGTTCGGCGGGAAATACAGTTCGACCATCTTGCGGATCGCCGCATCGCGAACGTACGCAGGAATATCGCCGGCCTTCAGCTTGCCGAGCAGCATGTGAATCAGGATGCCGTCGGCACCAACCGCCTCCTTCGCCATCTTGCACAGCTCTTCGTGTGCACGATGCATCGGATTGCGGGTCTGGAACGCCACTACCTTCTGCCAGCCGCGCTCGGCGATCTCGTTGCGGATTTCGACTGCGGTACGGAACGTATCCGGGAAATCCTGCTGGAAGTAGCTGAAGTTCAGCACCTCGATCGGTCCGCTGATGGCAAATCGCCCGAGGCCGGTGAACGTCGCCACACCCGGATGCTTCGGATCCAGCGTACGGAAGATCTTCTCTGCCATGCCCGAGATTTCGGCCTCGCTGATCTCTTCGATCGCCTCGACCGTCTGCACCGCCAGCACCGGATTGCCGGGGACGTTCGGGTCGCGCAGTGCGATACGCGAAGCACCACGGATCGCTGCGACATCGCTGGTGAGGTTGAGTATCGGCACTGGCCAGAACAGCCCACTGGCCGTGCGCAGCGTCGACGCCACACCGAGCGCGTCGGCCTTGTTCATGTAGCCCTTCAGCGGGTTGAAATAGCCCGCGCCGAGCATCACGGCGTTGGCCGCCGCTGCCGAATTCAGCAGCAACGAAGGCAGCTTCTCCGCTTCCTGCGTCAGCGCCTCGTGACGCTCGGTGTCGTAGACGAAGCGCGGATCGAGCGTGTCGGAACCATGAGGTTTGATCATTGTGGCTTTACTCCGTGTCAGGCCGAAAGGATGCCGCGTTTTTCGAGATCGTGCAGCAGCATGTCGACTTCCTGCTGCAGTGTCATGCGGTCGGTATGCAGGTGGATCTCCGGCGCATCGGGTGCCTCATAGGGGTCGTCGATGCCTGTGAAGTTCTTGATCTCACCGGCGCGCGCCTTCTTGTACAGCCCCTTGGGATCACGCTTTTCGGCTTCCGAAAGCGCGCAGTCCACGAAGACCTCGATGAACGACATGCCCGATGCTTCATGCAGCTTGCGCACCACATCACGATCCGATCGATACGGGCTGATGAAACTGGTGAGGACGATTACCCCGCAATCGACGAACAGTTTCGCAACTTCTCCGATCCTGCGGATGTTCTCCTTGCGGTCATCGGCACTGAAACCCAGGTTCTTGTTGATGCCCAGGCGAACGTTGTCCCCGTCCAGACGGTAGGAAAGCCTGCCTCGCTTGTGGAGTGCGTCTTCGAGCGCCACCGCCACCGTGCTCTTGCCGCTACCCGACAGGCCGGTGAACCACAGCGTCGCCCCCTGCTGTCCCAGCAACTGGTGGCGATGCTCTCGCTGGATCTCCCCTTCGTGCCAATGCACGTTGGTCGCTTTCTGCTCCGTCATCTTTCTTGCTCCCTGTGGCCTGTCGATGAATGCGCCCGGCAGGACTGGATGCCCCCGGGTCGCGGAATCATGCCCCCGACGCGCTCGCGCGACGCAGCGGCAAGATATAACGTTCGCGGTATTCGCGGAAATCCGCCGCGAGCGCGTCTTCCGTGAATCCGTATTCCTCGAGAGTGTACTGATGCGTCGGGCGTGCCTCGCGGCGATTCATCTCGCGCCAGCGCTCCATTTCGGTGCGCGCCTGGTCGGTGAGGTCGATGCCTACGAAGTCGTACAGCCGGCGAATCTCGTCGAGCGGACTGCGCACCGTATCCTCGTACCACATGTCGAGGAAGCGTGCCTCATGCCCTGCATCCCGGAACTGCAGCGTGGTGCGCATCCCTGCCGCCCACTTGCGACACCAGTGCGCGCCTACTTCCTCCTTGCCGACCGCATCCGAAAACGGGCGATTCAGTGCGTGGATCATGCTTGCATACGACGGCATCAACTGCAGCGGGTCACGATGCGTCTGCAGCACCTGCACGTCCGGGAAGGTCGTGAACAGCGCCGCTGGAAAATGCAGGTGGTGCGGAGTCTTCAGGATCCAGCGTTCGGCCTGCTGACCAAAGCGTTTCTTCTGCCATTGCAGGAACTGCAGCAGGCGCTTCAGGTAGGTGTAGCCGGGCAACTGGTCCTGCTGTTCGAGCCACACTCCGAATTCGGGCATATGCGCATGAGACTCGGGCACGGTCGAGAAAAAGGACTGCTCGAGCAGCATGATCTCCTCATCCGGTCCGCGTGCGTCCATCGGATGGATCGATGCGAGTTCCGGTGATACCTCGAGCAAGGCATTCACCTCGGCCTCGGCGATCGCGATCCGCGGATCGGTGCCCGCAGCGAAATCGGTACCCGGCAGCGGTACCGGGAAGCGGACCTCGTACCACAACGGCGAATACATGCGGTGATCGGCCGAGATCGTACGGTGCATCATCGTGGTGCCGGTCCGCGGCAGACCCACGATGACCAGTGGCGTGTGGATCTCCTCCTCGAGGATTTCCGGGTAACGACGGAACCAGTCCTCCGCACGCAGGCGCGTGATCAGGATGTTGCGGATGCGCTCACCGAAATACGCGTAGCCGGCGACGTTGAGTCGCGCCTCGGTGTTCAGCGCGGCGACGAGGCGTTCGAGCGGCTCACGGAAGCTCGCGTCACCGAAGTCCGACAGGCCCGTTTCACACCGGGCTGCGTCGAGCAGGTTCGCAGCATTCAGGCCGTGTCCGCTCATTTCGGCAGGTTCTTCAATTCCGCAAACTTCACGACGCGGCTGGTCGGGTGCACGATCTCCCTGGAAGCGATCCAGCGAAAGCACAGCGTCCCGTTGCGATGGCCTGCCGTATCCAGCCAGTTGTCGAGCCCCGGATCACGATGCGCCAGGATGATGCGCACACTCCCGTCCGGTCGGTGCCTGGCCGTGTGCTTGTTCACATGGATACAGTGGTAGCGATAGTCGAGAGACTCCATCCAATAATTGTCCGCCTGCAGGTTCCAGGCACGACACTCGGGAATACGCTCGACTTCGATCACCAGCGCCTCGTCCTCGGCCAGCTCGAAGTAACCGTGATAGTAGAAGATGTTCTGGTCACCACCGACGGCATGACACAGTTTCTGGTCGGCCGGCGGCAGCTCATTCGGTCGCGGCAGATACGATTGACTCCAGTCCGCAAACAGCCGTGCGGTGTTGTTCACGAACGATGCAGCGGTACGCAACCCCGTTTCCAGTTGCTCCGCCGTCAAAGGCTCCGGCGTCGCACCGCGATCCAGACGTTCGATGGTGAGCTCTGCAGGCGTTTCGGCCTTGCGGTCCATGAAGGTCTGGCGTACCAGCAAGGCGATGGTCTCCGGCTCCATCGGCAGCCAGTTGCCGGCGTGTTTCCTGGAACTGACGATGATCTCGAAGCTCCCGTCGGGTTCCAGTTGCAACTGCTCGCCGTCGAGAAATCCGGTTTCGGTCTGCCTGGAGTTCTCGGCATAGCTGCCCTTGCTGGTCAGAAAGCTCAGGTAGTAGACCGTGCCACGCCGGCCACGGATACGGTATTCATGACGTCCGTCGAGCACTGCCTTCTGGTACAGGTTGTCCGGGTTGTCGGCACCGATCTTGATCGTCTCGTGGGACGGCACATAAAGAACCGGAAATGCCGGGTCATTGAACTCGAGGTACCACTCGAGCCCCGCGCGAGCAAGCCGGCTCAGGTAGCGGTAACCCTCGGCGCGGGTGAATGGGTCCGAAGGCGCTTCCGGGCGTTGAATCTGCTCTCCGGCTTGTTTCAGCGCATCACAGAATTCGGCCCACGCTTCGCCGCTGCTGACCCTGCGTTCGGAGTCGTTCATGCTGTTTTCCTCCCGCTACTGCAGTGTTCAGCCAGCACCGAGTTGCTGCAACTGTTGTTCAAGCTTCCTGTAATCCCAGTACGCACGCAACGATATCACCTTGCCGGCATCGTTCACCGTATAGACCGCAACGCAGCGCGTTCTCGCGGTCGTCCCGTCCGGCAGGCGGGTGATCAGCGTCTGTACGTTGGCGCAGGAATCTCCGGACGGAAAGGATTCGTGGATCTCGTAACCGGCGATGCCGTTCGGCATCACCGCATCCCAGAACGCCTCGATCGCACGCTTGCCGCGGTGCCCCAGGCCGGTCGGATCGAGCGGCGACACGCCGACGGGATCCTGGATCACGGCGTCGTCGGCAAACAGATCGAGCCAATCCTGCTTGCGGCCCGATGAAACGCAAGTCAGCGAGTCGAGCCCTGCCTGTTGCGCACGGTAACGGTTCGGCATCGCGTATTTTCCTTATAGTCAGATGGACGGGAAGCGTGTGGCTGAACTTAGCACGCCAGCGAACACGTCGGCATCATGCAAAGGGATGAAATCCCGGCGCTGCCTCATGATCCGGTCAAGACAAGTCAGCGCGGCCAGTATACGCAGCCACCCTGGTCGTGGGTACTTCATGCGGCAGCAGCGTGACCTGCTCGCCATGATCCAGATGGATCGTAAAAATCATTTACGGCCAAGGCAACCACCGTCTATCATCGACGGCGGATGACCGGCGCAGCGCCCATGCTGCAATCCGAAGCGTCGCCGCTCATCCAGCCGACAATTCGAATCACAACAGAGGTGACAACCCCATGCCGACCAGACGCGCCATTTCCCCCTTCCATGCCTCGGCACTTGCCGTCGCCATCGCCGCAACTGCCGGCACCGCGACTCCGGCAGCGGCCCAGGACTCACAGCGTGCAGCAGGACTCGAGGAGATCGTCGTCACCGCCCAGCGCCGCGAGGAGTCGCTGCAGGATACACCGATCGCAATCACTGCATTCACGGCGGACAAGCTGTCCAACCTGGGCGTTTTCGGCGTCTCGAAGATCGGCGATTTCGCACCGAACGTGGTGATCCAGAAGCAGCCATCGTCGAACGCGAACATGGGAATCGCGATTCGCGGCATGGGTATCGGCGAGACGCAGTTGCTGACGGACCCGAAGGTCGGCATGTACGTCGACGGCATCCTCATCAGCAAGTCGGTGGGTGGCGTATTCGATATCGCCGACATGGAACGCATCGAGGTGCTGCGCGGTCCGCAGGGCACGCTGTTCGGACGCAACACCACCGGGGGTGCGGTCAGCGTGACCACCCAGAAGCCGAGCGGCGAGCTGCGCGGCAAGGCAACGGCGTCGATCGGCAACTTCGGTTACCTGCGCTACGGCGGCAGCCTGGACCTGCCGGCAGTCGGCAATCTGGCAGCCAAGATCTCGTACAACCACAGCGAAACCGACGGCTGGGCAGACAACCACTACACGGGTGTGGCACAACAGCCGCAAATGCCGAACGAAAAGGTGGAAAAGGATCTTGCCTCGGAAGACAACGACGCGTATCGCCTCGCGCTGCGCTGGACGCCACGCGAGGACCTGACTTTCGATTACTCGTTCGACAGGACCGACAATTCGGGCGTGGCGACCCCGTTCCAGATCCTGAAAGTGAAGGACTATGTGAACACGGGTTTCGGCCATGAGGCCCGCGACTACCGGATGCTCACGGGTCCAGGTGGGCTGTTCGACCAGATGGCGCAGAACGTGTATCCGCGCAACAAGCGCCAGGAACACTTCATGTCCGACGAGGAAACCGAGGAATTCCTGAAGGTCAAGGCACATTCGTTCATCGCGGCGTGGGACGTGAATCCGAACCTGACGCTGAAGTACCTGTTCGGATCACGCCGGTCCAGCCAGGGCAACGGCAGCAACCTGGACGGCGGCGTGTACTTCGCGCGCGACCTGTTCTACGGCGTGTACGCAGGCAACAACGAGCCGATCCAGATTCCGGGCTTCCACTCCCGCGTCGTGAAAAATTCGGTCGAAATGGACTCGCACGAACTCCAGATCATCGGCAGCGCCTTTGACGACCGCCTGCACTACACCGGCGGCATCTTCACGTACAAGGAGGACGTGGCCGAAGTCAACCCGCAGACGTACTCGTTGCCGATTGCGTTCGTCGCCCCGCAAGGCGCAGCCACACCCATACTGGGCCCGCTCTACGACGCAGCCGGTTTCTGTCCGGCGATGTATGGTGGGTACCTGTGCGTAGGCTCGCAGCGGTTGCCAATCCCCGGTGCCAGTGACCCGGGCGTCCCCGGTGTGGTCGACTTTGCATACGGGCAGAGCGCCAGGTCGCTTGCGGTCTACGGGCAGACAACCTACGCGCTGACCGAGGCGCTGGACCTCACGCTCGGCATCCGCTACACGGAAGACGACAAGAAAGCGTGGGTGTACAACCAGAACATGCTGCGGGAACTGCCCACGCTCACCCCCGGCAATCCGGTTCGCGCCAAAGGGGACTGGGACAACGTCAGCTACCTGGCGAACCTCAACTACGCATTCACCGACGATATCCGCGCTTACCTGACCTATACCACCGGTTACAACGGCGGTGGCTTCGGCGCACGCGCCGCGAACGTTACCGACTTCCGGACACCCTATGACGAAGAAGAGGTCAAGGCGATCGAACTCGGCCTGAAGTCGGAGCTGCTGGACAACCGCCTGCGCCTGAACGTGGCACTGTTCCGCAACGAATACACCGACGCCCAGGTAGCCGTGTTCAAGGCTGGCGAAGGCGGGGCATCCTCGGCCATCGTCAATGCGGGTGCGGAGACGATCCAGGGCATCGAGTTCGACATCGTGGCGGTGCCGGTCGATGGCCTGACGATCGACTTCACCTACGGTTATCTGGACGCCAAGTTCGACGAATACATGTCGTACAACGCGAGCACCGGCCGGCTCGAGAACATCGCACGCAACACCACGGTACCGCAGGCTCCGAAGAACACCGCATCGCTCGGCGTGCAGTACGATTTCGAGCCGTTCAGCTTCGGTGCGCTGTCTGCACGGGTCGACATCGCCTACAAGGACAGCTTTGTATACCATCCGTACGAGAACGAATGGAACGCGCCGGACAGCCGCACGCTGGTCAATGCGCGTCTCAGCCTGAACGACATCCGGCTCGGCTGCTGCAACGACAGCAACAAGCTGCGGGTGTCGCTGTGGGGCAAGAACCTGACCGACGAGGAATACATCAACTGGGGTATCGACTTCGGCGCACTGGGCTGGTCGGGCGCGACCTACGGCGAACCTCGCACCTATGGTCTGGACGTGGTCTACACCTACGACTGATCAGGCAGGGGCGACCCACTGGTCGCCCTCTCAACCAGATGCGACTGACCATGTAGGGGCGACCGGCGGTCGCCCTTTTTATAGGCGGTCGCCCTTTTTAATAGGCTGTCGCCCTTTTTATATTTGGTTCTGCCCCGCACACGGAGGCTCCCGATGATGCTGGAAACACTGCTTGCCGAACGCGAGATCTACCGCGCGCTGGTGCGCTTTGCACGCGCAATGGACTACCGCGACTGGGGCGCGCTCGATGCGATCGTCGCACTCGATGCGAGTGCCGATCTCGGCATGGGAACGATCCACGGCCGCGCGGGAATCATCACGTTCATGCGCTCGTTCCTGGACGACTGCGGCCCGACCCAGCACCTGCTCGGCAACGTGATGATCGACGTACAGGACGATATCGCACAGACTTCGTGCTACGTCAGCGATATGCACAAGGGCAGTGGCGAGAAATCTGCACTGACCTTCTCCACGCTCGGCGAGTACCACGACAGCTGGGAGCGCGTGGGTGGCGTATGGCGGATGACCCAGCGCATCAAGCGCAACCGTGCGCAGATCGGTGACATCAGCGTGCTCGGTGCAGGGCCGACTTCACGCTGACGCCACGATGCTCCATGGCCGCAACAACCATCACATCGGGGAAACTGCAATGAAATTCCTGAAATACGGCCTGGGCATATCTGCTCTGCTCGTCATTGCATTGATAGTTGCATGGAAGCAGGCCGAACCCGCGCCACTGCCCGAGCACAGCGAAAGCGCCGCCCTGCTGGCTCCCGGCGCGTGGCAGACGCAAATGCGCGAATTCGACCTCGTCGATACGACGCGCCCGACCGACGCCAACGGCGATTTCGCCGGTGCTCCCGAACGACGCCTGCACACCCGCGTGTGGTTTCCGGTCAGCGACGCCGGCGGTACGCTACCGGCACAGGCGATGCCGCTGATCGTCTACAGCCATGGCTTCATGGGCAACAGCAGCGAACCGACCTATCTTGCGGAATACCTCGCCAGCCACGGCTACGTAATCGCGGCTGCGGATTTCCCGCTCACGAACACCGATGCTCCAGGAGGAGCCAACGTCTTCGACGTGATGAACCAGCCCGGAGACGTCAGTTTCCTGATCGATACCCTGCTGGCATGGAACAAGGATCCCGGGAGCTCGTTTCATCAGCGCATCGACCCGCAGCGCATCGCGATCGCCGGTCTCTCCCTGGGCGGAATGACGACCACACTCGCGGCCTACCATCCACGCGTACGCGACCCGCGCGTGAAGGCCGCCGTCTCGATCGCCGGCCCTTTCGAGCTGTTCGGACGCGCGTTCTTCGCCAATTCCGAGCTGCCATTCATGATGCTCGCGGGTGATGTCGATGCCATGGTTCCGTACCAGGACAACGCGCTGCCAGTGCTGGAACGCGTGAACAACGCCTGGCTGATCACCGTTGCCGGGGGTTCGCACATCGGCTTCGCAGAGCAGGCGTCGACGCTGCGCTGGCTGGACAACGGAGACAGCGTCGGCTGCTTTTTCATCCGTGACCGCACGCCGCAGAGCAGCGACGACACCAGTTACTTCGACCGTATCGGCAGCGAGCAGGAAGGCATCCTGCGTGGCATGAAGAATCGCCTGTGCGAGCGCAACCCGTTGCCGCCTGCAATTTCACCGCTGCTTCAACACCGCATCACGATGCTCGCGGTACGCGCGTTTTTCGAATCGGAACTGAACCCGGATGCAGCGATGCGCGAACGCTTCCGTCGCTATCTCGCCGAGCAGCTCGCGCCGGAGTTGGGGGGCGTGCGTATCGCCCGCTCCGATCCGCACCCGTAGCCCATGCGCCTGATCGCACTGCTCGGCCTTGGCGCAGGCGCGCTGCCACACCAGGCCAACGCTGCAGCCGGAAGCAGCATCGACCACCAGATCGCGGACGGCTTTGCGCCGTTTGCCGATGCGGTGGCCCGCTTCGTATTTGCGGCGATCGATTTCGGCGGATTCACCGTGCCGTGGATCCTGTTCTGGCTGATCGTCGCCGGCATTTTCTGCACGTTCTACTTCCGCTTCATCAATCTGCGCGGCATGGCGCAGGGCATGCGGATCATCCGTGGAGACTACGACCGGCCGGAGCATCACGGAGACACCAGCCACTTCCAGGCTCTTGCCACCGCGCTTTCGGGAACCGTAGGGCTCGGCAACATCGCCGGCGTCGCCGTTGCCGTCACGATCGGTGGGCCGGGAGCCGCCTTCTGGATGATCGTCGCCGCGCTGCTCGGCATGGCGACCAAGTTCTGCGAATGCACGCTGGCAGTGAAGTTTCGTCATTACCGTCCCGACGGTTCGGTCTCGGGTGGACCGATGTATTACCTCACGCACGGAATTGCAGCCGAATACCCGCACCTGGCACCACTGGGGCGCGTGCTCGGCGTGCTGTTTGCCGTGCTCTGTCTGTTCGGAACGATCGGTTGCGGCAACTTCTTCCAGGTCAATCAGGCGTACCACCAACTGCTGCTGATCACGGGCGCTGAGCACAGCCTGCTTGCAGGCCGTGCCTGGCTGTTCGGTGCGGTCATCGCGATCGCAACCGGACTGGTCGTGCTCGGAGGCATCCAGCGCATAGCACGCGTGACCGACAGGCTGGTCCCGCTGATGACGATCCTCTACCTCGCAGCCGGCCTGGTCGTGCTTGGCAGCAACGCCCGCGCGATTCCGGATGCCTTCGGCTTGATCTTCAGCGGAGCATTCACTGCGGCAGGCGTGCAGGGCGGCGTACTTGGCGCCATCCTGCAGGGCTTTCGGCGTGCCGCGTTCTCGAACGAAGCCGGAATCGGTTCGGCACCGATTGCGCATGCCAGCGTGAAGACCGACGAACCGCTGACCGAAGGACTCGTGGCGCTGTGGGAGCCGTTCATCGACACGGTGATCATCTGCACGATGACGGCGCTCGTGATCACGGTTGCCGGAGTCGGGAATCCGCTGCCACAGGCACAGGGCGTTGCCCTCACCTCGGCCGCGTTCGCGACCGTGATGCCGTGGTTCCCTTACGTGCTGGCCGTGGTCGTGCTGTTGTTCGCCTATTCGACGATGATCGCCTACTGCTACTACGGCACCAAGGCGGCGAATTACCTGTTCGGGGAAACCGTCACGGTCGACGTGTCATACAAGCTTTTCTATCTGGCGGTGACGATCTTCGGCGTCACGATGGACTTCTCCGAGCTGGTCGATTTCGCCGACGCGATCTACTTCCTGATGGCGGTACCGAACATCGTTGGCCTGTACCTGCTCGCGCCGGTCGTCAAGCGCGAGATGGACTCTTACTTCCTCCGCCTTGCGCGGGGAGAAATCCGACCGACACGCGAAGCGCCGGAGTACCTGCCGGGATCACCCTGAGCGAAGCGTGTGGCGATGCCTTCGCATCGGGGGGGCGTGTGCCGCAGGGATGCGGCACGCGAGCCTGCAGGGATGCATTTACGGCGTCCCACCGATGCGAAGGCATCACCACGCGCAGATCACGTCAATGCGCGAGAGACTTTTGCGACATCCTCTTCAGCCAGCCACCAGCGCCGCATAGACGTTCTGCACGTCATCGTCGGCATCCAGTGCCTCGAGGAAGGCCTCTACCTCGACACGCGCTGCAGCTGCATCCAGCGTCACCGGATTGTTCGGCTTGTAGCCCAGCACTGCCGATTGCACCACGAATCCGTACGCGGGCAACGCACGGCTCACCGCATCCAGATCGGTCGGTTCGGTCAGGAACAGCCACAGGCCGTCTTCCACGGGTTCGAGGTCCTGCGCGCCAGCCTCGATGGCCGCCAGTTCGGGATCCGCATCCGGACGTTCCGGCCGCGCCTCGATCATGCCGAGATACCTGAAATCCCAGGAAACCGAACCGGAATTGCCAAGCAGGCCCTTGCGAAACAGCATGCGGATGCTCATCGCGGCACGATTCTTGTTGTCGGTGAGGCACTCGACGATCACCGGGACCTGATGCGGCGCAAAACCCTCATACGTCACCAACTCGTAATGGACCGCCTCGTCGAGCAGGCCGGCACCCTTCTTGATAGCACGCTCCAGCGTCTCACGCGGCATCGAGGCTCGCCTTGCCTGTTCAACCGCCTTGCGCAGCCGCGAATTGGTATCGGGATCAGCCCCCCCGCGTGCCGCGACCATGATTTCCTTGGCCAGCTTGGTGAAGATTCGACCCTTGGCCGCAGCAGCATCCGCACGCGGCTTGGCTTTCCACTGAGCTCCCATATGATCACTTCCAGCAAGGAAACGTGCGGATTATAGAGCCTGCGCTGCAACCACGCATGAGACTGGAACGCACAGCAGCTTCGCCAGAAAATCGGACGGTGGAGGCATGCGGTATACTCGCGCCACTTCATCCGGACAAGGAGTCCCGTTCATGCACCGACGCGCGAGCCATTTCCGCACCACCCTCACACTGCTGGCGCTTGCAGCGACACCAAGCCTCAATGCAGACACCGTGCACCTGCAGGGTGGAGATCGTATCACTGGTACGATCGTGTCCAAGATCGGCGATGTGTTGACCCTCAAGACGACTTACGCGGGCGACGTGAAGATCACCTGGTCACAGGTCGAGTCGGTGGAAACCGACACACCCGCGCGCTTCATCCTCAAGGATCGCACCGCGATGGACGCCCAGGCCACGCGTGCGGCCGGAACGGCCGTAGTGCTGAAGGCCGGAGAGCTGATCACCACCGCTCCGGTGGCACTGGCCGACATCGAATACATCAATCCGCCGCCCGAGGTGAGCGGCGAAGGTGTCAGCGTCGGCGGGCACGCGAACCTCGGCCTGACCGCCAACCGCGGCAATACCGACAATGATCAGTTGTTCTACGACGTCGAAGCGGTGATCCGCAGCGTCAAGAACCGCTTCACGATCGGCGCTACCGGAACCAACAAGCAGGAAGATGGCAGGGACACGGCACGCGGCAACCGCGCCCACTTCAAATACGACCACTTCATCGATGACAAGTGGTACGCCTACGCGAATACGGACGTCGAGCAGGACGATTTCAAGGACCTCAACCTGCGCACGACGATCGGTACCGGAGCGGGCTATCAGTTCTGGGAAACACCGGAGCGCAATCTGGCGCTGGAAGGCGGCGTCACCTACGTGAACGAAGACTACGACATCGCCGAGGATGATGATTTCATGGCCGGCCGCTGGGCGCTGCGTTACACGCAGTTACTGTTCGGCAGCACGACCCAGTTCTTCCACATGCACGAAGGCATCGTCAGCGTCGATGATCCGGATGACACCCTGATTCGCATGCAGACCGGGCTGCGTTTTCCACTGGTCGAAAACCTGAACGCAACGATCCAGTACAACATCGACTGGCAGAACAACCCGCCGCCGGGCTTCAAGCGGACCGACAGCGGCTACATCGTCAGCGTCGGCTATCTCTGGTAGCGATGCAGCAGCCAAAGATCCAGGAGCAGCAAGAAATATGGCGCGCATGGCGTACATGACGCAGGAGACTGCCCCACCCGGGCTCAGCGGCCTGTTCGAGGAGACAGCGCGCCCAGACTGAAACGATCGATCGCTTCGACCGTACGCCGGGGACCAGACAACTGATGGAGTTGGTGCTTGCCGCAAATGCCTACATCGGACTCACGACGATCATGAATGCGTGTGCGATCGATCCCGAGCCGGGCATGTCACAGGAAACGGTCCTGCGTCTCGCAGGCGGCACACTGGGCGCTTCGGCGTGGGGAGGTGTGCGCAACGAACCGAGCTTCGCCGCCGTTACCAGCCAGCGAGTCACAGTCTGCGCCAGCGCGGGGGACGTCCTTCCTGGAAGGCATGCATCGACTCCTCCATGCAGCCGGTGAAGTAGCCCAACACCTGGGTGCGGTTTTCAAGCTCCATGGCGTGTCGAAGACTCGGCGCGTCCACATTCGCCCAGAGTCCCTTCTTCGTCATCCAGACCCCGTATTCGCTGTTTTCACGAATCGCCCGTGCCGTCTCCAGCGCACTTTCGAGCAACATCTCGGGAGCCACCACACGTGAAACCAGCCCCATACGCATCGCTTCATCGGCGCCGAACACACGCCCGGTCAGCATCAACTCTGCGGCTGCCGAAGCACCGACGAGGCGTGGCAAAAACCAGCTCGTGCCCACATCGCATGCCGAAAGCCCGGTCTTGATGAATACGGCACCGAAGCGAGCCTTCTCGCTCGCGATACGCACATCGCTTGCAAGCGCGATCGCAAGACCGCCGCCAACTGCAGCGCCGTTCACCGCGGCAATCACCGGCTTGTCGCACTCGTGAATCGCCAGCATCAGTTCCGCCAGATATTCCTGATACTTGTAGACAAAACCGAGCTGCGTCATTCCTTCGGTACCGGGGATTGCACCTGAGCCCGAGGCCGCCTTCAGATCGGCGCCGGCACAAAAGCCCTTGCCCTCTCCGGTGATCACCACCACACGTACCTGCCGGTCGCGGTTCAGTCCGCGCATGATCCCGCTCAGATCACCGATCAATTCCTCGTTCAGCGCATTCAACCGATCCGGACGGTTCATGCGCAGTTCGAGGATGCCTTCCTCGACCATGTTCTGCTGGATCATCGGCATGAGCGTCCACTCCATTCAGTGCGCAACAGGAATCCTGTGACCAATCCCGGACAAGGCAGCGCAGGCCCTCGTTCCGCAGCCAAACACCGCTCGCGCCAAGGAGACAACCGTAAACAGCGATGAGGCGTCCGTTTCCGGACGCCTCATGAGGGAAGGATGAAAACAGGCTCGGGATCAGCAGCAAGGACGACCGGCTACACCGCAGCGATCGCCGTCACCGTGCCCGCCACGCCAGCCTGGCGCAATGACTAGCCCTGATGTTTCTTCAATTCGTCTGCAAGCACCGCCTGGGCCTGCTCATCCAGAACCTGGGTAACGCCGTTCGAGAGCGCGGTGAGGCCGAAGTTGATGAACAACAGCGGAATCGCAATACCCAGGCCGAGTACCGTCGCGATCATTGCCTGGCCGATACCTTGCGCCATCAGCTTCGGATCGCTGGATCCGGTTGCCGTGATCGCATGGAACGTGATGATCATCCCCACCACCGTTCCCACCAGACCGAGCAGCGGGCCTGCGGCGATACACAGGCGAACGAACGCCTGGAATCGCAGCAGCCGAGGCATTTCGCGCAACACTGCTTCCGACATCACCAGTTCGGCCACTTCGGGATTTGCCGCCTTGCCTTCACCCTGGAACGCAAGCAGCACGCGACCGAGCGGATTGTTTGGCGTCGGCTTGGCGAGATTGCGCAACTGCGCCACAACCGACATCCGCGTGATCACCAGGTACACATACTGGAACAGGGCCAGCAACGCTCCCAGCACACCCACGAATATGATCAGGTAACCGATCACTTCACCGTTCTGGATACGCTGGATCAGGTCGGGTCGCTCGGACACCAGCTCGAGCAGTGGACCACGTGCCGGATCGACAACCGCCTTCACGTACCCGCCCGTTGCCTTCTCGAGTCTGGCCGCGATCGCCGCCCGGGCTCCGCCGAGCTGCGGACTCAGTTCCTTCAAATACCCACGCATCGGGTCGTAGGCGAGGTATTTCCCGCCGGACACCGCAATATAGGGACCGACACGAACGATCTCTTCCTCGGTGGGCTGCTCGGCGTCCGGCTTCAGCACCGGCCCCTTGAAGCGAACGACCTTGCCACTCTCGGTCATTTCGCGCTGCAGTTCGTACCACATGCGACTCAGATCATCGAACGATGGCAGCGTCTTTGCCGCTGCGATCCGCCGCATCAAATCCTCGCGGCTTTCCTCGCCTTCCGACGTGGCGAACTGCAGCGACTGGAGCGACTGATGCAGCACCGATGCCGAATCGCCCGCTACCTGCCGCGTGACACCGAACAATTCTCCCAGGTTGCCCTGGTACTGGTGCAGCAACGCCTGCATGTCCTGGATACGCTGGTCGTTGGCGTTCCATTCGGTGTCCAGTGCCTTGCTGCGTGCATCAGCACGCGCCCGGCGCTGAACCGCCTGCTCGGCTGCAGCCAGTTGCTTCTGCAGCTCCGCATTCTGCTGTACCTCGCGATCACGCCAGAGCTTCGCCTCGCGATCGCGCATCTGCTGCGCCTGGCGCTGGAGATCGGCCATCGATACGGCGGCAAACGATTCCTGTGCCGGCAGCAACATGCAGACGACGGCCAGCACGATGAGAAAACCACGAGTATTCCTCACGAGCCTACCTCCTTCGCTGCAGGTATCGGAATCTCGATCACGTCGGGTGCGAGTTCCTTGCGCGCCATTCGCAACGCCTTGGAAATCACGGACTGGTAGTCGTTGTCCACCACCCATTCGCCTCGCTCGGCATCCCAGTACCCCGCCTCGGTACCGTCGGCCGTCAGATACAGCAAGGCCACCCGTCCAACCCGCACGAAGTCGGCCTCGCGCCCATCGGGCAGGGTCGACTTGTAATCGGCCATATTGCGACCGTAGTCGATCTCGATCTGGTAAGCCTCGATGAGGCGACGGAAGCGTTCGCCCTGAGACGCCGTTTCACTGTTCATCAGCTCGCGGATGCGTTCGACTCGAGCCTTGCGGTCGGAAACCGTATCCAGGAAAGGCAGATCCTTCGCAACGAACTGCTCGAGCTTCTCGAACATACGCTGCAACAACGCCGGCATGTCCGCAGCGGTCTGATCCAGCGTCGCGATCTGCGCCTCCAGTTCCTGCAGCTCCTCGCCCTGCACTCCGATCTGGCGCTCGACCAGGCCGTTGTACGCAGCAATGCCTTCGGCATCACCAAGCAACTGCGCGTACCGGGTCGCAGCGGTCTCATCCGCCAGCACCCCACTGCCACCAGCGCACAGACTGAACGCGAGCACCAGAGGTGCCAGCTGACACAGTCTCCCCGAAAACCGTCCGTCACGCCTTGATATTGGCATCACTTCCTCGTCTCAGCCGGCCTGCACCGCAATCAGCTGCAGATACCCGTCAGCCATCTTGCGATGTTTGTCAAAATTGCGTGCGCGCGTGAAAGCATCCTTTGCACCCGCATAGTTCTTCTGGTTGTACTGCGCGATTCCCAGCAGTACCTGCGCGTTGCCCGGGTCCTTCAGCCCCCCCTTGCGCAACCCGTTCTGCAGAGCCGTCACCGCGCCGGCCCACTCGTTGCGCTGCACCTGCACCTCGCCGAGTCGCACGAACAGATCGCCGTTACTCGACATTTCTGCTGCCCTGTTCAGCGGATCTATCGACTTTGCGAAGTCGCGTGCCGCAATCCAGCAATTGGCCTGCTTCTCGTACAGTTTGAAATCCGCCTTCACGAGCTTCTTCTGAACCGCCTCTTCCAGCGTCAGCCCACACCTGTACGGTGCATCGTTGAACAACTGCAGATCCGCGAGGCGCCGGATATCGGTGTCCTCGGTCAGGATGCCACCGTTGTATGCGAGCTGTGCGACCGCCAGCGACTTCTTGTAGTCCTCCATCTGCCCGTAGACCGACGACAACTGTTGCCAGTAGGTCTTCTTGTCCGGAGCCATGCTGATGAGCTTCTTCAGCAACGGCACGGCATTCGCGTACTGATCCTGTTGCAGGTAAAGGGCCAGCACCAGCTGAACCCACCCTTCCTGCGGCTTGTCCGTCAGATCGACCGCCTTTTGTGCCGGTACGATGGCCCGCTTGAAATCCTCCATTTGGTAGTACGCAACCGCAAGCAGGTAATACGCAGCGCCGTTGGGATCCTTGGCGGTACGGAACCAGCCCTCGAGCGCCGCGGCACCTTCCTTCCATTTCTCCTGTGCCAGGAACATCTGCGCAATCTGGTAGCGCGTATCCTGTACCTCTTTCTCGTTCAGACCACCCGCGTCGATCGCCGCCTGCAAGTGCTTCTGCGCCCCGGCGTAGTTATCACGCGAACTCTCTATCGTCGCCATGATCTGCTCGGTACGGCTGCGCTCGTACGGACTGAGCTGATCGAGCTTCAACTTGGCTACTGCTGCCGTGGCACCGGCGTAGTTCTCCTTGTTCAGCGCCTCGATGGCCTCGGTCAGGATCTTGCCGGTGGCTGCATCGATTCCGCCTGGAGGCGGCGCTTCGTCATCCTTCTTCTTCTGTGCCGCGACGTTGCCGGCCAGGAGGAAAGCCACCAGCAGAGAGGCGACTACACGCAGCGGGAATCCACTCTTCCGCATGGCCTAGTTCTCCAGAGTGAAGCGGATGATGGTTTGGACGCCGACGCGCTCCACCGCTACACCACCCTCGACCTTCGGGTTGTAGCGCCAGCGCAGGATCGACTTGATCGCCGCGTCTTCAAAGATCTTGCTGGACGACTTGACCACGACCGCGTCCTTCACCGACCCCGTACCCGTGATCGTGAACTGCACCTGGACCCAACCCTCCAGGCCACGGCTCAGTGCGCGCGGCGGATAATCCGGAGGCACGCGCACCAGGGGGATCGTGTCGCGGTCGGACCCCGCACTCAGCGACATCTTCGACATCGCCGATCCCGCATCGACTCGCGGCGCGAGCATCGCAACGTTGCTGTCCACGTTGCCACTGGTGGCAAAGGACATCTTCGGCGCCTCGGGAGTGGGCGGTGGGCGCTCGCGCTCGACCTTCTGCTCGCGCTTGCTGGCAACTTCGGTGTCCTTGCGCATGCGCGTGAACTCGATACGAGTTGCCTCCCGCACGCCCTCACCCTCATAGGGTCGACTGATCAGATGCCAGAGCACCCAGAACATCGATAAAGCCAGCAGGCTGCCGAGCAGCAGCGCGATTGGTAACCTGATGATCAAGACGACTTCTCCTCGCGCGTTCCCGAATCAGCCGCCGTGCGCTTGCGTATCGGCAGCAATTGCCATGTCCTTGATACCACCCAGACGAACCTCGTCCATCACCTTTGCGACAACACCGGCACGCGCCGCCCTGTCGGGGATGATGACCACACTGTCGTCCGGACGTTCGACGTGCAGACGCTCCATGATTCCGCGTACTTCACGAAGATCGATCTGCCGGCGATCGATCCAGATATCACCGTTTTCCCGTACCGCAATCATCAGGTTTCCGGACGGCCTTTCCTCGGCCGTGGAAGCGATCGGCCTGAATACGGTCACCCCGGGTTCCTTCACGAAGGACGTGATGATGATGAAGAAGATCAACAGGTTGATCGTGAAGTCCAGCATCGGCGCCAGGTCGATGCCGTGATCCTCACTCGCCGCCGTGTGTTTCTTGAGCGCCATGACGCCTGCCTCCAAACCCTTCTAGTTGTTGGTCGAGAAGGTGATGTTGTAGATGCCGCCCAGGTGAACTTCGTCCACTACCGCGACGACAACATCCATCGGTGCCATCTCGTTTGCCAATATCAGCACACCGGCATCGGCATTCACGGCGCTCATGCGTTCCACGTTCGCACGCACGGCACGCACGTCGATCGAGCGGTTGTCCACCCAGACCTCACCGTTCTCGAGCACCTGGATCTGGATGCTCTTCGAATCGTTCTCGGTCGACTGCTCGAAGCTGGTCGGTCGATTCACCACGACGGCAGTTGCCTTCACGAACACTGCGGTCACGATGAAGAAGATCAGCAGGTTGATGACAAAGTCCAGCATGGGAGCGAGGTCGATCCCTGTCGAGGACTCATGATCGGCGTGTACGCGACGCTTGAGACGCATGATTACAATGGCAACCTGTCAGCTAGAAGTTCAGTTTCGTGTTCGGCACGAGTGCGGAAGTAATGGACCGGGTACAGCCCCGATACACTCACTGCCAATCCCGTCATCGTGCAGATCATCGCCTCGGATACCCCGCTCGCCATGGCGCGTGCATCGGCATTGCCGCGCAGTGCCATCGAGTCGAACACCTCGAGCATGCCGGTCACCGTGCCGATCAGCCCGAGCAGCGGCGCCATCGGCACCAGGACCTGCAACACGGGGAATCCTGCCTTCATCGCCGCATTGACTCGTGAAATCAATGCCTGACGAATCTGCCGGGCGCACCACGTGTCGTGGTCCTTGCGTGCTGCCCACTCCTGCTGGATACCGGCGGCAAGGCGCGGCAACTGGGTACGGAAAAACCACCAGCGCTCGAACACCAACGCCCACAGCAGCACACCCGAGGCGAAGATCAACGCGACGAACGGTCCGCCATCTTCCACCAGATGGACGATGGCGCGTACCAGCGGAATGGAGTCAAGCACGGCGCTGCCTCTCGATGTTCTCGGCCAGCATGCCGGCCGACTGTTCTTCGATCACCTGGTTCATACCCGACGACAACGATGTCAGCAGGGCATTTGCAAACAGCAGGGGAATCGCGATGCCCAGACCCAGAACCGTCGCAATCATCGCCGCGCCAATACCGTGCGCCATCAGCTTGGGATCACCCGAACCGGATTCGGTGATCGCCTGGAACGTCATGATCATGCCCAGCACGGTACCGATCAGGCCAAGCAGCGGGCCCGCGGCCACCGACAGGCGCAGCAGCGACTGGAAGCGTTCGAGCTTCGGAATCTCGCGTGAAACCGCCTCGGCAATCCGCAGTTCCGCAACATCGGCACTCTGTTCGATCTTGTTCGAATCACTGGAGAAGGCGAGCAGTACCCGGCCGAGCGGATTGTCCTTGACCGGTCGGTCGAGATGCTTCAACTGCGCGCTGACCCGCATGCGCACAAGGAGCAGATAGACGAGCTGATAGAAGAAGCAGATCAGACCGACCGCCCCGACCAGCAGAATCACGTAGTTCACCTGTTCGCCGTGCTCGATGCGCTGCACCCAGGTCGGACGTTCCACATAGAGCGCCATCAGCACGCCGCGAGTCGAGTCGACGACCGCCTGGACGTATCCGCTGCTGGTCGACTCGAGCTTCTTCACGAAGCCGAGAATATGCGCCGGTGGCTGGCGCGGGAAGACACTCAGCGATTGCAGGCCGGGCAGGTACTGCAATACCTTGCCCTCCGAGCTGGCGACGAAGGGGCCAATCCGGATCACTTCCTGCTCGTGCTTTTCACCACCCGGTGCGATCACCGCTGCACGATACTTCGCCACCTGGCCACTGGCGACCATTTCACGCTGCAGCTCGAACCAGAGACGCTCGATATCCGCAGTTACCGGCACATTTTTGGATGCACCGAATTCGCGCAACACCGTCGAGCGATCCTTCTCGCCGCTGGCCGGCGGGAACTGCGTCGAGATCAGCGACTGTTCGAGTGTCACCGCGTTGTCGCCCGCGGCCTGATGCGCCAATCCGAAGATCTCGGCAAGCCCCAGACCGCTTGCCTTTTCGCGCAACTGCTTGTCGAGCTCGTTGGTCTTGATCTCGTTTTCGGAAAACTGCGACGACAACTGCTTGGACCGGGCGTCCAGGGTGTCGCGCCGGGCCTGTGCCTCCTGCAGCATTTTCTGCTGTTCGGCTTCGCCGGCCGCGTTGAACTTCGTCTTCGCCTGTTCGAAGGCCTGGCGCTCGGCACCGCGGCCACTCTGCACTTCCTTCAACAGCGCGTCGAGCGAGTCGGCGGCATGAGTGACCGCACCGAACTGCAGCAGCGAGGCTGCCACTGCGTACTTGAGCATGTTGCGCAAATTGATCACTGCACTACCTCCTGCGGCGCGGGAACTGGAATGGTCAACAGATCGGGCGCCCCGTCCTTCTTGGCAACCCGACGGGCCTCGGCGACCGCAGCGGCGTAGCTGTTATCCACCACCCACTGTTTCGAAGCTGCATCCCAGTAACCGGTCTCGGCCCCGTCGAGCGACTGGTACATCAGCGAGATTCGCCCGAGCCGCACGAAGGACACGGTCCGCTCGACACCATCCTTGGTAAGGACACCGTCATAGCTGTCGAGCGTGCGCCCATTCTCCAGCTCGATCTGGTACGCCTCCATGATGCGGCGGTACTTCTCAGAGATCGTCACGTCGGCACGCGTCATCATCTCCTGCAGCGACTTCACGCGTTGCGTACGCTCCTCGAGCAGGAACGGCACGTCCAGTGCGATGAAACGCTCCAGTGCATCGACCATGCGCTGCATCAGCGGCTGCACTTCGCGGTTGGTTGTCTCGATGTCGAGCAACTGCTTCTCGATGGAAGCCATCTCGTCACGCTGCGCAGTGACCTGCTTCTCGAGCTGTGCGTTGTACTTCTCGAGACTGTCGGCGTCGGCCTGCGCGGCTGCATAACGGCTCGAGGCATCCTGCAGGCGATCGCGGATCTCGTTGATGCGTTTCTGTGAGGTCGCTGCAGCCTTGTCGGCCTCGCCCTGTGCGGCAACTGCCGAATCGAGCGTCTGCGCACCGGCAGGCGCTGCAACCAGCGCGACGGCACCGGCACTGACCAGAAGGGCGAGTGCCCTCGTGATCCTGGATTTGGAAGGAGTCATGACGGGTAGCGCCTCCTGATCAGAGAGTTCGACTCAGCGGGAACGAATGACATCGGCATATAACCTTCGAGCAGTCTGTTATTGCTTGTTGCGGCGTACCGATTCTCCGGGGGACGGACCAATCAGTTACGCTCTTTCGTCGCACTCTAATTGAGCTTTTTTAATGTTGCAAGCGGTCGACGGCATCGCAGCGATCTTTTCTTCACGACGTGCACAGCGCTGGCCGCAGTGTTACAAAAATCATCACCCGACTGCGTCACGCCTACTGGCGAAGCGGCGCGCGATCCCTATAATTGCGCCCCAACGCTGACGCACCGGCCGCACGACCCAACCATTGCGATGTCTGCCGGAACGAAACGAGGGGACAACCATGAGTCCTGATCTGGATGCTCTGGCCCAGTACTGGTCGGTCGCCGTATTCGTTGTCGTCATCCTTCTCGTCTGCGCACTGATGCTGGGCGTCTCCGCGATCGTCGGCGGACGCACCTCGGGGCGCGCGAAGACCGAACCCTTCGAATCCGGAATCGTGTCGGTCGGCAGCGCCCGCCTGCGGCTGCCGGCGAAGTTCTACCTGGTCGCCATGTTCTTCGTGATCTTCGACGTCGAGGCACTGTTCCTGTATGCGTGGGCGGTGGCGCTGCGCGAGAGCGGCTGGATCGGTTTCGTCGAGGCGGCGATCTTCATCATGGTGCTGCTGGCCGGGCTCGTATACCTGTGGCGAATCGGCGCTCTGCGCTGGCACGTACCGCCACGGCGTCGGCAGCAAGGACGTTGAGGTACACATGGATTACCGCCTGACGCCGATCGCCACCGACGCAACTCCCGAACGCCTCGCGCGCGAAGCGACGGAAGCCACCGAGCGCGAAGTACACCGCAGCGTGTTTCTCGGCCGCCTCGAGGAAGTGCTGCACAAGGCGGTCGGCTGGGGTCGCAAGAACTCCCTGTGGCCGTACAACTTCGGCCTCTCATGCTGCTACGTCGAGATGGCGACTGCATTCACGGCGCCACACGACATCGCCCGCTTCGGCGCCGAGGTCATACGCGCCTCACCGCGGCAGGCCGACTTCATCGTGATCGCGGGCACACCGTTCCTGAAGATGGCGCCGGTGATCCAGCGCCTCTACGAGCAGATGCTCGAACCGCGCTGGGTGATCTCGATGGGCGCCTGCGCGAACTCCGGCGGCATGTACGACATCTATTCGGTGGTCCAGGGCGTCGACAAATTCCTGCCGGTGGACGTCTACATCCCGGGCTGCCCACCGCGTCCCGAAGCATTCCTGCAAGGACTCATGCTGCTGCAGGACTCTATCGCGAGTGAGCGCCGTCCGCTGTCGTGGATGGTCGGCGACCAGGGAGTTCACCGCGTCGAGGTGCCGTCGCAGCGCGAGCAGCGGCGGGAAGCCCGAATGGCGACCACCACGCTGCGCACTCCGGACGAGGTCTGATCATGAGGTGCGTCGATCCGAACCCGATACGGCAGGCGTCAGCATGACAAACCAGCCCGGCCCCCATTCCGACGGCACACAACCCGGCAGCGAACATGCCGTTGTCGTCGAGCTGCGTCAGCGCTTCGGTGCTGCCAGAATCACGTACCAGCCGACCGTCGACCACCTGCCGACGGTGTGGGTGAGCCGCGAAGACCTGCCGCGGGTGCTGCGCTTCCTGCGTCAGTTGCCGCAACCCTACGCGATGCTCTACGACCTCCATGGGGTCGACGAACGACTGCGGGCGCACCGCGAAGGCCTGCCGGCTGCAGACTTCAGCGTCTTCTATCATTTGTTGTCCCCTGAACGTAACAGCGACGTGCGCGTCAAGGTCGCTCTCGCGGCAGATGATCTGCGCCTGCCCACCGCGACCGGCGTCTGGCCCAATGCAAACTGGTACGAACGCGAGGTGTGGGATCTCTACGGCATCGTCTTCGACGGCCACCCGCACCTGCAGCGCATCATGATGCCGCGGACCTGGAAGGGGCATCCGCTGCGCAAGGACCATCCTGCACGCGCCACCGAATTCGACCCGTACACACTGGATGCTGCAAAGCAGGATCTGGAGCAGGAGGCACTGCGTTTCGTTCCTGAAGAATGGGGCATGAGCCGCAGCACTGCACACGCGGACTACATGTTCCTGAACCTGGGCCCGAACCATCCGTCGGCGCACGGCGCGTTCCGCATCGTGCTGCAACTCAACGGGGAAGAGATCGCCGACTGCGTGCCAGACATCGGCTACCATCACCGCGGCGCCGAGAAGATGGCCGAGCGGCAGTCATGGCACAGCTACATCCCGTACACCGATCGCATCGATTATCTCGGCGGGGTGATGAACAACCTCCCGTACGTGATGGCGGTCGAGCAGCTCGCCGGCATCCGCGTTCCCGAGCGCGTCGAGACGATTCGCGTGATGCTGTGCGAATTCTTCCGCATCACCAGCCACCTGCTGTTCCTCGGCACCTATATCCAGGACGTCGGCGGCATGTCGCCGATCTTCTTCATCTTCACGGATCGCATGAAAGCCTACGACGTGATCGAGGCGATCACCGGAGCCCGCATGCACCCGGCATGGTTCCGCATCGGCGGCCTCACGCACGATCTGCCCCTCGGCTGGGACCGGCTGGTGCGCGAGTTCTGCGACTGGATGCCGGGGCGGCTCGACGAATACGAGAAGGCCGCGCTGAAGAACGGCATCCTGCGCTCGCGCACGATCGGCGTGGCGCAATACGACAGCCGCGACGCGCTGGCCTGGGGTGTGACCGGTGCGAGTCTGCGCGCCACCGGTTTCAACTACGATCTGCGCAAGGCGCGCCCCTACTCGGGTTACCAGAACTTCGACTTCGAGGTGCCACTGGCGCACAACGGCGACTGCTACGACCGTGCAACCGTACGCCTGGAGGAAATGCGCCAGAGCGTGCGCATCATCCGCCAGTGCCTCGACAACATGCCGGCCGGACCGTACAAGGCCGACCACCCGCTGACCACCCCCCCACCCAGGGAACGGACGCTGCAGCACATCGAGACACTGATCAACCACTTCGTCGGCGTTTCCTGGGGACCCGTGATTCCGGCCGGCGAGTGCTGCTGCATGATCGAGGCAACGAAGGGGATCAACAGTTACTACCTGACATCCGACGCAGGCACCATGAGCTACCGCACCCGCATCCGCACACCCAGTTTCCCCCACCTGCAGCAGATACCGTCAGTGATTCGCGGCAGTCTGGTCGCGGATCTGATCGCGTATCTTGCCAGCATCGATTTCGTGATGGCCGATGTCGACCGTTGACAGCATGACTCCGCTGGCCACCGATACCGGCTTCCTGTCGGAGGGCGAACTCGCGGCGATCCGCCACGAGATGACGCACTACGAGAACCCGCGTGCCGCGTGCATCGAGGCGTTGAAGGCCGTGCAGACCGCACGCGGTTGGGTGCCCGATGCGGCGATCCCTGCGATCGCAGCGGTGCTTGGCATCACCGCAGCCGACGTCGAAGGCGTGGCGACCTTCTACAACATGATCTTCCGCCGTCCGGTCGGTCGCCACGTGATCAAGGTCTGCGACAGCATCGCGTGCTTTCTGACCGGTTACGAGGAACTGGTCGCTGCACTGCGCAGCGCAACCGGGCTCGACTGGGGCGAAACCAGCGCCGATGGGCGCTTTACGCTGCTGCCGGTATGCTGTCTCGGGAACTGCGACAAGGGGCCGTCGTTGATGATCGATGACGACACCTGGGGCCCCCTGACGGCGGCCGATGTGCCTGCCCTGCTGGAGCGCTACCGGTGAACGCACGTACACGCGAGACGCATCCGCTGACGTGGCGGCTCGATCACGAGCAGCCGATGACCGCAATCGCGGCCTACGAGGCACTCGATGGCTACGCTGCGGTACGCAAGGCGCTCCCGGGCATCGAGCCGACGGCACTGACACAGCTGGTCAAGGATTCGAACCTGCGCGGGCGCGGCGGCGCCGGGTTCCCGACCGGCGTCAAGTGGAGCCTGGTGCCAATGGATGCCGACGCAGGCACCAAGTACCTGCTGTGCAATGCCGACGAAATGGAGCCCGGCACCTTCAAGGACCGCCTCCTGCTGGAGCAGTTGCCGCACCAGCTCATCGAATCGATGATCCTCGCCGCATGGGCGATCCAGGCCACACGCGGCTACATCTTCCTGCGCGGTGAATACGTGCTGGCAGCCGAACGCCTGCAGCGTGCGCTTGCCGAGGCGCGCGAGCGGGGCTACCTGGGGCAGAACATCCTCGGCACCGGCTGGAACTTCGACCTGTTCGTGCACTCCGGCGCCGGTCGCTACATCTGCGGTGAAGAGACCGCGCTGATCAACTCGCTCGAGGGCCGGCGCGCCAACCCGCGCGCAAAGCCGCCGTTCCCGCAGATCGCCGGTGCGTGGGGACGGCCGACGATCGTCAACAACGTCGAAACCCTGTGCAACCTGCCCGAAATCGTGCTGCAGGGCGCGCAGTGGTACGCGGGCCTGTCACGCGGCCTGAGCAGCGACAGCGGCACCAAGCTGTACGGCGCTTGCGGGCGCGTACGCCGCCCCGGCCTGTGGGAACTGCCGATCGGTACCAGCGCGCGCGAGATCCTCGAGGAACACGCCGGCGGGATGCAACCCGGGCTGGAACTCAAGGCATGGCTGCCCGGCGGTGCCTCCACCGACTTCCTGCTGCCCGAGCACCTCGACCTTGCGATGGACTACGACACGATCGCCAAGGCGCGCAGCCGCTTCGGGACCGGACTGATCATGGTCGTCGATCGCAGCCAGCCGATCGTGGCAGTGGTGCGCAACCTCGAGGAATTCTTCGCACGCGAGTCGTGCGGCTGGTGCACGCCATGCCGCGACGGATTGCCGTGGTCGGTCAAGCTGCTGCGTGCCATCGAGCGCGGCGAGGGACGCCCCGGCGATATCGAGATACTGGAAGGCATGACCAGGCACCTGGGCCCGGGGCGCACACACTGCGCGCTCGCTCCCGGTGCCGTCGAACCGCTGCAGAGCGCACTGCGCTTTTTCCGCTCCGAGTTCGAAAGCGGCATCCATGCGCCTGCAGCAAGCAAGGGAACCGTGTGATGGCGACGATCCACGTCGACGGCAAGAGCTACGAGGTCGAGGGCAGCGACAACCTGCTGCACGCGTGTCTGTCGCTGGGGCTGAACATACCGTACTTCTGCTGGCACCCGGCGCTCGGTTCGGTCGGCGCGTGCCGCCAGTGCGCCGTCAAGATGTACCGCGACGCGGACGATCGGCAGGGTCGCATCGTGATGTCGTGCATGACGCCATCCACGGACAACAGCTGGATCTCGATCGACGACGAGGAGGCCCGCGAATTCCGCAAGAGCGTCATCGAGTTCCTGATGGTCAACCACCCGCACGACTGCCCGGTGTGCGAGGAAGGCGGACATTGTCACCTGCAGGACATGACGGTGATGAGCGGTCACAGCGAACGCCGCTTCCGTTTCGACAAGCGCACCCACCACAACCAGGACCTCGGCCCGTTCATCAACCACGAGATGAACCGCTGCATCGCCTGCTACCGTTGCGTGCGCTACTACAACGACTATGCCGACGGCAGCGATTTCGGCGTCTTTGCCGCACACGACAGCGTCTACTTCGGGCGTGTCGGCGACGGTCTGCTCGAAAACGAGTTTTCGGGGAACCTCACCGAAGTCTGCCCTACCGGCGTGTTCACCGATCGCACACATTCCGATCGTTACAGCCGCAAGTGGGACATGCAGTTCGGCCCCAGCGTGTGCCAGCAGTGCGCGGTGGGCTGCAATACCAGCGCAGGCGAACGCTACGGCGAGTTGCGCCGCATCGAAAACCGCTTCAACGGCGCGGTGAATCATTATTTCCTGTGCGATCGCGGGCGCTTCGGCTACGGCTACGTGAATCGTCCCGACCGCCCGCGCCAGATGTTCGCGCGCGCCGGTTCCGAGTTCGAGGCGGCGAGCGTCGCCGGTGGACTCGAGCGCGTCGCAACCGTGATGCGCGATGCTCGCCTGGTCGGCATCGGTTCGCCACGCGCGAGCCTGGAAAGCAACTTTGCCCTGCAGCAACTGGTCGGTGCCGCAAACTTCTCGATCGGAACCGATGCCGCCGAGGCCGCACTGTTCACACAGACTCTGGCGTTACTGCGTCACGGCGCGGCACGCACCCCGTCGCTGCGCGAGATCGAGTCCTGCGACGCCATCCTGGTGCTCGGCGAAGACCCTACCATGACCGCGCCGCGCGTGGCACTCGCGCTGCGCCAGGCCGTACGCGGCAAGGCCGCAGAACTGGCCGCACAGCGCCGGATCCACGCCTGGCAGGCCGAAGCGCTCGCCGTGATCGGGCAGGGCGAACGCCACCCCCTGTTCATTGCCGCAGTGGACGCCACGCGACTCGACGACGCGGCACAGCGCACGCTGCGCGTCGACCCCGAACGCATTGCACAGCTTGGTCTGGCGATTGCGCATGCGCTCGACCCTGCGGCACCGGCAATCGCGGTGGACCAGGAACTCGGCACCTTCGCCGCCGAAGCGGCCAACGCGCTGGCAGGCGCCAGGCGTCCGCTGATCGTCTCCGGTACCGGCCTGCGCAGTGCCGCACTGCTCGATGCGTGCGCGAACATCACACGCGCACTCGCCACCCGCGGCCAGCAACCAGCGTTGACGCTGGCGCTGCCGGAAGCCAACAGCATGGGAGTGACCCTGCTCGGAGGCGGTGATGTCGAGCAGATGCTGGCAGCCGTCGATGCCAATACCGTACTGTTCGTGCTCGAGAACGATCTCTACCGGCGCGCCGACGCGGCGCTGGTCGACGCGGCGCTGGCGCGTGCTCGCTGCATCGTGGTGATCGACCACCAACTCACCCGGACTGCACAGCAGGCACACCTGCTGCTGCCGAGTGCGAGCTTTGCCGAAGGCGACGGCACACTGGTCAGCAGCGAGGGTCGCGCCCAGCGCTACTTCCAGGTCTATGATCCAGCGTACTTCAATATCGCAACACAGATCCGCGAAAGCTGGCGCTGGCTGGCTGCGCTGCAGGCAAGCGGCGAGCAAGGTGCAGCACCATGGCAGACGCTGGACGAGATAGTCGCCGCATGCGCACGCAAACATCCGGCACTGGCCGGGATCATTGCCGCGGCACCCGATGCAGCGACCCGCGTGCATGGAAGACGCATCGCACGCCAACCACCACGGTACTCGGGGCGTACTGCGATGCGCGCAGATATCTCGGTGCACGAGCCGCGTACGCCACAGGATCCGGACAGCGCACTCGCATTCTCGATGGAAGGCCACGCCGGGCCAGAGGAACCAGGTTCGCTGATACCGTTCGCCTGGAGTCCCGGCTGGAACTCACCGCAAGCCTGGAACAAGTTCCAGGATGAAGTCGGTGGCCACTTGCGTGCCGGCGACGCCGGTGTGCGTCTGATCGAGACCGATGCCAGCGCCGGGTATGCGACGGCGCACCTGCCGGCAACGCAAGGCTGGCAGGTCGCACCGCTCTATCATCTGTTCGGCAGCGAGGAATTGTCGGCGCGCGCTGCGGTCACGCAGACGCTGGTCCCTGCCCCGTACGTCGCACTGCATCCGGACGACGCAAGGCGGTCCGGGCTGCTCGCTGGCCAGAGCGTGCGTGTCACGGTCGGCGACCACGTTTTCAGCGCGGCACTGGAGCTGCGCAGCACGCTTGCCATCGGCGTGATCGGCGTGCCGGCCGGACTTCCCGATACGGGCCCCGTGCTCGCCGGTACCGGTGCACGGCTCGAACCGGGAGACAAGCCATGAGCTTCATCGCACCGGAAACCATCGCGATCCTGTGGGCTGTGTTCAAGGCGATCGTGATCCTGCTCGTGGCCGTGATCTTTGCCGCCTACCTCAGCTTCATCGAACGGCGCGTGCTTGCCCTGTGGCAGGACCGCTACGGCCCCAACCGGGTTGGCTGGCAGGGCATCTTCCAGTTGCCTGCCGACGTGCTGAAGATGTTGTTCAAGGAAGACTGGATCCCGCCGTTCGCGGATCGCCTGACCTTCCTGCTGGCGCCGGTGCTGGCGATGAGCGTGCTGCTGATCTCGTTCATGATCGTGCCGGTGGCACCCGGCTGGCAGGTCGCGGATTTCGATATCGGCATCCTGTTCTTTCTCGCCATGGCGGGAATCGCCGTCTACGCGGTGCTGTTCGCCGGCTGGTCCAGCGACAGCAAATACTCGCTGCTCGGCGCGATGCGCGCGGCGGCGCAGACGCTGAGCTACGAGGTGTTCATGGGGCTGTCGGTGATGGGCGTGGTCGCCGTGGCCGGCTCGTTCAACATGCGCGAGATCGTCGAGGCGCAGCGCGGACTGTGGTTCATCGTGCCGCAGTTTCTCGGCTTCATCACCTTCGCGCTGGCCGGAGTCGCAGTCACGCACCGTGCGCCCTTCGACCTGCCGGAAGCGGAGCAGGAGCTCGCCGCCGGCTACCACACCGAGTACGCCGGCATGAAATGGGCGATGTTCTTCGTCGGCGAATACGTCGGCATCGTCGTCGTCTCGGCGTTGCTGACCACGCTGTTCCTCGGCGGCTGGCTGGGACCGGGACCCGCGTGGCTGGCACCAGCATGGTTCATCGTGAAGACGCTGTTCTTCGTGATGCTGTTCATCCTGTTGCGCGCCGCGCTGCCGCGCCCGCGCTACGACCATCTGATGATGGCAGGCTGGATCGTATGCCTGCCGGTGACGCTGCTGAACCTGCTGCTCACCGGCGCCGTGCTGCTGGCGAGAGGATGAGACGATGAGATGGTTGCGCACAATGCTCGTCGGGATCGGTACCAACCTGCGCAGCATGTGGATGATCTTCTGGCGCCTGACACGCAAGCGGGCGACGATCCAGTACCCCGAGCAGCCGGTGTACCTGCCGCCTCGCTATCGGGGACGCATCGTGCTGACGCGCGATCCCGACGGTGACGAGCGCTGCGTGGCCTGCAATCTGTGTGCGGTCGCCTGTCCGGTGAGCTGCATCTCGCTGCAGAAGGCCGAACGCGACGACGGTCGCTGGTATCCGGAATTCTTCCGCATCAACTTCTCGCGCTGCATCTTCTGCGGCATGTGCGAGGAGGCGTGCCCGACCAGTGCGATCCAGCTCACCCCGGATTTCGAGCTTGCCGAATACCACCGCCAGGACCTGGTCTACGAGAAGCAGGATCTGCTGATCGCCGGTACGGGCAAGAATCATGACTACAACTTCTATCGCGTCGCGGGCATGGCGATCGCGGGCAAGCCGAAGGGCGCCGCACAGCACGAGGCGGAGCCGATCGACGTGCGTACGTTGCTGCCGTAGGGAGAGCCGAACCGATGCAAGAGGCCTTCTATATCTGTGCACTGGTCGCGCTGCTGGCGACTCTGGGCGTGGTCACGAACGCAAGACCGGTACATGCGCTGCTGTACCTGGTGGTATCGCTGCTCGCAGTGGCCGGAGTCTTTTTTGCACTGGGGGCGCCGTTCGCCGGTGCACTCGAAGTGATCGTCTACGCCGGCGCGATCATGGTGCTGTTCGTGTTCGTCGTGATGATGCTGAACCTCGGCAACGAGACGATTGCGCAGGAGCGTGCCTGGCTGAAGCCGCGCGCATGGGCTGGTCCGACACTGCTTGCAGCCCTGTTGCTCGGCGCACTGCTGCGCGCGATCGCCGGAGCGACGGGTGGCGCAGGTGCCACGGAGGTAGGCCCCAAGGCAGTCGGCATAGCGCTGTTCGGGCCCTATGTGCTCGCGGTCGAACTGGCGTCGCTGCTGCTGCTCGGTGCCCTGGTGGCGGCGTATCACCTGGGGCGTGACGACCACCGCTGAACGCGACCCGTACGGCGGGAGAAGGAGACGCATGATGATCGACAACGCATCGGTACCGCTGGAGCACGCGCTGTTGCTCGCGGCAGCGCTGTTCTGCATCGGCTTCGCCGGCCTGATGGTGCGGCGCAACTTCCTGTTCATGCTGATGTGCCTCGAGGTGATGACCAACGCGGTGGCACTCGCATTCGTCGCTGCCGGCAGTCGCTGGGCACAGGCGGACGGACAGATCATGTTCATCCTGGTGCTGGCGCTTGCGGCGTCCGAGGCATCGATCGGCCTGGCGCTGGTGCTGCAACTGTACCGGCGCTTCAATTCCCTGGACGTCGACGCTGCCAGCGAGATGCGCGGATGAGCCTGCTCAGCATCACTTTCATCGCTCCCCTGGCCGGTTACCTGCTGCTCGCGTTCTCGCGTAACAGGCTCGGCGAGAACGCCACGGCAGCGATCGGCGCCGGAACGGTCGGTATCTCGGCGCTCGCGACCGCCCTGCTCGCGCTCGACTTCGGACAACCACGCGTGGAGACGCTGTGGACCTGGATGGTGGTGGACGACTTCAGTGCCAGCATCCGGCTGCATCTGGACGGGCTGTCACTGACGATGCTCGGCGTGGTCACCGGCGTGAGCTTCCTGATCCACGTCTTCGCGTCGTGGTACATGCGCGGCGAGGAGGGTTACTCGCGCTTCTTCGCGTACATGAACCTGTTCGTCGCCAGCATGGTGCTGCTGGTGCTCGCGGACAACCTGCTGCTGCTGTATCTCGGCTGGGAAGGCGTAGGACTGTGCTCGTACCTGCTGATCGGCTTCTACTACGGTGCCGTGGCGAACAACGATGCGGCGATGAAGGCCTTCCTGGTCACCCGCATCGGCGATGTGTTCCTCGCGATCGGACTCTTCATCCTGGTCACCACGTTCGGCACGCTCGACATCAGCGAACTGCTGGCCCGCGCTCCGCAGCGTTTCGCCAGCGGCGATGCGCTACCGACGCTGGTTGCACTGCTGCTGCTCGGAGGTGCCGTCGGCAAGTCGGCGCAGCTCCCGCTGCAGACCTGGCTCCCCGACGCGATGGCCGGTCCCACGCCGGTCTCTGCACTGATCCACGCCGCCACGATGGTCACCGCCGGCGTGTACCTGATCGCGCGCATGCACGGGCTGTTCACGCTCGCACCCGATGCGCTCGCACTGGTCGGCAATGTGGGTGCGATCACGCTGCTGATCGCCAGCGTGTGTGCACTGGCGCAGACCGATATCAAGCGCGTACTCGCCTATTCGACCATGGCGCAGATCGGCTACATGTTTCTCGCACTCGGCGCCGGAGCCTGGAGCGCGGCGATCTTTCACCTGATGACACACGCCTTCTTCAAGGCCCTGCTGTTCCTCACCGCCGGAGCGGTGATCGTCGCCTGCCACCATGAGCAGGACATCCGCAAGATGGGTGGACTGCGCCGGCAGTTGCCATTCGAGTACGCGTGCTTCCTGGTCGGCGGGTTGGCGCTGTGCGCACTGCCGTTCGTGACGGCAGGGTTCTACTCCAAGGACGCAATCCTGTGGTCGGCCTACGCCGCCGGCAACATGCATCTGGTCACCGCGGGCATGGTGGGTGCACTGCTCACTTCGGTCTACACATTCCGCCTGATCTTCACCGTGTTCCACGGGCAGGAGCAGCTCCACGTGCATCAGCGCCCGGGACTGGCCCGTGTCGTGCCACTCGCGATCCTGCTCGTGCTTTCGACCGCCCTCGGCGGACTGATCAGGCTGCCTCTCGCCGACGTGCTGCCGCTCTCGCCCGGCGAGGACGGCGGCTCTGGCAAGCACTTCGTCGAAGCACTGTCGGCCGGGACCGGGATCGTCGGCATCGCGCTCGCGGCATGGCTGTTCCTCGGCCGACGTGAACTCGTGAACCGGATCGCGGCAACTGCCCCGGGACGCTTCATCGCCCACTGGTGGCTGAACGCCTTCGGCTTCGACGCGCTGTACGACCGGCTGATCGTGCGCCCGTTCCGCTTCCTCGCGCGCGAGGAACGTCGCGACGGGCTCGACATGACGGTCGGCCTGTTGCCGCTCGCCGTGCGCGTGGCGAATCGCGCCACTGTAACGCCGCAAACTGGCAGGCTGCGCTGGTATATCGCCTCGATCGCGCTCGGCGCGCTGGCGATGCTGGCCGTAGTCATGATCAACCTGCACTAGGGGAAGCGCCGGTCATGCTGCTCGCCTGGCTGATCCTGATTCCGATTCTCGCCGGACTGCTGTGCTGGCAGACCGACGGCTACGGCAACACGCCACGCTGGATCGCGCTGATCGCGATGACAGTGGTCACCGCACTGGCTGTCAATCTGTGGCTCACCGGCGACTACCACCTCGGCGCGAACGTGCTCGACGCACCCCAGTGGCAGATGCAGTTCCGCATGGAGTGGATCCCGACGCTCGGCATCGACATCCACCTGGGCGTCGACGGAATGTCGCTTGCGCTGATCGTGCTGACCGGTTTCCTCGGCGTGCTGTCGGTACTGTGTTCGTGGAGCGAGATCCGCCGCAACACCGGTTTCTTCCACCTGAACCTGCTGTGGATCCTCGGCGGTGTGATCGGTGTATTCCTGGCGCTCGACCTGTTCCTGTTCTTCCTGTTCTGGGAAATGATGCTGGTACCGATGTACTTCCTGATCGCGCTGTGGGGACATCGCGCGGCGAGCAGCAAATCGCGTATCTCGGCTGCAACGAAGTTCTTCATCTATACGCAGGCGTCGGGGCTGCTGATGCTGCTGTCGATACTGGGACTCGCATTCGCGCACTTCGACACCACCGGTGTGCTCAGCTTCAACTACGAAGTCCTGCGTGGAACGCAACTCGCCCCCACCGTCGAATATCTGCTGATGCTCGGCTTCTTCGTCGCATTCGCGGTCAAGCTGCCGATCGTGCCCCTGCACGGCTGGCTGCCCGATGCACACTCACAGGCTCCCACCGCGGGTTCGGTCGACCTTGCCGGACTGCTGCTGAAGACGGCCGCCTACGGCATGCTGCGCTTCGCGCTGCCGTTCTTTCCGCACGCCTCAGCCGAATTTGCACCGATCGCAACCTGGCTTGGCATCACTGGCATCATCTACGGCGCGGTGCTCGCGTTTGCACAGACCGATATCAAACGCCTGGTCGCCTACACCTCGATCTCGCACATGGGCTTCGTACTGATCGGTATCTACGCCGGCAGTGCGATGGCAATCAAGGGCGCGGTGGTGCAGATGATCGCGCACGGCCTGTCCGCATCGGCACTGTTCATCCTGTGCGGTCAACTCTACGAGCGACTGCATACGCGCGACATGCGCCAGATGGGCGGACTGTGGTCGCGGATGCCGTTCCTGCCACCGATGCTGATGTTCTTCGCGATGGCCTCGCTCGGGCTGCCCGGCACCGGCAATTTCGTCGGTGAATTCCTGATCCTTGCCGGCAGCTACGCAACGGTTCCGGTGGCGGTCGTGGTTGCAGCGGCCGGACTCGTGCTCGCCGCGGCGTACTCACTGGCGATGGTGCATCGCAGCATGTTCGGTCCGGCACGCTCCGCGGCGGCGATTCGCGCCCCCGGCGCCCGTGAAACGGCCATGCTGCTGACGCTGGCTGCCGCGATCGTCTGGCTGGGGCTGAACCCGCAGCCCGTGCTCGATCTGTCCGAACGTTCCGTCGCCCTGGTGCGCGAGTACTACGCGCCACATTTGAAAGTCACAGGAGCCGCCGTGCCATGACGATCGGATCCACCGAACTCCTCGCGCTCGCGCCGCTGCTGGTGACGGTGACGACCGCGGTCGCGGTGATGCTGTCGATCGCGTGGCGTCGCAACCACTTCCTGAGTGCGACGCTGACTGTGGTCGGGTTGAACGTTGCCCTGCTGGTCACGCTTCTCACCCGCTACTCGCTGCCGCTCGAGATGCCGATCACGGCCCTGATGCAACACGATGGGCTGTCGCTGTTCGGCACTGCAACCGTGCTGATATCGACACTCGGCTGTGCAACGCTGGCGCATGCCTACCTCGAGGGTCTGCAGGACAACCGCGACGAGCTCTACCTGATGCTGCTGATCGCCACCTGCGGGGCAATCGTGCTCGTCGGTGCGAACCACATGGCGACGTTCCTGATCGGCCTCGAGCTGATCTCGCTGCCGCTGTACGGCCTGATCGGCTACATCTATCGCGACCGCCGCTCACTGGAGGCTGCGATCAAGTACCTCGTGCTGTCCGCAGCCGCTTCGACCCTGCTGCTGTTCGGCATGGCGTTGATCTATGCGCAGACGGGCACGCTCGCATTCACTGCGCTCGCCCAATCCGTCCATGCAGGCGAGCCGCTGCTGGTTACCGGGCTTGCACTGATGCTGGCGGGCATTGCGTTCAAACTCTCGCTGGCGCCGTTCCACCTGTGGACCCCCGACGTCTATCACGGCGCTCCGGCGCCGATCGGTGCCTTCCTCGCCACCGTGGCGAAGATAGCAGTGATACTGGTACTGCTGCGCTGGTGGCAACGGCTGGGGCTGGGGCAGATGGCGTTGCCAACGGCACTGCTCGGCGGACTGGCGGTGCTGTCGATCCTCGCCGGCAACCTGCTGGCTCTGTTCCAGGGCAACGTGAAGCGGCTGCTGGGTTATTCGTCGATCGCGCATTTCGGCTATGCACTGATCGCGATCGTCGCCGGCAGCACGATCGGCGACGACGCCTTGCGCGTCTACCTGCTGACCTATATGGCAGCCGCACTCGGGGCCTTCGGTGCGCTCACCCTGCTCTCATCACCGTACCGCGGTGACGATGCACAGGGGCTGGCGGACCTGCGTGGCCTGTTCTGGCAGCGTCCCTACCTGGCGGCGGTCATGACCGTAGCGATGCTCTCGCTCGCCGGCATTCCGCTGACCGCGGGCTTTGTCGCGAAGTTCTACGTCGCCGCGGCCGGTGTCGCCGGAAATCTGTGGGGCCTGGTGGCTGCACTGGTCACCGGCAGCGCGATAGGCATCTATTTCTACCTGCGCGTGGTGGTGACGATGTTCCTCGCCGTGCCAGGCCGGCGTCGCCTCGACGCCGAACGCAACTGGAGTGAACGCTCCGGCGGCATCATGACGGTGCTGCTGTCGCTGTTCACGCTGGCGGTGGGAATCTACCCGCAGCCGCTGCTCGATCTGCTGCCCTGAAAAGAGGCCACTGCAAAAGTCTCTCACGCATTGACATGACCGGCGCGTGACGACACCTTCGCACCAGTGGGACGCCGTAAATGCATCCCTGCAGGCTCGGGTGCCGCATCCCTGCGGCACACGCCCCCCGATGCGAAGGTGTCGCCACACGCCTCGCGATGTTTTGCGACCGCCGCTGAGCTGAAAAGCCTGGCTACCGCAGCGAAACCGCAGCGGATCAGAACCGTCCGGTGATGTAGCCTTCTAGCTGTTCGATCGTGCTCTGCTGGCGCGAGATCATGTGCATGACCACGTCGCCGATGGTCACGATACCGGCCAGCCCACCCACATCGAGCACCGGCAGGTGGCGGATACGCCGCTCGGTCATCAGTCGCATGCACTCCTCGATCGAATGACCGGGAGTCACCGTGATCAACGGTGACGACATCAGGTCGCGAACCAGCGTGACGTCGGCCTTGCGACCGCGGATGATGCCCTTGCGGGCATAGTCGCGCTCGGAAAAGATACCAACCGGCGCTCCCCCTTCAACGACGACCAGTGCACCGATCTGGTACGTCGACAGCAGGGTGACCGCAGCGTAGACCGTCATCGACGCCTCGATCGTCTTCACGCCACGCGCCTTCTTCTCGAGGATGTGGTTCACGGTCGCCATGGCAAACCCCTCGCACGGTAACAGTCTGCGCAGCATCATCGCTGAACCGGCGTGCGAATGACAAGATATGTCGTCTGGATATGTCGTCTGGCACGTATCGTCCGGCATGTCTCCCGGGCTGCTCAGCTCTGATAGACCGATCGGTCTGCGTGCCAGCGTGTCCACAGATGCGTATTCGGCATCTCGAAGGCTGACGCTTGCCGGTCCGTCACGATCTGTACCAGCGCTGGCCTGCCCGTGTCGAACGCACGCTGCACGGCGGGTGCGATCTGGTCCGGTGAATCGCAGAATTCGCCATGTGCCCCCATCGTCCTCGCCCACTCGTCAAGGCGGATGAACTCATGGTCCACCTCGAAGGTGCGTCCAACGACATGCAGGTAATAGGGCACCTCGAGCGCCCAGCCACCGTCGTAGGCGACCACGATGACGATCGGCAAGCCGTAGCGCACGGCAGTTTCGAGTTCCATGGCGTAGAAACCAAACGAACCATCACCCGTGATCAGGCACACCCTGCGTCCGTCCTTGCGTGTCGCGAGCGCTGCGGCCATGGCGTAGGGCAGACCCGTACCGAGCATCCCCTGCTTCATCGCCATCAGATTCTCGCTGAGCGGATGACACAGCAGCTCCTTCTGCCAGACGCTGATCGCACCACCATCGCGCACCATCACGACATCCTTCGGCAAGCACTTCTGCACCTCGAGCACGGCACGTGCCGGGTGGATCGGCTTGCCATCACGCGCCAGTGATTCGCCCAGTTGCCGGCAGTACTGCGTGCGTTGCGCCTGCAGGCCCCCTACCCTATCGGCGCCAGCGAGCTTGCCATCACGCTCGATTGCCGCAGCCAGGCGCGGCAGTGCGAAACGCAGATCGCCCAGCAGCGCCAGATCGATCGGGCGGTTGCGTCCGATCACCAGCGGATCGCGTTCGAGCTGGATCCACTTCTGCGTGCCCGGAACGCCGAAATAGTCCGGGAAGCCCTGCTGGCCGGTGAAATAGGGGTTACCGCCGAAGCCGAGTTTCTCGCTGATGGATGCGCCGACGACGAAAATCACGTCTGCCTCGCGCGCGATGTCCTGGCCCGGACCGACCCCGAGATCGAAGAGCTGCGGATGCGTATCGGGCAACACCCCGCGACCGCCGACCGTCAGCATCACCGGGCAGCCGCAGGCTTCGACCAGGCTGGCAAAGTCACGCTGCGAGCGCGCCAGCCGGATCCCGGAACCGCCGATGACGAGTGGCCGGCGTGCGCCGCGCAGCATGGACACGGCCTTCCCGATATCGGCATCGGTCACGGTATCGACAAGGCTCGCGGGCCGGTAGTGTTCGGGGGCGAGGAGCGGTCCGAACGCTGCGTCTTCGAGCAGCAGGTCGAAAGGCAGACCGATATAGACCGGCCCGGGTGTGCCGCTGCGCAGGTGGCGAAAGGCTTCGTGGAAGATCGCATCGACATCCAGCGCATCTTCGACGATTGCCGCATATTTCGTGACCTGGCGTGCGACGTCGAGATTCGGCGGCACCTGGAACTTGTTTCGACGCGGCGAGTTGCGCGCCCGCAGCGTGCGCTCGGAGCCAAGGTAAAGCACGGGCAGGTTTTCCTCCCGCGAGTGCGCCATTGCCGTGTAGAGATTCATGGTGCCGGGACCGACCGAACCGCCGCAGACGCCGATCTGTCCGGTCATCTGTGCGTAGGCCTCGGCCATATAACCCGCCACGGCCTCATGGTGCGGTGCGATCAGCGGCACGCCGCGGCGATCGAGCGCGTCGTGCAACTTGCCGAAGGTCACTTCGGGCAGCGAGAAGAAACGGTCGACGCCCTCAGCCACCAGCAGATCGGCAATACGCTCACCCAGCGACATCGTGTTCATTGCAGCTCCTCGTTCACCATGACCATGACCTTGATTGCCTTGCCACCTGCCTGCACCTCGAAGGCCTCGTGCACCTCGTCGAGTGCAAAGCGATGCGAAATCAACTTGCGTCGATCGAGCTTTCCCGACGCCATCAGCTCGAGCGCCTGGTCCAGTTCCTGCGGGAGATAACCCATGGAACCGTGGATCGTCGGCTCCTTGTCGATGAGGTGCGCCAGATCGAGCAGCACCCGGTCCTCGAAGGTACCGAAGCAGACGATGCGACCATCGCGAGGTCGCAGCAGTTCGAGCGCAGTCTGCAGCGGCGGCGGCCCCGAAATGCCCTTGATATAGCCGGCGCAGTCGATCACGACCGCCACGTTGGGCGGACACATCTGCGGGAATGGCCATTCGAGCGTTCCACAGATCCTGCCTGCCGCCGCGACGACATCCTCCCTGCTGGCGTCGATTGCATCGGTTGCACCCAGCTCGAGCGCCATCGCCAGCCGTGGCGCCGAGACGTCGACCGCGACGATCCGGCCGTGTTCAGGCACCTTCGCCCGCAGCGCCTGGATGACGCCAAGTCCGATGATCCCTGCACCGAAGACCACCACGTTCTCGCCGGGCTGCGCAGCAGCCTTGCGCACCATTTGCAGCCCATCGGCCAGCGGCTCGGTCGTTGCTGCCTCATCGAGTGATACGGTGTCCGGAACCCTTGCAAGCTGGAACGGCGAAGCCGGCACTGACACGTACTCGGCCATGCCACCACCGGCCGTAACGCCGACCACCCGCTCGCCGACGCGAAACTCCGTGACGTCTGCACCCAGCTCGGCGATCACACCGCTGTACTCATGACCGATGATGCGTTTGCCATCGGCGTCGATGCGCAAGGTGCCGTAGTACAGCGCCTCGGTCACCGCCGACTGTTCACGATAGATGTGCAGATCACTGCCGCAGATGCCGCAAGCAGCCACCCGCACCAGCACCTCGCCCGGTGCCGGCTTCGGGCGCACGACGTCGGCATGCATCTCGATACGGCCTGCGCCGTGGAATACGGCTGCCTTCATGTTCATCCCCATCGGTGATGACTCCCTTCTACCAGCGTGCGGTGAAATCGATGCCATAGGTACGTCCCGGCAGGTAGCTTCCGGCGCGGTTGATTGCCGTTGGCGAGAAGACCAGCACATCATCTTCATCAAGCAGGTTGTGCGCCCACAGCGAGGTATCCAGTCGGAAACCGCCCGCGGGCACCTGCTTCAGTCCCAGGCGCAGATCCACCAGCGTGTGCGCCTTCTCGAAGGCGACCCGGTCGACTTCACGCACCCCGGATTGCAGGATGCCCAGGGCTGCCTTCGACTGACCGACGAGATCGAGTCTCAGGTAAGCATTCGATCCCGACGCGAGGGGGGCAAAGTCGTACTGGCCGTACAGTCGCGCGTCGTACTTCGGCGTGTACTGCTGCTGCGCGATATCGGCGATATCCACGCCGGCGGTAACGAACTTCTTGTACTCGACCTTCTGGTATCCGAAGCTGCCGCCGACACTGAGCCCATCGAACGGCACGGCATCCACCTCGATCTCGAGCCCATGGATCTTTGCCCTGCCCGCATTGTCGAAACGCAGCACGCCATTCTGGAAGCTCTGGATCTGCAGGTCCTTGTAGTCCATGTAGAACGCGGCCGCATTCAAGCGCAATCGATTCTCGAACAACTGTGACTTCAGCCCGACCTCATAGTTGATGAGCTTCTCCGGGCCGTACGGGATTGCATCGAGTTGCCCGCCGGACACGTAGCCGCTGGCAATCCGCGCGTAAGCCATCGTGGCTTCGCTCAGGTGATAGGCAAGGTTGAATGCGTAGCTCGTGTTGCTGAAATCCTTCTTGTAGACGCCTGGCTGCAGCAGCCCGCCAGCACCGGCCGCTCCCGCCTGGATGAGATCCGTCTCGCGCTTGTCACGGGTATGGCGGGCGCCCAGCGTGACATCGAAACGTTCGTTCACGTGCCAGGTGCCCTGCGAATAGACCGCCAGCGAACGGTTGTCGGCAATCGACTCGTTCACACCGCTGCCGAAGACGCCATCGAGAGGCGTGGGAATCACCACACCGTTGGCCACCGGCTGGAAAATGCCGAGCGCGCTGATGGCCGGAGAGTGCTCATCGAAGTAGAACGCACCGGCCACCAGATCGAATGCGTCACGCGTAAGGGTCAGTTGCAGCTCCTGGGTGAATTGCCGCTGCGATGTCTCGCGCGCCGTGAGCAAGGTGAAAAAGCTGTCGTTCGGCCCCACGGGCATGGTTGGAATCGCTGCGATGCTTGCCGGATCACCACTCAGCAACGCCCCGAGCTGCTGCACGGTGAAACGCAATCCGCCGCTGGCAGCCAGGTCCTGGATGGTCGGATCCTGCTCCATCTCCCGGTACGCCGTGATGCTCTTCAGGTTCAGGCCGGGAGCCGCGTCCCAACTGACGGTCAGGTTGTGCCCCTGGATCGTGAGCGACTCGACGCTGCTCGCATTGGCCACCCGATCGAGGCGCTTCAGACTCTGGTTCGTCTGCCCGCCGAAATAGGGCTGGAAGGCGAAGATGCCCTGAACGAGTGCTGCGGTATCCCCCACGACCCCGAGGATCTGCATGGGATTGGACGTCGTTTCGCTGTCGGTGTAATCGAAGCGGTAGTCGAAGACCAGCGAATCGGCGGCGTCGAAACGCGCGGCGAACTGGTAGGCATCGACATCCTTCGATCCAAGCCGCTTGGCATAACGCAGTTGGCCCAGGCGCGGATCACGTGCCCGCAGGTCGATCCGGTTGCCGGCAATCAGGTTCCTGGCCGTGCCGTCGTCTTCGTCGTGCAGATAGGAGAATTTCATTGCCAGGGAGCCAAGAGCCGGGAAGTCGATCACGGTGCGCGCGCGCCGTGCAGCGTTGTTTCCAAGCGAAATGTCCTGCCTGAATCCGAACTCTCCGGCTGGTGCCGCAGTGACCAAGCTGATGGCCCCGCCGGTGGCGTTGCGCCCGAAGAGCGTACCCTGCGGACCGCGCAACACCTCCACCCGCTCGATGTCGGCGAGATCGAAAATCGCCCCGACGCTTCGTCCGATATAGACCCCGTCCAGGTAGAGACCAACCTTCGGATCGACCGTGTTCTGCGAGGTACCCGAGGTGATCCCGCGCAAGGAAATGGTCGGGGTGGACTGCAGGCCCTGGTGGCCAATGTGCAGGTTGGGAGACAACCCCGAGAGGTCGTGCATGCCCGTGACACGAAAGTTGGCCAAAGTCTCTGCCGACAGGGCCGTCACCGCGAGTGGTACCACCTGCAGGTTTTCTTCGCGACGCTGTGCGGTGACCACGATCTCCTCGAGCGTCGAAACCGCTCCTGTCGTGCCCTTCGCCTCACCGGCCTCCTGGGCTGCGGCCATCGTCGTCGCACCCAGGGCAGTCATCATCACGAAGATCGGTACGTGTTTCATATGGTGTTTCATATCGTGTCTCCTTCGAATCATCGGAAATTTCCTACCGCGCCAGCGTCTGACCGCTCTCACCACTCGTATCGAGCAGGCCCGTCAACCGGATCTGCGCGATGCTCGGGGCCTTCTTCGCCTCGAGCGTGATCCACGCGATATGGTCCATCCTGCCCGGACCTTCCTGGTGCGAAATCGCACCGGCCGTGCCCATGGTGATGTAGTCGCGACCGGCACGCTTCTGGTAGCGGTAGTAGTGGTTGTGGCCTGCAATCACCGTGTATGGACGCTCTGCAAGCAGCGTCTCGATCTCGCTGAAACCACTGTCCGGTGTGTCCCAGGCAGGCTTGTGCATCAGCACGAAGGTCCAGCGCACATTCGCGTTGGCATCGATGACACGACGGAAGTAGTCCATCTGCTCCTGGCTGAAACGGGCGCTGTTCAGCAGCGAACCACCGAAGGCTGCGCCGCTTTCACGCTCTGCGTTGACACGCGCAAGCCCCTCGTGGAGCCTGTGTTCAGTGCCCTCCGGGTCGGTGACCATACCGGCAGCCATCTGCCTGAACCCCTTCACCATCTCCTCGGGCATCGGCGCGGGCGGGTCCTCCGTATCCATGCACAGGAACAACACGTCCTTGTAGATGAAGTGGTACCAGGGCGTGCCTCGGCGCTGCTTCCAGATATCGAGTGCCAGATCGTTACCGAGGTCGTGGTTGCCTGGAACGAAAAAGAAGGGCTGATCCAGCGTCGCGATGGCCTGCTCGATGTGATGCCACTCGCCCTCGAGGGTGCCGCGCTCCCCGGCATACCCCTCGACGAGATCGCCGACGTTGATGACGAATTCGGGTTGCATCCACCCGACCTGGCGCATCGCCTGTTCGAAGACACCCGGACGCGCCAGTCCGGTGCGATCACCGATGACCGCGAAGTGCAGTGCACTCGGGTCGGGTCGCGGCACGGCGGTCCACGGCGTGAGCGGACCGCTGCGATCGGCACGAAAGCCCGTGACGGCGACGGAACTGCAGGAAGTCATGCACTGGACGACGACTGCCATCCAGACGCAATGAAACAGCTTCAGGCTTTTTCCCCGGTACAAGAACCTGCTCCTCCTCTTTCGAGACGTGTGGCAGTCGGCCGGAAGGGGCTTGCAGGCGGCCCCCTTGAATTCGCCAGCCGTGCATCCGAGCTGGATGTACGGTTTTAATATATGGCATATAATAACGCCTGTCTACCACCTTCTGCCCGAGGACACGCCCATGCACACCGCATTCATACGCATCAAGGTTCGTACAGACAGCGCCGAAAGCGTTGCCGCGGCGATGCGCGCGCTGGTCGCCCCCACGCTGGCCGAGCAGGGCTGCCACGTGTATTCCTTCTACCGGGACCTGGACGATCCGTCCCTGTTCCTGTGCTTCGAACAGTGGGCCAGTCGCGCGGATCTCGACACCCACGGCAGCACCGCCCACGTGCAGGCATTTCTGCGTGCGTTCGGGCCCGTCATCGAACGATGGGAGTCGAACCATGCAACCACGCTGACCAACGAATATGATTCGTGCAATGAACCGTAAACGCATTGCAAGCCAGGCACCGGGCGACGCGGCACCAAGTCCACGGACCACGCGGCGCGCAGGCCGGCCACAGGCCACTTCACGCGAAGACATCATTGCCTGTGCAATCGGGATCCTGCGCAAGGAGCCGGGTGCCGGCGTATCGATCAACCGTATCGCGCGCACACTCGGGCTCACCCCGATGGCGCTCTATACCTATTTCTCCAGCCACGACGAACTGCTGCAGGCGGTTTCGGCTCAGCTTCTGGACAGCGTGGCAATCGAGGTACCTGCGACGGCGGGTTGGCGAACGAAGATCGCCTGCTGGGCACACGGTATGCGAGCGTCGTTCCTGCGCTATCCGTACCTGATGCACGTCCTGCGCTGGGAAGGACACATCTCGCCATCCTGGCTGCGACAGATGCTGCTGGTCTTCGAGGCGCTGGAGGAGGCCGGGCTGCAGGGACACGAGCAGGCACGAACTGCCCTATGGGTTTTCACCTCGATCATGGGCATCATCCAGGCGGAGATCGCCGACATCGGCGCTGGAATGAAGTTCAGCGACGCCGACTTCGCACAGCTCGAACCAGACCACCGCCGCTGGATCCGCAATTTCCATGACTACGCGAGCAGAGTGAATTACCCGGATGAGCTTTTCGAGCACCACCTTGCGCACCTGATCGACAACATCGCACAGGACGCGACGTCAGGCAGCACGAGCAAGGCACGCTAATTCTCCGCATCGATCCGTTTCACGAACGCATCGGATCCCTTGCCATCGCGGCGCTTCCGGGCGAAAGCGCTCGCTCCGGACATGCCACCGCAACGCTCGCTCAGCGCAGCAGTATCAGTTGCGGGCGTGCATCCGCCGCTGCCCACAGCAGCGCATTCTGCGCGAAGCGCCCGGCGAGTTCCGTGGCTTCGGCAAGACCCAAGGCAGGAACCAGTACGCTCGCCTCGCCGGGCCAGGCAGCATCGGGATCACGACCGAAGCCATCGATCCACGCGTAGCCACGCCGCTCGATAGTTCGCTGCAGTCGCCTCGTGGCGCGCGCATTGCGCTCCGCTCCAACCAGTTCTCCGCGCGGGTTGCACGCGCTCAGATACGCTGCGCAGGCCGAACCGCAACGCGCGTACAGTGCAGCCAACGCCCGGCTGCGTTCACCGACGCGCAGCACGAAGGGGCGTCGCGCATGCACCTCGTACCGGCACTGCAGATAGGCGACGAGCGTGTCGCGATCGAGCGTGCTCACTGGCTTCCCGTATCGGTTGCGTGCAGCCATGATAGACGGGTCCACAGCAACTGCGGCAAGCCGCCGGGACGCGTGCAACGACGCCTTCGTATCGGGCGGTGTGCGCCGCAGGGAGGAACGACCATATGCACAATGACCTCTGCCGGCGACTCGGAATCGAACTGCCGATCTTTGCCTTCACGCATTGCCGCGACGTGGTTGCAGCGGTATCGCGCGCCGGTGGCATCGGCGTTCTTGGCGCTGCGGGCTTCACGCCTGAGCAGCTTCGCCAGGAGCTCGACTGGATCGTGCAACGACTCGACGGCAAGCCGTTCGGCATCGACGTGATCATGCCGAAGAAGTTCGAGTCCGGTGCGGTGCCCGACCTGCAATCGATGATTCCCGCCAGCCATCGACAATGGCTCGAAAGCGTGCTGGCGCGCTACGGCATCGCACCGCTGCCGGGGGACGGCAGCAGCGGCAGCACCGTGCACGGCGGCATCAGCGGCGAGCAGATCGGCTGGACGCACGAGATCTGCCGTGCCCTGCTGGAGGTGGCGTTCGCGTACCCGGGACTGAAGGTGCTGGTCAATGCACTCGGCACGCCGCCAGCGGACATCCTGGCCGAATGCCGGGAGCGCGGCATCCTGGTTGGTGCACTGGCGGGCAAGGTGGAGCATGCGCTCGCGCATCGTGACGGTGGCGTGGACTTCGTGATCGCCCAGGGTCATGAAGCAGGCGGTCACACCGGCGAAATCACGACGATGGTGCTGGTGCCGCAGGTGGTCGACGCCGTGGCACCGTTGCCGGTGCTCGCCGCCGGCGGCATCGCCAATGGCCGCCAGATCGCTGCCGCGATGGCACTCGGCGCCGTCGGCGTGTGGTGCGGCTCGGTCTGGCTCACGACGCCCGAATCCGAGGTGGGGCCGCTGCCAAAGCGCAAGTTGCTTGCCGCCGGCAGCGATCAGACGGTGCGTTCGCGGGTGATTTCCGGCAAGCCGGCGCGCATGCTGCGCTCGGCGTGGACCGATGCGTGGGAAGCTCCGGACTGCCCGGGCTTCCTGCCGCTCCCATTACAGGGCATCCTGACGCAGGAAGCGCATCTGCGCATCGCACGCTCGAACAACGAGGAGCTGGCCTTCTACCCGTGCGGCCAGACCATCGGGCTGTGCAACGACGAGCGCGACTGCCGCAGCGTGATCGCGGACATGGTGAGCGAGTACGTCGACACCGTGGAGCGACTGGGACGCACCCTGGACACCGGTGATCTGGACTCTGCAGGAGAACGACGATGAGCGACATTCTGTACGAGAGACGTGGCGCCGTGGCGTGGATCACGATCAACCGCCCGCAGGCACGCAACACCCTCAGCCCGGCGGCATTCGTCGGCCTCGCCGACGCGTGGCAGGAAGTGCGCAGCGACACGGCCGTGCGCGTCGCGGTACTGACCGGTGCCGGCGAGCGCGACTTCTGCTGCGGTGGCGATCTGGGCGGCCTGATCCCGCTGTGGAGCGGTGCCCGCACGCCGCAGGACGCCACCGAGGAACGCCTGCTGGCCGACCCGGCGATCGGCGACAAGATGCTGCTGAAGGGCGAACCGCTGTACAAGCCGGTGGTCGCGGCGGTGAACGGTTACGCACTCGGTGGCGGCTGCGAACTGCTGCAGGCGACCGACGTGCGCATAGCCGCCAGCAACGCACGGTTCGGACTCCCCGAACCGAAGGTGGGAGTCGTTCCCGGCGGCGGATCGATGGTGCGCCTGGCACGCCAGTTGCCGTACGCGCACGCGATGCACCTGCTGCTGACCGGCGACCCGATCGACGCCACCACCGCCCTGGCGTGGGGGCTGATCAGCGAAGTGGTGGCACCGCACGAGTTGCTGACACGCGCCGACGCGCTCGCCACCCGCATCGCGGCCAACGCACCGCTCGCACTCGCCGCGATCAAGCGCACCGTGCTCGAGAGCCATACCGAGACATGGAACGAAGCCTTTACACGCGAAGCCGAGGAAGCGGCGCGCATCATGATGACGCGTGATGCGCGCGAGGGTCCGCGCGCGTTCAAGGAAAGGCGTCAACCACAGTTCACCGGAGAGTAACCGGCATGGCGGAATCGGTATTCGAGCTCGCGTGCGCACGTGCACCCGAAGGGATGGAGATTGCTGCCGTGGCGGCAGCAGACCCGCGGCGCATAGCGTTGTGGTCGGAACACGGCGAGATGACATTTGCCGAGCTGAACGCCGCCGCCAACCGCCTGGTACAACGCCTGCGCATGGCCGGACTCGAACGCGGTGACGCCGTCGCACTGGTTTGCGGCAACCGTAACGAGTTCGCCGTGGTACGTTTCGCGACCCATCGCGCCGGCCTGCGTCTCACCCCGGTGAACTGGCACCTGACACCCGAGGACATCCGCTACATCGTCGAGAACTGCGAGGCGAAGGCGCTGTTTCTCGACACCCGTGTGGCCGATGCAGCCGCCGGCTGCGCACGGATTGCGGCGCTGGCGCTGCGCGTGAGCATCGGCGGCGAACTGCCGGGCTACACGGAATGGCACGACGCGCTGGCCGGCATGGACGAACGCGACATTGCCGACCCGGCGCTCGGCAACACCATGCTGTATACCTCGGGCACCACCGGCCGCCCCAAGGGGGTTTACCGCGCGCTGCCCGATCCACGACACGCGGCGCATCTGCAGCAACTGCTGACCGCGGTATTCCAGTTCGACCCCGTGAGCGGCGACGATCGCGCACTGGCAACCGGGCCGCTGTATCACACCGGGCCGTTCGCGCTGTGCTTCACGACACCGCTCACGGCCGGCATCGGCGTCGTCCTGATGGATCACTGGGATCCGGAGAGGATGCTGGCGCTGATCGAGCAGCACCGGATCACGCACACCTTCTGCGTACCCACGATGTTCAGCCGCCTGCTGCAACTGCCTGCAACGACGCGTCAGCACCACGACCTGTCCAGCCTGCGTTTCGTGATCCACGGCGCCGCACCGTGCTCGATCGACACCAAGCAGCGCATGATGGACTGGTGGGGACCGATCCTGTGGGAAATGTTCGCTGGCACCGAAGGCCAGGGAACGATCGTCAGCCCGCAGGAATGGCTCGCCAGGCCGGGCACCGTGGGGCGGCCTGCACAGGGACAGTTGCGCATCCTCGACGACGCCGGCAACGAGGTACCACGCGGGCAGACCGGCACGATCTACCTGGTCAACCCCGGCGGCAGTGCGTTCGAGTACTTCAAGGATCCGCAGAAAACCGCCTCGGCACTGCGCGAGGGCTACTTCACGGCGGGCGACATCGGCTATCTGGACGCGGACGGCTACCTGTTCCTGAACGGGCGCAGTGCAGAGCTCATCATCTCGGGCGGTGTGAACATCTACCCGCAGGAGATCGACGACGTGCTGGCGCAGCACCGCGCCGTGGCCGATGTCGCCTGCGTCGGCGTACCGGACGAGGATCTGGGCGAGGAGGTCAGGGCTGTGGTGGAGCTGCGTGCCGGCTTTGCGGGTGACGACGCCATGCGCCAGTCGTTGCTGGATTTCTGCGCCGAGCGTCTCGCGAAGCAGAAATGGCCGCGCAGCATCGATTTCATCGTCACGCTGCCGCGTTCCCCTGCCGGCAAGGTACTGCGCAGCGCACTGCGCCAGGAGTACTGGGCAGGACGATCACGGCAGATCTGAGCCGGCGGCAGGCAACGATGCCGAACCTTCCGGTCCTCGTGATCAACTGCGGCAGTTCCTCGCTGAAATACAGCGTCTACGACATGCGCGACGAGCGCCAACTGCGTGGCGGCCGGATCGAGCGCATCGGTGAAGCCGGTGACGAGGGCGGCCCTCCCGATCACCGCAGCGCGCTCGCCGCAGTGCTGGCCAGTCTCGACGCGCGCGAAGCGATCGTCGCAGCCGGACACCGCGTGGTGCACGGCGGCACGCACTTCCGCTCATCGGTGCGCATGGACGATGCCGCCCTCGCCACGCTCGCGCAGCTCGATCACCTGGCACCGCTGCACAATCCGGCGAACCGTCTCGGCATCGCGCTCGCGACGGAGCTGCTGCCGGGACGCCCGCAGATCGCCGTGTTCGATACCGCATTCCACCATGACCTGCCTGCGGTGGCGCGCGAGTACGCGGTGCCCGCGGCGTGGCGTCAGCACGGCGTGCGCCGTTACGGCTTCCATGGCACTTCGCATCGTCACGTCAGCCGTGAAGCGGCGCGTCTGCTCGGTGCCCCCGCCGAAGGGCTCGGCCTGATCACGCTGCACCTCGGCAACGGCTCCAGCGTCGCGGCCGTCAGGGGTGGCGTCTCGGTCGACACCTCGATGGGCATGACGCCACTGGAAGGACTCGTGATGGGCACCCGCGCCGGTGATCTGGATGCCGGGATACTGCTGCACCTGTTGCGCACGGGCATCGATCCGCACGAACTCGAACGCGCACTGAGCCACGACTGCGGGCTGCGTGGCCTGTGCGGCACCAACGACATGCGTGCAGTGCACGCGCTGGCCACTGCCGGCAATGCCGACGCCGAACTCGCCGTGGCGATCTACTGTTACCGCGTGCGCAAGTACATCGGCGCCTATATGGCGGTGCTCGGGCGCGTCGACGCGCTGGTATTCACGGCCGGTATCGGCGCAAACGACGCCGGCATCCGCGCGCGCGTGCTTGCGGGGCTGGAGTGTTTCGGCATCGAACTCGACGCGATGCGCAACGCCGCCTGTAGCGGCAGCTCCGGCGGGACGATCCACGCGCCGTCCTCGCGGGTCGCGCTGCTCGTGATCCCGGACAACGAGGAACTCGAGATCGCCCGCGAAGTGATGGCAGTGATCAATACCTGAACGACTGCAGAAGCCGAGGAGAACCGGACCATGACCCAGACCATCCAGCAGGCCAGCGAGGCACCAGACGCAACGACACTCGCACGGATCGACGCATTCTGGCGCGCCTGCAACTACCTGGCGGCCGGCATGATCTATCTGCGCGACAACCCGCTGCTCGAGCAACCGCTGCAGGCGCAGCACATCAAGCAGCGCCTGCTCGGACACTGGGGTGCAAGCCCCGCACTGAGCTTCACGTGGGCGCACCTGAACCGGTTGATCCTCGCACACGACCTGGACGCGATCTTCCTGGCCGGACCAGGCCACGGCGCTCCGGGCGTACTGGCGCCGGTCTGGCTCGAGGGTACCTACGGCGAGGTCTACCCGGATCGCGGCGAGGGCCGCGACGGGATGCGCGAATTCTTCCGCAACTTTTCGTTCCCGGGCGGCGTCGGCAGCCACTGCACACCCGAGACACCCGGCTCGATCCACGAGGGCGGCGAACTCGGCTACTCGCTGTCGCACGCCTTCGGTGCCGCCTTCGACAATCCCGATCTGCTGGTGACCGTGGTCATCGGCGACGGCGAGGCCGAAACCGGGCCACTGGCTACTGCCTGGCACGGCAACAAGTTCCTGAACCCGGTGCGCGACGGCGCGGTACTGCCGGTGCTGAGCCTGAACGGCTACAAGATCAACAACCCCACGGTGCTCGCGCGCATCGACGACGACGAGCTCGACGCGCTGCTGCGCGGCCACGGCTGGACGCCCCACGTGGTCGCGGGCGACGAGCCGCAAGCGATGCACCGCGCGATGGCGAATGCTCTCGACGCCTGCCTGCGGGAAATCCGCCTCGCGCAGCAGCAGGCGCGTGGCGGTGGCGACGTGCGGCGTTCGCGCTGGCCGATGATCGTGCTGCGCACGCCCAAGGGCTGGACTGGCCCCACCCACGTGGGCGGCAAGCGCATCGAGGGCAGCTGGCGCGCGCACCAGGTGCCGCTCGCGGCGGTACGCGACGATCCGGAGCAACTGCGTCTGCTCGAACAGTGGCTGCGCTCGTACCGGCCACAGGAACTGTTCGATGCCGAGGGTGTTCCGCTGCCGCCGTTACGTGCGCTGGTGCCGCACGGCGCGCGGCGCATGAGCGCGAATCCGCACGCCAACGGCGGCCTGCTGCGCCGCCCGTTGCGACTGCCGGATATCGGTGCGTACGCGGTACCCGTATCCGCCCCGGGGCACGACAGTGCGGGCAACACGCGTCCGCTGGGTGCATTGCTGCGCGATACGCTGCGCGCAAATCCCCGTGACTTTCGCGTGTTCGGTCCCGACGAGACAACCTCGAACAAGCTCGATGCAGTCTACGAGGCAAGCGGCAAGACCTGGCTCGCGGCAATGCTGCCCGAGGACGCCGACGGCGGCGAGCTCGCCCGCGACGGCCGGGTGATGGAATACCTGAGCGAGCACACGCTGGAGGGCTGGCTGGAAGGCTACCTGCTGAGCGGTCGCCACGGCTTCCTGTCGACCTACGAAGCGTTCGCGCACGTGATCGATTCGATGTTCAACCAGCACGCCAAGTGGCTCGCGACGGCGCAACGCATCGCGTGGCGCGCTCCGGTGTCTTCGCTGAACCTGCTGATCACCTCGACGGTATGGCGCCAGGACCATAACGGTTTCACTCACCAGGATCCCGGCTTCCTCGATGTGGTGGTGACCAAGAGCCCCGAGGTCACGCGCATCTACCTGCCGCCGGATGCGAATTCGCTGCTCGTGATCAGCGAACACTGCCTGCGCACCACCGATCGCATCAACGTGATCGTGTGCGACAAGCAGGTGCACCTGCAGTACCTCGACATCGAGTCTGCACGCCGCCACTGCGCGCAGGGCATCGGAATCTGGGAGTGGGCCAGCAGCGACCATGACAGCGAACCGGATGTGGTGATGGTCGGCTGCGGCGACACGGCAACGCGCGAGGCACTGGCAGCGGTCGCGCTGCTGCGCGAACTGGTCACCGACCTGCGCATACGCTTCGTCAACGTGGTGGACCTCTACACGCTGACTCCGGAAACCGAACACCCGCACGGACTGTCCACCCGCGATTTCGACAGCATCTTCACTGTCGACAAGCCGATCATCTTCAACTTCCACGGTTACCCGTGGCTGATCCACCGCCTCGCGTACCGGCGCACGAACCACGACAACCTGCACGTACGCGGCTACAAGGAACGCGGCAGCATCAACACGCCGCTGGAGCTCGCGATCGAGAACGAGGTGGACCGCTTCAGCCTCGCGATCGACGTGATCGACCGCGTGCCACGCCTGCAGGCGCGTGGAGCGCACGCCAAGCAACAGTTGCGCAACCGCCGTTACGACTGCCTGCAGTATGCGCACGAGCACGGCATCGATCCGCCCGCGATCCGCGACTGGACCTGGCCGGGCAACGAACGATGAAGAATCCGTGTGCGTGAGACCGGTCACGCCAGCGCCCGCGCGCGGTTGCCAGCGCAGCCAGATGGGCTAACCTTGAGGCATCGGCACAACGACAGTCACCCCGGCACGATGAACCTTCCCGGCAGTGCTCGCCCGGCCCTTTCGCCCCTCCACCGTGCACTGGTGGTGGTGATGGGCTGCCTGCTGGCGTTTGCCGTGCAGGCGACCGAAGGCACCGGCAAGCGCAACAGCTTCGGCAACGTGAACGACGATGCACCGCGCTATCGCGTCTTCACGTATCGCCAGTCGAACGGCGTCGTGGCGTTCACCGACCAGGTTCCGGCACGGCAGCACTCGTTCAGTGTGATGGAGTTTTCCTGCTACGCCTGCGATCCACACTCCCGCGTCGACTGGTACGCCACACGACTGTTCACCACCGAGTACACCACCCAGATCGCCGCCGCAGCCCGACGCTACGACGTGGATCCGGCGCTGATACGCGCGCTGATCCACGCCGAGTCGGGCTTCAACCCGAACGCGCGCTCGCGCAAGGGTGCGATGGGCCTGATGCAACTGATGCCGGGAACCGCCAGCGACATGGGGGTCAGCAACGCCTTCGTGGTGCAGCAGAACATCGAGGGTGGTGTGAAATACCTGGCGATGCTGCTCGAGCAGTACCGGGGAGACGTGACGCTGGCGACGGCTGCGTACAACGCGGGTCCCGGCGCTGTGGCGAAATACGGTGGCGTACCGCCGTTTGCCGAAACCGTGACCTATGTCCAGCGCGTGAAACTGCTGCACGAACGCTACCGCACCCGCGCCTGACGATATCCGGACGCATTCAGCGCCGGTGGCAGTCCGTTCGCAAACGGACGCCCCGTACGGGGCGTCCGCGTTCCTGAGTGGCAGGTCTCAGCCGTAGTTGGCTTCGGCGAAGCTCCAGTTCACCAGATGCGCCAGGAAGGTTTCGACGAACTTCGGGCGCAGGTTACGGTAGTCGATGTAGTAGGCGTGTTCCCACACGTCGACGCACAGCAGTGCCTTGTCGCCGGTGGTCAGCGGGGTTCCGGCGGCGCCCGTGTTGACGATGTCCACGCTGCCGTCCGACTTCCTGACCAGCCAGGTCCAGCCCGAACCGAAATTGCCGACCGCACTCGTCTGGAACGCCTTCCTGAATTCGTCCAGGCTGCCCCACTTGCGGTTGATCGCATCGGCGAGAGCACCCTTCGGCGCGCCACCACCGGCCGGTTTCATGCAGCTCCAGAAGAAGGTGTGGTTCCAGACCTGGGCGGCGTTGTTGTAGACACCCCCGGCAGGCGCGGTCTTCACGATCTCTTCCAGCGAGCGGTTCTCGAACTCGGTGCCCTTGATCAGGTTGTTCAGGTTCGTGACGTAGGCCTGATGGTGCTTCGCGTAGTGGTAGTCGAAGGTTTCGGCCGACATATGCGGTGCAAGTGCATCACGTGCGTACGGCAACGCGGGCAACTGGTGTTCCATGGCTATGTTCTCCTTGCAGGGGTGAATCGGGACGGCTGCAGCGCCGTGGACCCGGGGCTGTCGGCATGAATGCCGACCTGCGTCCAACGGTGAATCGGACGGGTTCGGCATCGTGGACCCGGGGAGTCTAGGCGCATCGGCGGTGCGGGGCAATCGTTGACGCATTTGCTTGGGTATCAGAGGGTGTCGCAAAACGTTTCGAGGCGCGTGGCAACACCTTCGCATCGGGCAACGCAGCCGCGACCAACATCCCTTGCCACGCGCATGGGCACCGCATTCCTCAGGAAACCTCTCCGCCGTCGGCAGGTTCGCGCTCGAGATTCTGCAACAGCGTCGATTCCACCGTGTCGCCCGGCCGCCACGGATGCCCGAGCCGGCTCTCGATGTACTCGCGGATCAGGCGTCTCACCACCTGCGACGGCGTCTGGTCCTCACGTGCGCAGAGATGCTCGAAAACGGCTTTCTTGCCCGGGTCGATCAATACCGTGAGTCGTGCAGTGCGGTTTTCCATACTCATGATCCAAGCATCAAATTCACATTGACGACAAACACGATGCAAATCAGATTAACATGATTCAAGACGCGGGCAGCATCTTGCAGCTCGTGTCGGGCGGAGGTTGTCGCATGACGAGAGGAACCGTCAATCCATCTCGCAGCGCGGACGATCGGCATGGCTGAGCCGGTGTCGGTCCTGGGTGCCAGCCTGGCCGTGGTGGTCGGGTGGCTCGTGATCGGAGCGAGCGGATTGCTGCGTCCGCACGATACCGCACTGGTCGCACGCTTGCTGTTCCCGCTCGGGGCGGCTGCAAGTCTGGTGCTCGCGGTCGCGGGGTTCGCCGGGCTGTCCGCGCCGGCAAGCACGACGATCCTGCCGCTCGGGTTGCCGGAGCTGCCGGTGCACCTGCGCATCGACCCGCTGGCAGCGTTTTTCCTGTTCCTGCTCGGCAGCGCCTCCACCGGCATCAGTGTGTTCGGGGCTGGCTATTTCCGTGTCAGCGAAGGCACACCCCCGGGACTGCTGTGCCTGCAGTACCACGTCTTCCTCGCAAGCATGGCGATGGTGCTGCTCGCCGACGACGCCTACACGTTCATGGTGAGCTGGGAATCGATGGCACTCGCCTCCTATTTCCTCGTCACGACCCAGCACCGCATCGCCACGATCCGCGACGCCGGGTTCCTCTATCTGCTGCTCGCGCACGTCGGCGCGATCGCGATCCTGCTCTGCTTCGGCGTGCTGCAGGGCGGGAGCTGGCAGTTCAGCTTCGACGCCATGCGCACGGCGGATCTGGCCCCATCGCGCGCGACGCTCGCCTTCGCACTCGCGCTGATCGGTTTCGGCGCCAAGGCCGGACTGGTGCCGCTGCACGTCTGGCTGCCGGAAGCGCACCCCGCCGCACCGTCGCCGGTATCGGCACTGATGAGCGGCGTGATGCTGAAGACCGCCGTGTATGGCCTGCTGCGGGTCAGCTTCGATCTGCTGCCCGCACCGATCTGGCACTGGGGCGCCGTGCTGCTCGCACTGGGACTTTTCAGTGGGCTGTTCGGTGCGGTCTTTGCTGCGGTGCAGACCGACATGAAGCGCCTGCTCGCATACTCCTCGATCGAAAACCTGGGCGTCGTATTCACCGGCTGCGGGCTTGCGCTGCTGTTCCAGGCCGAGCAGATGCCGACAGCAGCCGCGCTCGCGCTGGCTGCGACGCTGTATCACTGCCTGAACCATGCGATGTTCAAGAGCCTGCTGTTCCTCGCCACCGGATCGGTACTGCACGCGACCGGCGAGCGCAACCTCGGACGCCTCGGTGGCCTGATCCGGCGCATGCCGTGGGTCGCGTGGCTGGCGCTGATCGGCACGCTGGCGATCGCCGGCCTGCCGCCACTGAACGGCTTCGTGTCCGAGTGGCTGATGCTGCAGGCGCTGCTGCTGACACCCGAGGTGCCGCGCCCGTTCATGAACATGCTGATCCCGCTCGGTGCGTCGGTGCTGGCACTGACTGCCGCGCTCGCAGCCTACGTGATGGTCAAGTTCTACGGCGTGGTGTTCCTCGGGCAGATGCGTGAACCTGCGTTGGCGCGCGCACACGACTGCGGCCGCCTGGAGCGGCTCGGACTGCTGTGGCTGGCAGCAGCCTGCATCCTGCTCGGGCTGCTGCCCGCGCTGGTGATCGGCGTGCTCGATGGCATCAGCACGGCGCTGCTCGGTGCCTCGCTGGCACGCCCGGACTCCGCGGGCTGGTGGGTGCTGGTACCGCTGTCGGCCGAGCGCGCCTCGTACAGCCCGCTGGTGTTCCTGCTCGGCATCGCACTGCTGCTCGGCATCGGCGTGATCGTCGCCACCCGCATCTACAGACGCACGGAACGCCGTGCCCCGGCGTGGGACTGCGGCTTTGCCCGGCAGGACGCACGCATGCAGGACAGCGCCGAAGGCTTCGGCCAGCCGATCCGCCACATCTTCGGGCCGTTCTTCCGCATGCGCCGCGAACTGCCGTCTCCGCTCGACGCATCGCCGGTGTACCGGGTAAGGGTAGAAGACCGCTTCTGGTCCCTGCTCTACCTGCCACTTGCGCGCAGCGTCAGCTACGCAGGGAGCCTCGTCGGACGACTTCAACAGGGCCGCATCGCGGTCTACCTGCTGTACAGCTTCCTCACCTTGCTCGTGCTGCTGGTGATCGTGCTGTGAACGCCACGGCACTCGTCACGCAATGGTTCGCCGTGGTCGTCGCGATCGCCGCGGCACCGCTGTTCCTCGGCTGGGTGAACATCTGTCGTGCCTGGCTGCAGAACCGCTCGGCCCCACCGCTGACACAGCCCTACCGCATGATCCGCAAGCTGCTGCACAAGGAAGCGGTTCTCGCGCACGACGCGTCGCAACTGTTCCGCTTCACGCCGTACCTGGTGTTCGGCGCGATGGCAACGGCGGCCGCGATCATTCCGGCGCTGGCGCTGGACCTGCCGTTCGCACACGCGGCGGACGCGATCGCGCTGGTCGGGCTGTTCGCGACCGCACGGGTATTCTCGGCGCTCGCCGCGATGGATACCGGTACGGCGTTCGGCACGCTGGGTGCCCGTCGCGAAATGATGCTCGGCTTCCTCGCCGAACCCGCGCTGCTGATGGTGTTCTTCACCGCGTCACTGATCGCCGGATCGACCGAGCTCACGGTGATCGCCGATGCACACCAGAGCCATGCGCTCGTGGTACACCCGAGCCTCGCGTTCGCTGCAATTGCCTTTCTGATGGTGCTGCTGGCCGAAAACGCACGCATTCCGGTCGACAACCCGAGCACGCACCTCGAACTGACGATGATCCATGAAGCCATGGTGCTGGAGTACTCGGCGCGCCACCTGGCGCTGATCGAGTGGGCAGCTGCCCTGAAGCTGTTCAACTACGCATGCATCGGCTTCGCGCTGTTCATTCCGTGGGGCATCGCGAGCGACATCGGCTCACCCGCGATGCTCGTGAGCGCGGCGACGGTGCTCGCCACCAAGCTGCTGCTCGCCGGCGCCGCCCTCGCTCTGATCGAGACGCTGAACGCCAAGATCCGCATCTTCCGCGCACCCGAATTCCTCGCCCTGGCGTTCATGCTGGCCGTGCTCGGCCTGCTGGTCAGGCTGCTGGTACAGGGGTGACGACGATGCCGACGCTTTCGCTGTCCGGTCAGTACATTCACCTGTTCGCATCGGTGGTGCTGCTGCTTTCGTTCGCGATGCTCGCGCAACGACGCATCCGCACGCTGATCCATCTGTTCGCGCTGCAGGGTTTCGCCCTGGTCTGCTCGACCACCGTCGTCGCCTGGTCCAGCGCGCAGCCGCATCTGTACTACTCCGCTGCGCTGACCCTGGTGCTGAAGGTGATCGTGCTGCCACTGATCCTCTACCGGCTGATCGAACGCCTGCAGCTGCGCTGGGACACCGAAACCGTGCTGCATATTCCCGCCACGCTGTTGCTCGGACTCGTGCTGGTCGTGTTCGCGTTCGGGCTTGCACAGCCGGTGTCACGGCTTGGCGACCAGGTCACGCAGAGCACGCTCGGCATCGCGATCGCGGTCGTGATGCTCGCGTTCCTGATGATGATCACGCGGCGCAAGGCGGTCACCCAGGTGATCGGCTTCCTGGCGATGGAAAATGGCCTGTTCTTCGCCGCCACCAGCACGACCGACGGCATGCCGATGGTCGTCGAACTCGGCATCGCACTCGACGTGCTGGTCGGCATGCTGATACTCGGCGTCTTCTTCTTCCAGATCCGCGAGCAGTTCGACAGCCTCGACCTGCACCATCTGGAAAAGCTGAAGGAGGAGTGATCCGCGATGGAGATTGTGATCCTGCTTGCCTTGCCGCTGGGCGGTGCGCTGCTGCTGGCGTTCACCGGCGCTCGCCGGCATGCAGCGGAAATCAACGTGGTGCTCAGCCTCGCAACGCTGATCGCGGCCCTGCTGCTGACGGTACGCGTGATCGGCAATGGCGTGCAGATCTGTTGCAGCGAGCAGTTTTTCGTCGATCCGTTCAATGTGTTCCTGGTCACCCTGACCGCCTTCGTGAACTTCACCACCGCATTGTTCTCGCGTCGCTACATGCGCGTCGAACAGCATCGCGGACGCCTCGGCCCGGGGCGCATGCGTCTGTACCACGGCCTGTACCAGCTCTTCATGTTCACGATGCTGCTCGCGCTGCTGACCAACAACATGGGCCTGCTGTGGGTTGCAATGGAAGCCGCGACGCTCTCCACCGTGCTGCTGGTGTCGCTCTATCGCAACGCCGCAAGCCTCGAGGCCGCATGGAAGTACTTCATCCTGTGCGGCGTCGGCATCGCACAGGCACTGTTCGGCACCGTACTGCTCTATTTCGCTGCGGAACGCGTACTCGGGCACACCGGCACCGCCGCGCTGCTGTGGACGCAACTCGACGCCGTGAAAGGGCAACTGGAGCCCACCGTGCTCGCCATCGCCTTCGTGTTCCTGCTGGTCGGCTACGGCACGAAGGTCGGCCTGGTCCCACTGCACAACTGGCTTCCCGACGCTCATGCCGAAGGTCCCACCCCGGTCTCGGCCGTACTGTCGGGGCTGTTGCTGAACGTGGCGCTGTATGCGGTGATCCGCTGCAAGGTACTGGTGGAGGGTTCGATCCGCTCGACGCTGCCGGGCCGCATGCTGATGTTCTTCGGTATCGTCTCGGTACTGGTCGCTGCATTCATGCTGTGGCGACAGAAGGACATCAAGCGCCTGTTCGCGTACTCGTCGATCGAGCACATGGGAATCATCACGTTTGCGTTCGGCATGGGCGGTGCGGTCGCGAACTTCGCCGCACTGCTGCACATGACGGTCCATTCACTGACCAAGAGCGCGATCTTCTTCACGGTCGGGCATGCCGTACAGAAGACCGGCTCGCAACAGATGGCCGACATCCGCGGGCTGCTGGGACTGTCACCGGCGCTCGGCTGGGGGCTGATGCTTGCCACGCTCGCGATCCTCGGTATGCCGCCGTTCGGCGTGTTTGCCAGTGAATTCCTGATCCTGACCACAGCGATGCGCGAGCAGCCATGGGCCACGCCGCTGCTGCTGCTCGCACTCGGCGTAGCGTTCGCCGCGATATTCGGGCGCACGCAGCAAATGGTTCTCGGCGCGCACACGGGCAGACGCCTGCCGGTACCGCCCTCGCTGCTGCCGGTATTCGTGCACCTCGCGCTGGTGCTGATGCTCGGGTTGTGGATACCGCCGTTCCTGGCCGAGTGGTACCGCCTCGCGGCACGCATGATCGGATGACTGCGATGAAGGATTCCGTACCATTCGAATGCCACCGTGTCTCGCGCGCGCAGTGGTCGCAGCGCATCGCCGCATTGTATGTGAGCGGTGCACGCCTGCTCACGCTGTGGGCCACCGACCAGCGCGACCACGGCGGTGGCGATCTGCTGCGAAGCGCGTTCCTGCAGCCCGAAGGTATCGTGATCCTCGAACTGGAATTGCCGGACGGGGCAGCACCCTACCCGCGCATCGACGAGCTGTTCCCGGCGGCTGCGCGCCTGCAGCGCGCAGTGCACGATCTGTCGGGCCCCGTTCCCGACGGCGGCGACTGCCGGCCCTGGCTGCGCCACGGCGCGTGGTCCGATGGCGAGTCACCGCTGCGGCGCGACTTTTGCGGTGGCACGCCGGATCGGGCGCCATACCCGTTCGTGCGCGTACGCGGCGAAGGCGTGCACGAGATCGCGGTCGGTCCGGTACACGCGGGGACCATCGAACCCGGTCATTTCCGCTTTTCGCTGGTCGGCGAAAAGGTGTTGCGCCTCGAGCAGCGACTCGGCTATGCACACAAGGGCATCGAGCGCCGTTTCACGGAGCTCGATGCGGTCGATGCACGCCGCCTCGCCGCCCGCATCGCAGGCGATTCCACGACCGCATTCGCCTGGGCCTTCTGCATGGCAGAGGAAAGCATACGCGGGCTCTACGCTCCGCCACGTGCGCTCTTCCTGCGTGCCCTGCTGCTCGAGCGCGAGCGGATCGCAAATCATCTGGGAGACCTGGGCGCACTTGGCAACGATGCCGGCTTCGGCGTCGGACTCGCGCAGTTCATGCGCCTGAAAGAGGATCTGCTGCGCGCAAACGCCGGGGTTTTCGGCGCGCGCTACCCGATGGAGGCGCTGATCACCGGCGGCGTTGCCGTCGACATCACCCCGGCCGACGTCACGTTACTGCAGCAACAGGGGCACGTACTCACCGACGAGACACGTCGCCTGCGCGCGATCTACGACGAACATGCCGGCATGCAGGATCGCTTCATGGGCAGCGGCACCGTCAGCGAGGCGCTCGCGCGCCGGCTCGGCATGAGCGGTCCTGCAGCGCGCGCGAGCGGCATCGCGCGGGACCTGCGCACCGATCTGCCGCTGCCACCCTACGATTCGCTGGCGGTGCACTGCGCAAGCGCCGATAGCGGCGACGTCGCGGCTCGCGTGAAGGTGCGCTTCGACGAACTTGCCGAGTCGCTGCGCCTTTGCGACGAACTGCTCGACCGGCTGCCGTCCGGCGCCGTGTGCACCACGCCCGCAGCAGCCATGCCCGCCGGCTTCGGCGTCGGCCTCATCGAGGGTTGGCGCGGCCCGGTCTTCATCGCACTGGAAACTGCAGCCGACGGATCGATCCGGCGCTGCCATCCGCACGACCCGTCGTGGCACAACTGGCCAGCACTCGAGCATGCGATCGTCGGCGACATCGTTGCCGACTTTCCGCTGATCAACAAGTCGTTCAACCTGTGCTACAGCGGCGTGGACCTGTGAGGGGCCTATGCTCGACATCCTGAAACAGATCGCGCGTATCGGCATCATCACCGAAAGACGCGCTCAGGCAACACCGCCATCCGGGGAATCGGGAGAATCCGCCAACGCCGCACGACGCGCGCTCGGGCCCGCCCTGTGCATGCGTCATGTCGACAGCGGATCGTGCAACGGCTGCGAGCTCGAGATCCACGCACTCGGCAACGCCTATTACAACATCGAGGCGAACGGGATGAAGTTCGTCGCGAGTCCGCGTCATGCCGACCTGCTGCTGCTCACCGGGCCGGTGTCGCACCATATGCACGAGGCCCTGACACGCACCCACGACGCGATGCCGTCACCCAAGCTGGTGCTTGCGGTCGGAGATTGTGCGATCGACGGCGGCGTCTTCGGTGCCGGCTACGCGAGCCATGGCGGCGCCAGCGGCGTGATCGCCACCGATGCAACGGTGCCTGGCTGCCCACCGCCGCCCGAGGCGATCATCGACGGCATTCGCCGCGCGCTGCGCTGAACGCTCAGGCACGCATCGGCTGCAGCTTCACCAGCAGCAACATCGCGAGCAGCGACAGTCCGGCCGCCAGCGCGAAGACAGCCGCGGGCGATACCAGCCACAACAGGCCGGCCAGCAGCGACGCGGGCACGTACACCAGTCCCGTGGCGAACTCGTAGACGCCGATCGCCGTCGCACGACGCTGCGGCTCGAGATCGGCGATAAAGGCCTTGCCTTGCGATTCATCGATGGCGAAAAAGACGCCGTAGAGCGCGAACAGCGCAACGATGGCAGCGTGGGTATCCGCAAACACCATCCCGAGGTTGACCAGCCCGTACAGCGCGTAGCCCGCGAGCACGATGCGCGTGCGCCCGACCCGATCGCCCAACCGTCCCACCAGAGGCGCAGCGACCACGCAGGTCGCGTTGAACAACGCGTACAGCAGCACCACCTGCGCGAGATCGAAACCGACCTCATGTGCGCGCAGCAACAGGAAGCCGAGACTGAAGTAGGCCAGCGAAAACACCGCTGCTGGGACCAGGAAGCGCCTGAAGTCGCTGCTCAGCGCTCGCCAGCTCGCGCCGATCGGCTCGCGCTCGAATCGCTCGCCGGGCTGATCCGGAATGCGCGCGAGTACGACCAGACTCAGCAACGCCGGAACGAACGCCACCCAGAACAACGCCCGATAGCCTGCAGCGTTCTCGCCCAGCCACGCCAGCAGCGCATACGCCAGCAACGGTCCGAGCACCGCACCGGCCTTGTCCAGCGCCTTGTGCACGCCGAAGGCATAGCCACGCGTTTCCTTCGCTGCGACCGTCGCCAGCCAGGCATCGCGTGGCGGCCCGCGGAAGCCTTTGCCGAGACGCTCGATGACACGAAAGACCGCGAGCGACGTGATCGCAGTCGAAACCAGCAGCACGGCCTTCGCCAGCGTCGAGAATCCGTAGCCCGCGATCACGAAGGCCTTGCGCCGTCCGTTGCGATCCGACAGCCAGCCCGCCAGGTAGTTGAGCGCGGAAGACGAGAAATCCGCGAGACCTTCGACCAGCCCGAGCAGCGCACTGGAAGCACCGGCCACGCTGGTGAAGAAGACCGCGAACACGGCGAAGATCATCTCCGAACTGAGATCGGTGAGGAAACTCACCAGGCCGAGCTTCAGCACATCCGGATGGAGCCCATGCCAGAGGCGTGCTGCGGTGGGCTCCGTCGTGTCGTTCACGAGGGTGTGAAGACCTGGTCCGGCGTGTGGCTCCCGACTCGACTTCATTCCAGATAGAGCGCCTGCAACCGCTCCCGCTTCTCCGCATCGAGGCCAAGCGCTTGTTCGAGGTAATGGTCGAGAGAGCCGTACCGAGCTTCGATTGCCTCGAACGCGTTCTCCAGAAGACCCTCGTTCACGCCGAGCAGAGCGCGCAGGCGATCACCATCGACCTTGAAGCGGGATGCCAGCCGCGCCTTCCACACGGTTCCTTCGATCGAATCGTGAAGGTAGTAGTTGCTGGCGAGGTAGTCCTGCAGCACGGTCTCGCGCGGGACACCGAGGGCATACAGGAACAGCGCAGCACCCACGCCGGTACGGTCCTTGCCGGCAGTGCAGTGAAAGACGCCCGGAATCCGCCTCGTATCGAGCAGGTCCTCGAACCAGGCCCTATAGATGTCGCTCTTGTCCAGCACGAGGTTCGCGTAGGAGCCCGCAAGCTGCAAACCTTCGATATCACCTGCGTAGATACGCTTGCGCAGCGCTTCCACGTCCACGCCCGGGTCACCGATCGGCAATGCAACCCGTTCGATTCCGGAATCCGGCGGGAGCCGATCCGGTGCAGGTCCGACTTCGGCGGGGGTGCGGAAGTCGTAAACGGTATGCAGCTTCAGCGTTGCCAGCCGCTCCAGATCGGCATCCGTCAGGTGCGCCAGGCTGCCGGAGCGGTACAGCATACCGGTCCTGAGCCGACGACCGTCGCGGGTCAGATAGCCGCCAAGATCGCGAAAATTCGGTGCCCCTGCAAATGCCACCTGCTGCTCGCTGAGCGGAGGGGGTTCGGGCTTGCGAGCACAGGCACCTGCCAGCACGGTGGCAAACAGGAGCATGGCCACACCGATGTACTGCACTGTGTTGTTCGCAGCAGCGTTGCACGCCAGCGGTTTCGTGACGGATCTGCTCATGCCGACTTTCCGATCAGTACTGCACCGACTCTGGCATCGACACTCCGTTGCGCCAGGCCGACGGTGTCATGCCCGTCCAGCGCTTGAACGAGCGACGGAATGCGTTGCTGTCCTGAAAGCCGATGCGTAGTGCAATATCATCGACGCTCAATCGGGCATCACCCAGGAAGCGCTTCGCCAGGCGCAGTTGGCAGCCCTGACGCAGGCCCGAGAAACCCGCCCCCCCTCCCTGCTCCTGCAGGCGCCGGCGCAGCGTCGTTGCAGACGTGTTCAGCACCACGGCCAGTTGCCGCAGACTCGGCACCCGACCGGTGGACTGGCAATGCCGTTCGATGATTTCACTGACGGTGTCAGGCAGCGACAACTGCGTAGCGAGACTCGGCATCTCCCTGCCGATGCAGCTCAGGAAAACTCGCGCATCGTCCAGATCGCGCACGACCGCACGCTGCAGCATCTGCGGGGCAAACCATATCTCGGCACACCCGGCAGTGGTGTAGGTGACCGGAACCTCGTCCGCCCACAGCACGGCTGCCGCGTCATTGCATGGCTCGCCCGGCAGCGCGATCCGCAGCAGCCGCACGTGCGAACCGCTCAACCACGACATCAGGTAAAGCAGCTGATTGACGGAACGCAAGAAGCTCAGCCTTGTGGTGTCATCCGCGCCTGCCACCAGGTGGTTCGCACGCAGGATCACGACGGCCGAGGCACTCTCGAGGCGGTAATCGCTGCCGGTCCGCTCACGGTGGCTGCCCATGAAACCGACAAAGCGTTCCAGTGCCTGGAACAGGCTGTTCGCACCGATCACGTAATGAACGAGTATCTCGCGATCCGTGGCACCAAACGCCCGCACCCCACGGGCGCTCGCAAGCGCCATGCGCAGCTCGCGGCCGAGTCGATCATGCACCAGGCAGAGCTGGTCCGGATCGGTTGCGGCATCGAGCTCGCCCTCTGCGAGACCGAACCCGGAGAGCACGCGCTCGGTATCGACACCTGCCTTCCTCGCATGGGCGAGCAACGTGCGTACCTGGGCTACGGACACCCTGAACACAAGCATGTCCGCACCATCACCGGCGGCGGCGTTCAGAATTCGTACGTGACATCGAGACCATAGGTTCGCGGCTCACCGTACAACTGGGTGATCGGCCCCAGCGTCGCGAAGTTGATGACCATCGTGTTGTAATCCTGGTTGAAGATGTTCTTCCCCCACAACGCGACCATCATCGTACCCTGCCCGATTGCGATCCGGTCGAGGCTCAGGCGTGCATTCACCAGCGTGCGCTCATCCAGGACGGTGGCGTCGTAGGCCACTACGGACGCGGTATGAGTGGCGTTGTTGGTGAATGTGCCGGTGGTGAGCGCGCTGGTGTAGCTCTTGTCCTGCCAGTAGGCAGCCAGATGGCCCTTGAGATCACCGAAGTCCAGGTGCGCGAAGGTATAGTCCACCGTCAGGCTGAACTGATTGCCGGCCGAATTCGGACGCTTCGCCAGCCTGTCTGCATCGATGCACGCGGTGCTGCCGCAGGTCGGGGCAAAGCGATCGAAATCGCCATGGATGTAGCCGTAGTTGATGCCAAGCAGCAGATCCTCTACGGGCACCACCACCAGCTCCAGCTCGCCACCCCACCGTTTGGCCAGTCCTCCGTTCATGATGCTCGTCGACGTGCGGCCCGTATCCGGGTCGACGTTGATCTTCGCCAGTTGCTGGTCATCGTAGGTGTAGCGGAACAGCGCCACGTTCAGGCGCAGGCGTTGGTCCCACCAGTCAGACTTGGCACCGATCTCGTACTGCTCGATGGTTTCCTCGTCGAAGGAATTGCCGAACACATCACCGTTGAAGCCGCCGCTGCGGTAGCCCGTCGAATATTTTGCGAATACGTTGATGTCATCGGTGAGCTGATAGGCGGCGTTGATCATGCCGGAGTTGTTGCTGAAACTCCTGCTGCCACGCGTACCGTAGACGGCCGTCGGCACCGGCACGCCATCGAAGACCGGCACACTGGGCGGCGGAGCCAGGGGGTTGCCGGCGTCGGCGAACAGGTAGGTGACCTTCTTTTCTTCGACGGTGCGGCGCGCACCCAGCGTAAGGGCCAGGCGATCCTCGAACGTGGCCGGACGCCAGGTGAGCTGTGCAAAGGCAGCTTTCGCACTGGTCTCGTTATCGAAATTCCGTGCTCCGATGCCACCGACCGGAGCGGCATAGGCCGCCAACCCGCGGGTCTTGCCTTCGTCCTTGAACCAGTACAAACCGAGCACGTAGTCGATCTGACCGGCACTGCCGATCATCTGAAGCTCTTCGGACCACTGGGTGTAGTCGACGTTGGCCATTCCTACCGCGTAGCCGACACCGAAGCGATCTGCAGCGTTCCACACCGTCGCCGTGCGCGCACGCATTGCGGATCCAAACAACGGATTGGCCTGCCCCGCATAAAGTTGATAGAGCGCGCCCAACGTGCTGTCGTTCACGAAGCCCACCCCGGTAGCAGGGTCGATGCTGTTGTCGAAACCGTCGAGATCGGTCAGCACTTTCTGCTCTACCGTGCGATAACCACTGATCGATTTCAACGTGACATCGCCGAACACAGCGACATCCTCGAGATCCCATTTCGCAATCAGACTGTGACCGTCCCCCTTGCTTGTCGCGTAGCCGTCGACATCGCTGGCACCGTGGCCGGGACGTGCTTCGCTGCCCAGGCCGGCGAGAGCAGAACGAGCCTGTTGCACCGAGCCGTACCACCGCCCGAAGGTAGGATCGGCGGCTGCAGCCGCAGCCAGCGGGCCAGCACTGCTGTTCAACGCAGCATTCGCAGCACTCAGATATCCGTCCAGCGCCGTGACACGGGAGACGCCCGCCAGGTTCACGGGTGTCACACCCACCGGATATTGAAGCGACTGATATTCGTCGATCTTGCTGGTGTCGTAGCTGTAATCGACCGCGATGTTTTCGCGCAACTGCCACAGCAGCGCGAGCCGCCCGGCACGCCGGTCGAGGTTGTCGAAGTCATCGCGCGCGCGGTTACGGTTCTCGTACAGGGCGTCGCGCTTGCGCAACTGCGCACCGATGCTGGCAGAAAGCGTTCCGGCGCCTTCGTTTTCCACACCCAGCGCCGGAAGATCCAGGTAGACGCGCGCACTGCGCAAATTGTGATTGCCCACACTGGCGGTCAGCTTGCCGCCAAACTCCCCGGAGGGACGCTTGCTGATGAAGTTGACCGCGCCGCCCGTGGAGTTACGGCCGTACAGGGTACCTTGCGGGCCACGCAGTACCTCGATGCGTTCGATCTCGGCCACATCCAGTGCGGACCCGAGCGTCTTGCCGAGGTAAACACCATCGATATACATCGCGTTGGCAGGGTCGAACGAGATATTGGTGCTGCCGCTGCTGACGCCACGCAACGAAACCGAAACGCTGCCACGCTTGTCCGGGGAATCGAAGCCGTTCATGTTCGGAACGATCGAAACGATATCCCCCATGCCGTTGATGCCACGCTGGGCAATGGCATCGGCGCTGAATGCCGTGATCGAAATCGGCACCTTCTGCAGGTTCTCCTCGCGCCGCTGCGCGGTGACGACGATCTCCTCGAGGCCTTCGGCTGCAGCCACATCGTTGGCGCACATCACGCCAAGGACGGCAACGGCAAGCAAGGAACGGGCAAACCGGTGACGGCTCATGGAGCTCTCCTGATTATTGTGCGCGGGGACCCAGTCTATAAGGCTGCGGGCATTCCGAGCCAGACTATTCGAAGACATTGAAATTCCGGCTTGCCGTTTCGTGCACGCACCCTTGCCGAAACCGCCAATCGCCGCCAACCCTGACCATGACAAGAATGACGCACCCGGCAGCGCGTACGCGGTGGACCGTCTAGACTCTGCACGCAAGGCGCAGCACGAACAGGGGTAGAGATCATGGGAATCGCGGCCATCGCCGTACTGGCCATCGTGGTGCTGGCTGCCGTCTATGCGGTCATGCTCTACAACGGGCTGGTGCAGCTCAAACACAACGTGACGCGCGCCTGGGCCAACATCGACGTGCTGCTGCGCCAGCGTCACGACGAGTTGCCGAAACTGGTCGAAACCTGCAAACAGTACATGCAGTACGAGCAGGAAACGCTGACGAAGGTGATGGAGGCACGCTCACGCGTACAGGCGGCGCAGGCCTCCGGTGACATGCGCTCGCTCGGACAGGCCGAAGGCGGGTTGCGCAGCACGGTCGGCAGGCTGTTCGCGCTCGCCGAGGCGTACCCCGAGCTGAAGGCAAACCAGACCTTCCAGCAACTGCAGACGCGCATCTCGGCACTCGAGGACGCCATTGCGGATCGCCGCGAGTTCTACAACGAGTCGGTGAACCTGAACAATATCCGCATCGAACAGTTCCCCGACGTGCTGATCGCCCGCCGTTTCGGCTTCAAGGCAGCAGAACTGCTGGAATTCACCGCGCCGGAGACTGCGGACGTCGATATCGGCTCACTGTTCCGCTCCTGATCCGTGCCCGTACGCCGGACCCGCCAGATCGCGGCTGCCCGTCTGCACGGCCCGGCGTGGCTGGGCGGCTCCGCACAACTGTTCGTCTTCGTCGGCGCCGCTCAGGCCGACCGCCCTGCCGTGTGGCCATGGGCGCTGCTGCTGATCGCTGCGATCAGCGCAGTCGCCTGGGCGGCCAACTATCGCCGCTACCGCCAGATGCGCGATCTGCCGACCTCGCGCATCGCATCGGCTGCGCAGGGCTACGTCGAGCTGTTCGGGCGCAGCGAGGCGCTGCCCGAGTCGGGGACCACCAGCCGTTTTCGCCAGACGCCGTGTTGCTGGCACGCGTGGCGGGTACGCAAGCGCGACCGCCGTAACCGGTGGGTCACGATCGACCACGGGCGCAGTGAACTGCCGTTCCGGATCGTCGACGACAGCGGTGCCTGCATCGTGCTGCCCGCAGGCGCCGAAGTCCTTGCGGGCAACGGCCAGACCTGGCACGAGGGCGATCGCGAAGTGACCGAATGGCTGTTGCTCCCCGGTGCGATGCTGTATGCGATCGGAGCCTTCGGCACCGCGCGCCCGGATGCAATCGAGGCGGACGAGGAGCGCGCCGAAATCGCCGCACTGCTGGCCGAATGGAAGCGCGATGCCACGCGGTTGCGGACGCGTTTCGACCAGGACGGCAACGGCGAGGTCGACCTGCGCGAGTGGGAGGAAGCCCGGCTCGCGGCGCAGCGCGAGGTACGCGAACGCCGTGGCCGAGCGAATGCCGGCGCCGCATCGGTGCACACCCTGGCGCGTCCGCGCGACGGGCGCCTGTTCCTGCTCGCAAACGCCCTGCCGGAACGCATCGCAGCACGCTTTCGCTACTGGAGCTGGGCGCACCTCGCGTTCTGCATCACGGCTCTGGTCGCGGCACTGTGGCTGCTCTGACGCGGTACTGTGGCGTCCTGCCTCGGCGGCTCCCGTCACCTCAGGCGTCGGCTCGCAACCTTACCCACAGTTCCGGTGTTCCACGCAGCACTGCGCCACTGAAACGTACCGGCCGCCCCGGCGTCAGGTGGATCTGCGGAAAGCGCCGGAATGCACGCTCGATCGCCGCTTCCAGTTCGGCGCGTGCCAGATGCGAACCCAGGCAGAAATGTTCGCCGTGGCCGAAGGCCAGGTTCTTTTCACGACGCATCGGGTCGAACCGGCGCGGATCCTCGAACATCGCAGGATCGCTGTTCGCCGCCGTCACACCGTACAGGATCCAGTCCCCGGCCCCGATCTGCACGCCACCGAGTTCGGCATCCTTCGCGCAGCGGCGCGGCAACAGCGCCGTAGGCGGCTGCCAGCGCAGCGCCTCCTGCACGATCGCCGCACGCTCCGCTTCGCCCTTCTGCGCAAGCTCCCGCATCGCGGGGTCACGGAGAATCGCGTAGAACATGCTGCCGCCGACCTTGAAGGTGGTATCCGAGCCGGCGGGAAACAGCAGCCGCAGGAAGGCATGGATTTCCTCGTCGCCGAGACGTTGCCCCTCGAATTCCGCACTCGCCAGCAGCGAGATCACATCGCTGCCGGGCTGCGCACGGCGCGCATCGATGATCGGCTGCACGTAATCCTCGAATTCCTGGCGGGCCCGCAAGGCTCCTGCAGGGTCCCATGGGTAGTCGATCAGCTTCAGCGCCCATTCGAGCAGCCTGGCTTCGTCGTCCACCGGGATGCCGAGCATGCGCGTGATCACGGTAAACGGGTACGGTCGCGTAAACGCCTGCACCAGATCGACTTCATCGTGGTCGGCAATCCGTTCGAGCAGTTCGTCCGCTACCGGCACGATCAGCGAGCCGACGAGTTCACGCACGGCCTTCGGAAAGAAAGGTCGCGACACCAGCGCCCGGTTCACGCGATGGCGCTCACCCGACATCGTCTGCAGCGTCTTGCCCATCGCCGGCTCCGAATGCAACGTGTAGGCCGCCTCCGCCGGGAAATGTTCCTCGTCGGAAAAGGCCTGCTTCAACTCCGCGTAGCGCGTGATCAGCCACACCGTCTCGCCGAAGTAGCGCACCGGCACCACGGCCCCGGCCGAACGCAAGCCGTCCAGCACCTCGTGCAGCTCGGGCAGTTCATCGCGTGCGAAATCGATTTCGGGTACGAGCGGCGTCAGGCTGATCATCGGTCTTCTCCCTGCGGTACCGGGGGTGGAGCGCGCCAACTGCCGTTGCGGATTTCCTCTCGCGGCTGATAGGCGCGAAACGTGAGGATGAACGGGCCTTGCGGCACGGGCAACCAGTTCGCTTCGCGCTCGGTACCCGGGGAGTCGTGCTGGATATCGATCGTGAAGCCGCCATCGGCATCGCGCAGCAGCGAGGGAACCATCGGCGTGTTGATCGCGTAGCGCCCGAGCGCATTGGCGTACGGCTGGCGCTGCGGGGTATAGACCGTGATCGACCAGAAGGCATCCACCGGGGGCAGTTCGTCCGGCTTGAAATGAATGCGGTAGCGCTTGTGCCCGTCGAAAGGCTTGCCGTTCGCATCGGCCGGGTAACCGACACCAAGGAATTCCTCGGCCGCGTTGCCAAGCATGCCGAGCATCGCACCGGCTGCACGCGCAACGTAGTCGTTGCCCAGATATTCCCGCGAACCGAAGATTTCGGCCGAGGAGCGTACCTGCGCGCCGTAGCGCTCGATCTCGGCCACCCCGTCCTGCATGCCGGCGATCACCGCCGCCTGCATGGTGGCATCCAGGCGAAACGGCTCACCGGCAACGACGCCGATTGCGGCGATGTCACGGCGCAGACCCACCTCTTCCGGCAGCACCGGCATGAACTGCAGCATCCAGTTCAGGATGCTGAAAAAGGCGGGGTCTGTCGGTGTCTTGCGCACGTCCATCGCCGCGACTGGTGCCGGCATCCTGCGCGGTAGCGGCGCGCCGGGTCTCGCGAGATACACCGACAGCGGGCGCACGATGATCTGGTCCTGCAGACGATGCACGTTCGGCAGATCATCCGGGCTCAGCAACTGGGTACGGAAGAATCCCAGCGCGAGGTCGGTAGGCGACCGGAACACCTGGCGGATGCCCGGTGGCACGTCGCCCTTCCATGCCTCGCGGGCGATCAGGAAATCACCGCCGCCACGTCCGTTGGTGCGTGGCGTGACGTAGCCGACGATCCACGTGTACAGGTCGGTGATCTGCAGCGACAGGTAGCGGTTCGGCTCGAACGCTGGAACCGTGACCACCACCGGTTCCGCGCGCAGGTCGAGCCACGCGAAGGAGTACGGCGTGTCCAGGTTCGGCGCCACCACCACCTTGTCGTCAGGTGTACCCAGCGTGCGCACGTGCCCGACCTGGTTGAGCGGTGCGCGGTACTCCCCCGACGAGGGGTCGAGCGCGTGGCTGCGCAAAATGGCGTACAGGTCGACCATCGGGTAGCCCCAGACGTAGGCACGATGGGCAAGCTCGCGCACGCGCTCCGGGGACGGCGCATCGGCACGCAACGATGCCATCGGCAACGTCAGACAAAGCAGGCCGGCGATCAGGGTACTGGCAAAGCGAGTGCGCATCCGGTTTTCTCCTGGTATCTGCTGCATGCAGCGTGCCTGCAGAGTGTAACGGGTACGTAATCCGGTCCGTTCCGGTTTTGCTCTAGACTGCCCGGCCATACCGAGCCCGGGAACAATGAGGATAGCGCGATGACCGACTTCAGGAACAAGTACGGCCCCTGGGCACTGGTTGCCGGTGGCGCACAGGGAATCGGCGCAGCGTACGCGCACTACGCGGCGGCGCGCGGACTCGACGTGGCAGTGATCGACATCCACCAGGGCGCACTGGATGCGATCAGGGTCGATCTGGAAACGCGTTACGGCGTCGAGTGCCTGGCGCTCAGGATCGATCTCGGTGCGAGCGACATGCTCGAACAGATCACCGCCGGCGTCGGTGAGCGCGCGATCGGACTGCTGGTCTACAACGCCGCCATTGCCGACGTCGGGCCGTTCTTCAAGCCGGGTACCGGACTCGACTTCGAGAGAAAACGCATCGCGATCAACGTCAGCGGACCGCTGGTGCTGACCTGGCACTTTGGCCGATCGATGCTCGCGCGCAGGCGGGGCGGCATCGTGCTGATGTCATCCGGCTCGGGACTGAAGGGTGCGCCCTACTACGCGGCATACGCTGCAACCAAGGCCTACACGATCAATCTCGGGCAGTCGCTGTGGCACGAATTCAAACCGTACGGCGTCGACGTACTGGCAGTTGCCGGTGGCATGACGCTCTCCACCGCGGCGGCCGGCTACCAGCATCTCGACACATCGACGTTCCAGACGTCCGAGCAACTCGTCAACGAGGCAATGGAGGTGCTCGGCAAGCAACCGCTGATGATCTCGGGCGAAGTGCATCGAGCTGCCCGCAAGCAACTTGATCAGTTGCCCGACGAACAGGTCATTGCGTTCATGGCGCAACACGCCATCGACAATTTCCTCGGCGGCAAACCGCCCGAGCAGGCGATCTGAGGCGGCGCCTAGTCCCCGCTCCTGCGCGCCACGCCCCATTCCACGAACCCCGCGATACGCGGGGTTCTTTCCATGTACTTGTGGTCGACCTGCTCGATCACAAAACCATGGCGCGCCACCGCCGGCGCCACTTCGCGTGAGATATGGCAGTTGCCGAACAGCTTTCGCCACGTCGGTTCGATGCGCTGCTGCCAGCGATAGACGCCGGGATCCGGTGCACGCCCATGCTCGAGGAACAGCAATCGTCCGTCCGGTTTCAGGATGCGCCGCATTTCGACCAGCACCCGCGACTGGTCGTTCACCGAGCACATCGTGAACGTACACACCACGGTGTCGAAGCTCCGGTCCTCGAACGGGATCGCTTCGCCGACGCCCTGGCGTATGTCTGCTTCCCAGCCCTTGGCACGTGCCGCCGCACGCGCGTGCTCGAGCAACTTGCCTGAAGGATCCAGGCCTGCAAAACCCGTCACCTTGGCACGGTCGTAGAAGCGCTGGTTGAGCCCGCCGCCGGCGCCCATCTCGAATACCCTTCCTGCGGCGAGCGGCACCACGTTGGCGCGCAGCGCCATGATGTGCTCGTTCGCACAACCGCAGCGGATGATGTGCGGCAGCACCTGCTCGTCGTACCAGTCCTTGAATCCCATTTGCACGCTCCCGACGTCACCTGCCCATCATGGCTGCGAACGACGAGGCACTCAACCGCCGGATACGCCGCGCACGGAGGCAACCAGTGCCGCCTGCCGGTCGGGATTTCGGCGAGGGAGCCGAACGGGCTGCCTATGACTTTCACCTGGCCTCCGCATGCCCAGACGAAACACTGCCGCAGCACGGGACCGGGTCACGGTTCGAATCGAACCCGTCACGGCGTGTACGGACAGTCAGCCTGGCGCAGAACGCGGGGCTGCTTTCTGACCATTGCGTAAGCTCGCGGTGGTGACAATCCGTGTCAGCGAATGGAATGGAATGGAATTGCGGGTGCGGCACGAAACCGCACCCGCTCCACCCCTCAATTGCTCATCGTCAGTTGGACTGCAACGCCCTGTGGCTGGAAGTCACGGGCAACGGACTGCCCGATGGCCTCTTGCACACTGTGGCGGATCTTGCGCGCCGTGACCTTCTGCATGCGCAGTTCCGCTTCCGCCAGCTTGTCCGCGACGGCGGCTGCCGGCGCATCCATGTACGCTGAAGCGGTGCTCGTCCGGGCTGCGGACGGGTCTGCAAGAGCCGCCTGGGCAGCAACGACCAGGACCAGCATGGCACCGAACCTTTTCATGACGGATTCCTCCTCTGCAGTGACTCGGCAGCAGGGAGCGGAGGTAACACCGCTCCTGAACGACTGCTACCAAAGTGATACGAAGCGTAACACCATCAGAAGGATTCGCCAGCACTTACAGCCAGAAATAATGCCTAACAAATGTTAAGGTAAGTACATATATACGCATCATGTTGATTTATATGTATTTAAATTTGTCAATGGTCATGGCTGAAAATGGGCGCTGAATGGCGATATCGTTACGATTCGTAAATTTATCGTGGCTTACAGCTCACTGACGCCGATCGGCGAGCCACCCGACACCCGAAGCGCACGCTCGAAACCACCGCAATACTTGTCGCGAGTTCTAGTTGGCCATCCGGTACAACTAGACTGTGCCCGGCAGTCCGCCTCATACCAACGGAGAACACTACGGATGAACCAGACAACCTACCAACGCAAGGCGCTGTTTGCCGGCATCGTGGGCGCCAGCGCCCTGCTGTTCGGCACGACGGTCAGCGCACAGCAGGACATCACCAAACTCGGCATCGAGGAAATGATCGTCACTGCGCAGAAGCGCGAGGAAAACATCCAGGCCATCCCGATTTCGATCTCCTCGCTGAGTGCGGTGGACATCGAACGCCGCGGTGTGAACAACGCCCAGGATCTGGTCGGCACGATTCCGAACATGGGCGGCTTCCAGCCCCCGGGTGGCAAGGGGAACATATCGATCTCGCTGCGCGGCGTGAGCAGCGGCTCGCCGAGCAACCTCTCGATCGACACCAACGTCGCGACCTATGTCGACGGCGTGCTGCTCGGCAAGATGATCGGCACCTCGCTCGACGTTGCCGAGCTCGAGCGCGTCGAAGTGCTGCGTGGCCCGCAAGGCACGCTGTACGGCCGCAACTCGACCGGTGGGGCGGTGAACTTCATCACCCGCAAGCCGAGCGGCGAATTCGGCGGCAAGATCACCACCACGGTCGGCAACTACGACCTGTGGTCGATCAAGGCGGCGCTCGACACGCCGACGCTCGGCACCGCAGGCGAAGGCGCCGGCACGCTGAAGGCATCGCTCGCCGCACAGACCCGCAAGCGCGACGGCCTGCAGGACAGCCTGACGCCGGCGATCCAGAAGGACTTCGACGATATCGATCGCCAGGCCTATCGCATCGCGTTGCGCTGGGAGCCCACCGACGCGATCACCGTCGACTACGCATGGGATCGCAGCAAGCTCGACGAGCGCGCCGCCGTCGTACAGACGGTCGGGCTTACCCCGCTCGCCCTGTCGGTCTCGGGCACCGGAGCCGTGACGCCGATCGACCGCATGACGGCACTGAACGGCTATATCGCCGCCGGTGACGCCGCAGTGAACTACGGCGCTGGTCCGCTTGCGGCTGCTGCCGGCGACCCGACCTTCACACGCTGGCTGAACTCCGCAAAGGCACTGAGAACTGCTTTCACGACCCAGATCGGCGAGGCCGGTGATCGGCCAGACGAGGGAACCGCCGATTCGTACTCGGGCACCACGAACGAAGTCGAGGGCCACGCGCTGACGGCGGCCTGGCAGTTCGACGAACTGGGCGTGCTCGGCAATGTGGAGTTCAAGTCGATCACCGCATGGCGCAACACCAAGGCGCGCAACCTCGGGGATCTGGACGGCATCGACAACACGATCGCGCCTGGCGGCGCCGGGGCACTGAACGACAGCGCACTCGGCGCGATGTACCGGCTCTACGCAAGCCAGGCAAGCTTTCCTGCAGCGCAACTCCCGTTCCCGCGTGCGTCGATGGCCAAGCTGTGGGGTTTGATCGACCAGTACGGCGGCGCTTTCTTCGTGCAGGACGCGAAGTTCAAGTACGACCAGTTCTCGCAGGAACTGCAGATGGTCGGCTCGACCGAGCGTCTGCACTATGCCGTCGGCCTGTACTACTTCGAGGACGAGGGCAAGTTCGACAACTACCGGCTCGCAGCGGTACCCGTGGCACCGATCGGAAACACCGCGTACAGCAACGACACCAAGGCGAAAGCCTTCTACTCCCAGTTCACCTATACACCGCCGATTCTCGAGGACCGGCTCGCGATCACGTTCGGCTACCGCTTCACGGGAGAAACCAAGGGCATCAAGTACCGCTACTCCGACGACGGCACGTCGCGTGGCACCGGCCTGTTCGTCCCGACCGCATCCTGTTCCGGACTGAGCCAGGCGTATCTTTGCGTCAACCAGGGCTACACCGGCAACCTGTCTCCTACCCCGACCTACGGCAACAAGTTCAAGAGCGACTTCACGAACAACAGCGCCGGCCTCACGCTGGCCTACCAGGCAACCGACAACACCAACGTGTTCGTGCGCTGGTCGACGGGTTATCGCAGCGGCGGCTTCAACGGCGAGATCTACAACAACCCGATCAAGGAAGAGACCATCGAGCAGTGGGAATTCGGCGTGAAGTCGGACGTCGTGCCGGGAACGTTGCGAGTCAACGCGTCGATCTTCCAGTACACGTACGATGACATGCAGGTCAGCCAGATCGCAGTCAGCCCCGAGGGGCTGGTGACCTCGTTCATCGGCAACGCCGGCAAGTCCGACCGCTGGGGTACCGAGCTCGAGGCACAGTGGTCGCCGACCGACACCCTGCTGGTGACCGCAAGCTGGGCGCACCTCGACGGAGACTTCGAGAAATTCCCGCCGTTGTGCGGCAGTCGCACCTACGCCGCTGTCTGCATCAACACCGACCACCTGGCACGCCGTGCGCAGGGCGCGGACGACCAGATCTCGCTGGTCACGGACTGGGCGTTCGCGCACACCGAGTGGGCCGACTTCATGGCACACATCGAGGTCTTCTGGCAGGACCGGACCGCAACCTCGGCGTTGTGGACCAATCACTACAACGTCGGCGGTTCGAATTACCCGTACGTATACGACGATATCTGGCTGAAAAAGCGCGCGATCGTGAACGCCCGTATCGGAATGGAGAACGTGGAGTTCGCCAACGGCACCAGCTTGCGCGCCGCATTGTGGGCCCGCAACCTGACCGACAAGAAGTACAACACCTTCGGCATCAACTTCGGCGGGCTGGGCCCGATAACCGATCAGTACGGCGAACCGCGCACCTACGGCCTCGACGTGGTCTGGGAGTTCTGATTCCGGCAACGGCTGCCGGAGTGCGTATCAGAGGGCCCTGCGGGGCCCTCTTCATTTTCCGGGTCACGATGCGAGAACGTGCATCAGGGCGGGACGCACCTTGCAGCGCCCGGCTTGCAGATCGGCACGCACCACAAGCGCGAGCGATACGCTGATCGCCCAGGCCAACCACAGCGACCAGAGTGTGTGCGACAGGAAGTGCGCCCCCTGCAGCATGCGCGCCGCACCCAGTACGACTCCGCCAAGCACCGCTGCCAGCAGAGCGAAACGGGTCGCGCGAATGCCGGCCGGCCGCAGCGCCACCGCCCAGACGATCCACAGGAATCCCGCCGACGCGTGTCCTGCGGGAAAGCACTGCCCGGGGGCCATGCCTGGCGGCACCGCATCGAACAGGCGCAGATACGGTGCGTAGCCGCCGAAATCGGCGACATCCCACGGACAGTATCGGTGCGTCAGATGCTTCAGGGTCGCGGTTGCCGCCGGAATGATCAGCATGCCGAGCGCCGCCAGCAGGGCATTGCGCGACGGCAACCACGCAAGGCGACCCTTCCAGCCCTGCCAGCACACGAACAGGCTTGCCGCCACCAGCACATGGACCGCGCTCTTCGCACCCCGGTGCAGAACGACTTCCAGGAACCACGAATGCTTCAACGGAAAGCGTGCCGACGCAGGATCGTAGAACAGCCACTCGAGCTGCCGATCGAGATCCGAGACCTCGAACACCCACAGCAACAAGAGCGCACAGACTGCCAGCAGTGCGTACTGCGACACGACCCACCGAGGTACCGGATTCGACACGGTCACAATCAGCCGGGCCTGCGCTGCGCTTGCCTGCGCACCCTCAACGCCGGCAGGCCGTGCCGAGATCCATCGCGTCTTCACGTACCGAAGTCCTCACGTCGAGCAGGCCGAGCACGGTATGGAACAGGTTGTCGTGCGACGCAGACTGCGCCGCACGTTCACGCAGGCAGCCCAGATCGAGTCGGTTGCGTGCTGCAAAGCCCGCAGAGAACCACATCACCATTGGCACCTGTGTCTGCTCCTGCGGCGCGATCGCGTAGGGCACGCCGTGCAGGTAGAGGCCATTCTCCCCAAGCGACTCTCCGTGGTCCGAGACGTAGAGCATTGCCGTATCGTAGTCGTGCTCGAATTCCTTCAGCAGGTCGATGGTGCGGCCCAGTACGTGATCGGTATACAGCAGCGCATTGTCGTAGCTGTTCGTGACCTGTTCACGACTGCAATGCGACAGATCTTCGTCGTCGCAGGTCGGCACGAAGCGACGAAACGCCTGCGGGTAGCGTCGATAGTAGGCTGGCCCATGATTGCCGAGCTGGTGCAGCACCAGCACCAGGTTGCCGCTGCTGTCACGCAGCAACGGGCGGCTGCTTTCGACCAGCGCCTCGTCGAGGCAACGACCGTCCGCGCACAGATCCGACAGCGTTGCCGGATCCGGCTGCATCGTCTCCACACCGGTGCACACACCCTTGCAGCCGGACTGGTTGTCGTTCCACACCACACGCAAGCCGGCATGCTGCAGCGTGTTCAGCAACGACTCGCTGCCACGAATGTCTTCCTCGTCGTAGTGGCGTCGCCCCTGCACCGAAAACATGCACGGCAGCGACACTTCGGTACTCGTGCCACAACTGCCGACCTGACTGAAGTTGATCACATCGCGACGGGCCAGTTCCGGCGTGGTGTCGCGCGCCGACGGCGACTGCGCCTCCGGACGGTTCAAACCCCAGTTCGCTGCACGCGCGGTCTCGCCGACAACGATCACGAACAGTACGGGCTTCGTCGCTGACCAGCTCGGACCCAGCCGGGCGTCCGTGCCCACCGGGCGACGTGGCAGCTCCGCCGCACGGGCGTCGCCGGCCAGCACACGGCTCGACGACCACAGTGGTGCAGCCGGCGTGATCAGGTAGCGGATCTCCTTGTGATTGCGCATCTGTCCGGAAAAATCCTTGAACACACTGCCGAGTGCCACCACGGCAACGAGCACCGCAAGCAACATGCTCGCAACGCGCACCAGCACGGCCCTGGACGGCGCACGGCGGCGCAGCCTCACACGCGACAGCACGAACAACGGCGGCAACGCAAACACAACGACGTGCCGGAACAGGCCGGACGTGAGCAACTCGCGTGCCTCGCCCGCATCCGTCCGCAGCACGTTGCGCAGCATGTCGGGGTCGAAAAACACGCCGAACTGCCCGCTGAAATAGCTCGTGCTGACCGCAACCAGCACCAGCGCACCGAGCAGTGGCAGCCACGTCCAGCGATTCAGCAGCGGGGCAAGCAGCAGGAAATGCAGCGCCGTCAGTGCGGTGCCGACCGCGAACACGTAGACCAGAACACCACTTTCACTGCCACGCGCGGCGAGCAGCGCATGCCAGAACGGCACATTGCACGCCAGCGTGAAATAGAGACTCGCCGCGAGCAGCAGGGATTCGACCGAGACCTCGGGGCGCCGGCGCAGCATCCCGCGCCGGGCTGCCGGGGGGCGCTCGGCAACTGCGTCGAAACGAACAAACGACGCAGCACCGGCGAGTACATTCGGGACCAACGACAGTCTTGGTTCGGGCATGATCACGCAGTACGGGTGAGCCTGCGGGCACCGTATGCAGGTGCCTGTAGGCAATGCGTAACGCCGGCGTGAAGAAAGCGTGAACCGCGGCCGTTTTCCCGATACCCTGTCTGCGAGCTGCCACAGGCAACGGGAGAAACACGCATGCCGAAGCAACACATCAATCCCGACACGCTGATGAAACTGCCGAGCTATTCGCAGGTGGTCGTGACCTCGGGCGGACGCACCGTGTACATCGCCGGCCAGGGTGCTTTCGACGCCGGGATGCAACTGGTAGGCGCAAACGACTACTACGCACAGACGGTCAAGGCACTGCAGAACCTTGCCGCAGCGCTGGAGGCAGCCGGTGCACGCGTCACGGACGTGGTCAGCAGCACGATGTACGTGAAGGACCTGGGTCCGGAAGCGCTGGAGCAGTTCGGGCGCGCCCTGAACGACGCACTCGGTGGCACGCCCTTTCCGCCGAACGCCTCGACGCTGGTCGGCGTGCAATCGCTGGCTTATCCGCAGATGCTGGTCGAGATATCGGCAGTCGCGGTGGTGGATTGACCGGGACGTGCGGGACACCGCCTGTGCGACGACGGATCAACCACGACAACGCACGCTGCGCGCCGTAACGATGGCAACTCCCGTCACTGCGCGGGAGTGATCACGATGTTGCGATATTCCGCCGGACCGTGGTCGCCCTGCAGGAAGACCGGCCCCGGAGCCCCCTCATTGCTGTCGAGTGCACCGCCGGTGATCCCGGGGATGATCTGATCGACGATGATCGCCCTGCCGTTGAGCACGACCGTGATGCGACGCCCGATCAGCGTTATGTCGTACGACTGCCACTCGCCTGGACCGAGCGAGGCAAGCTCGTTGGGGACGAGATGCCCGTAGACAGCTCCGAGCCCATCGATTTTCGGCTCGTCGCCCGGCGTATCCTCGATCTGCACTTCATGGCGACCGCGCAGAAAGATCCCGCTGTTGCCGCCCGGGTGATAGCGGAATTCGACGTGGAGCTTGAAGTCGGTGAACAGGCCTTCCGTAATGAGACCGGCACCCGCTGCGTCGTTGCGCAGCACCCCGCTGGCGGCTTCCCAATGATTTGCACCCTGCCCGACCGTCTTCCAACCGGAAAGATCCTTGCCGTTGAACAGCGCGACCGCAGCCCCCCATGTCGGAGGTGTCGTACGCAGCAGGCGCGGAGCACGCTCGCCCTTGAAGGTCTGCCGCCATCCGCTGGCGGTGGCGATGGCTCCCGAAATCGAATCACCCTGCAGCCGCCCCGTCACGGTGGTTTCACCCTCTGCATCATCCCACTGCGGCGGGATGCTGAACGTGAAGCTCCCGGCCGCCTCGTCGTATTCGATCTCGGCGACCGGGCGCGTGCTTCCGACCATGTTCACGAAAGCGCCCACCAGGGTGCTGCGCCCCGAGCGCCGCACCTCGAGCCAGGCAGCGGTGTTGTGATGATAGCCGGGCTCATCCACGACGATATCCCATCGTCCCACCAACGAAGACCGTAACGGCTGTACCGGGGCGTCCGCTGCCGTAACCGAAGGGAGCGTCACGCTCGCCACGGCGAGGCAGGCGGCGACAAAGAACATGGCGATGGCGGACATGAAAGAGAAGATCCGGGAGTGGCGACGCCGTCGAATCATAGCGCCGAATCGCCGCGGGAGCATGCTCGCTCCGGGGATGACTGCCGATTGTGTTACCCTGCCGACCGGCAGTGACGAGCGTCGGCTGTGCAATGGTCCGGGGAGCATCAAGATGGCGACGAAACGTCGACACTGGCTGCAATGGGTGTTGCTCACGTTACTCGTATTGCTCGGTCTGGCTGCGATGGCGGCGCTGCTGTTCCTGCGCGGGATCGGTTTTCTGCGCGCTCCGGTCTATGAAACCGATCGTCCACGTTTGCCCCTCGAGCACCACCCTTCGGTACTCGTGTTCTCCAAGACCAACGCTTTCATCCACAAGGACGCGATCCCTGCCGCGAAGGAGTTGCTTGCGCTCATGGGCGAGGAACAAGGCTGGGGTGTATTCCAGACCGACGGTGGCGGTGTCTTCAACAGGGACGATCTTGCCCGATTCGACGTCGTGGTCTGGAACAACGTCACCGGCGATGTGCTGACTCCGGCGCAACGCGAGGCTTTTGCAAGCTGGCTACAGTCAGGTGGCGGCTTCGTGGGCTTGCACGCGGCGGGAGACAGCAGCCACAAACACTGGCCGTGGTATCACGACACCGTGATTCGCGCACAGTTCATCGGGCATCCGACCAATCCACAGTTTCAGCAGGCGACAGTACGAATCGAGCAGCCTGCGGATCCGATCGTCGGCACACTCGGCCCTGCATGGCAGCGCACCGACGAGTGGTATTCCTTTGCGCAAAGTCCGCGGGCACCGGATCTCCGGGTTCTTGCGACACTGGACGAGGCGAGCTACGTGCCACGCGGACTTTTCGGCGCATCACTCGCGATGGGGGCGGATCATCCAGTCATCTGGAAACATTGCGCCGGAGCTGGACGCGTGTTCTATTCTGCGCTCGGTCACACCGCCGACAGCTATGCAGAGCCTGCATATCGTGAAATCCTTGTGCGTGCGATCCGGTGGGCCGGGAGGATGAATACGGCAGACAGGCAACCAGCAGATCCGCTGCCCTGTGAAACGTCCTGAATATCGGGAGAGCACCATGACCTACATGAACCGACGAGACCTGCTCCAGCTTGCGTGTGCGGCGATGGGTGGCAGCCTGTTCAGTTCAGCCTCATTCCGTGTACTGGCGGGTGATGCACCCACTCGCACCGCTTCGCACCCGCTCTTCGATAGCCCGACGCGCTCCCTGGTTGCCGAACTCACGGACATGATCATCCCGGCTACCGATACTCCCGGCGCAATCGTGGCGGGCGTGCCCGACTTCGTCGAAATGATGGTTGCCGACTGGTACACAGGCACTGAGCGGCGGATTTTCCTCGATGGCATCGCTGCGCTCGATGCCTACTGTCGTCAGACTTTTGCTGCTCCCTTCTTGCAATGCTCCGGGGAACAACGCACCTCCGCGTTGCAGCACGCAGAACAGCAGGCACTTGCTTACAAAAGCCCGCTACCTGGCGGGGTTTTCGGCGCGATGAGCAAGCTGGTCGACGAGCAGACACCGTTCTTCACGAAGCTCAAGGAATTGACCGTACTCGGCTATTACAGCTCCGAGGTCGGTGCGACGCAGGAACTTGCGTATAACCCCATGCCGATGCGCTACGACGGCGACTATGACTACGCGCAAACTGGCCGTCAGTGGAGGTTCTGAATCCATGAAGTACGACTTCGATGCAATCGTAGTGGGTTCCGGTGTAACCGGAGGCTGGGCGGCGAAGGAACTGACTGCACGAGGTTTACGCACGCTGGTGCTGGAGCGTGGTCGCCCGCTGCAACATGGAAGCGGCTACATCACGGAACACGTACCTCCCTGGGAAGTTCCGTTCGGTGGCAAGCCCGTTCGTGATCTCTATGAACGCGAGTATCCGGTACAGAGTCGGAGTTACGCGTTCGACGAAACCACCCGGCATTTCTGGCTGAAGGACACCGAACAGCCCTACGTTCACGCCAACGATGCACCGTTCAACTGGTTCCGTGCGGGAGTCGTGGGCGGCAAGTCACTGCTGTGGTCCCGACAGGTCTACCGCTGGAGCGACCTCGACTTCGAGGCCAACGCTCGCGACGGGCACGGTGTGGACTGGCCCATCCGCTACCGGGACCTCGCACCCTGGTACGAACATGTGGAACGTTTCATCGGCGTGAGTGGCCAGGCACTCGGCCTGGCGCATCTCCCGGACAGCGTGTTTCAGCCTCCGATGGAGATGAATGTGGTCGAGAAGGCCATAAGGCAGCGAATCGAAACCACATTTCCCGGTCGGCACATGACGATCGGACGCACGGCGAATCTTACCGAACACCTGGGCGATCGCGCGGCCTGTCACTATTGCGGCATATGCCGGCGTGGCTGTTCGACCGGTGCCTACTTCAGCAGCCTGAGTTCGACCCTGCCGGCTGCCCGCAAGACCGGCTTGCTGGAACTGCGCGCAAACAGCGTGGTCGAGGCGCTCGACTATGATCCGCAGACAAAACGTGTCACCGGTGTCAAAACCATAGACTCGACCACGCGAGAGCGACAGCGGTTCACCTCGAAACTGGTGTTCGTATGCGCCTCCACGATCGGAAGTCTGCAGATACTCCTCAATTCGCGCTCGGACAGTTTCCCCGACGGTATCGCAAACCGCAGCGGCATGCTGGGTCGCTATGTGATGGATCACCAGGACGGGGGAATTGCCTTCGGCACGACATCCCAATTCAACGGCAAGTATTACTATGGGGACCGCCCCAACGGGATTTATATCCCCCGCTTCCGTAACCTCGACCCGAACCAGCCCGACAGGGATTTCTTGCGTGGCTATGGATATCAGGGTATGGCCTTCCCGCTCGAGGGACGTTTCGTTGCCAGCCGCATTCCCGGTTTCGGTGCCACATTCAAGCAGGCACTACGCGCTGCACCGACGTGGGGTTTTCTGATCGGAGCCTTCACCGAGTGCCTGCCTTACCCCGACAACCAGGTGTCGCTGGACTCCGACCGTCTGGACCCCTACGGAATTCCGCAAGTACGCTTCAACGTCCGCTTCCGGGACAATGAAGCAAAGCTCAGCGCAGATTCGGTTACCGAGGCAAGAGCCATGCTTGAAGCCGCCGGCCTGCAGAACGTGCTTGCGATCACTCAGCCTGCGGTACCTGGCAACGCCATCCACGAAATGGGCGGTGCCTGCATGGGGCACGACCCAGCGACCTCCGTGCTGAACGGTTGGAACCAGGCACACGACGTGCCGAATCTGTACGTCACGGACGGGGCCAGCATGAGCTCCTGCGGTGTCGTGAACCCCTCATTGACATTCATGGCGTTGACGGCACGCGCGGTGAACCATGCCGTCGACGGTCTCCAGCGCGATGCTGGCGCCAGGAGCGAGACGTGATCCAGGGTCTGACAAGGCGTGGTGTTCTGATGGCTGGTCTGGGAGCTGCATTGATGCCTCTGCCTGGATGGGTCAACCGCGCACGCGCATCGGTCGGTAACGATCTCGTCATCGGTGTCCAGCTTTATATGTTGCGAGAACTTCTCGCACAGGATTTCAACGGCACCCTGGCCGCCGTTGCACGGACAGGCATTCACCACGTCGAGTTCGCCGGTTTCCATGATCGTCGCGCAACCGATCTTGCCGGAACATTGAAGGCGAACGACCTGATTGCCGTCAGTGCACATGCCGTTCGCGCGGAAATGACCGATGACGAGCTGGGTGCAACGATTGATTTCTGTGCGGAACTGGGTGTTCGTTACATCTGTGCTGCAGCACCATTGATGCGCCATCTGCAGTGGCCGGTCGTATCGATGGCCCAGGCAATCGAGGCTGCGCGCAAGGTGACACTGGACGATATTCGCGAGAGCGCAGACCGGTTCAATCGTATCGGCGAACAGGTTCAGGCCGCAGGCATGCAGTTTGCCTACCACACGCACGGCATGGATTTTCGCCGCTATGGCGATACGCTCGGATTCGACGAGATGATGCAACGCACCGATCCGGGACGGGTTGTCTTCGAAATCGACATCGGCAACGCGATTTCTGCAGGGGCTGATCCGATGCCGTATCTTCAGCGCTTTCCTGACCGCTTCAAGCTCGTCCACGTCAAGGACTGGCCAAAAGGAACGACGTGGGACGACAACACGATGCCACGCTCGGCCCCATTGGGTGAGGGCATCATCGATTGGATGAAAACGCTACGTGCCTGCACGGCAGCGGGCATCGACACCTGTTTCATCGAACAGGAGAGCATTCCTGCCCCGGATGTGATCGCAGCCCTCCGGCAGGATCATGAATTCCTGCGTGCACTTTGATGCCTACTTCGCTCCCCCGGTTGCGGTGAGCTGCGCGCCGTCGAGATGACGGTCGAAGAAATCGACCATCACCCTGAACGCTTCTTCCGATTCCGGCAGATCGACGTCGGCAAAAAAGAAATGCTGCAGCCCGTCCCACACATGCAGGTCGGCATCGACGCCGGCCTTCACCAGTTGCCGGTGGGTATGAAGTGCAGAACTCATCGCCATGTCCCGCGTAGCCGTCACGAGCAGCGTGGGCGGAAACTTCGCAAGCACCGCAGGATGATCGACCGGTGATACCAGCGGGTCGTGTACATCCGCCGCTTCAAAGTAGGCGAGGCGTGTCAAGGCATCCGCCGCACCCGGCGGAGGTACCGGGCGACCATTGAGCGCAGCCGCCGTGTAGCCCGAATCGCCGTCACCGAGATGCCCTGCCGAAGCGCAGGATATTTCGACCGCACCCGGCGTCGGCAATCCTTCCTTCTGGAACCAGGCCAGAGCCTGCGCTGCCAGCAACCCCCCGGCTGAACAGCCGAAGATCCCGATGTGTCCAGGACTGTAGGTTTTCAGCAGCTCACGGTAGACGATCGCCACGTCTTCGCTGGCCGCCGGAAATCGATGCTCCGGACCCTGGCGGTAATCGACTGCCACGACCCGGTATCCTCCCAGCCCCGCTACCGGAATCGACTCGAGTTGGCCGTTGCTGCGGGCGCCCATGGTGAAACCGCCCCCGTGCAGGTTGATCAGGACGCGGTCTTGCCTTTGCGCCGTAACGCCGGTGGCAGGCGTGATCACCTCCGTGTACACCCCGTTGATGGTGCGCGGTTCGATGGCAACTGCAAAGCGCTGCCTCGCCTTCGCGATCAGCGGCGCCAGATAGTGTTCGTCGAGGATGCGCCGCTGCTCGGCAATCGGCAGCCCTTGCATGCGTGCCACCGGTGAGGCGTAAAAGGCCGGTGAATGCTCATGAAGATAGGCGTTGCGGGCTGCCTCGCTCGCGAAGACCGAAAAAGGTGCAGCAAACGCAGGGATCTGTACCGTTGCATCAGCGGTGACGACCGGAAGTGCGGGTCTCGTTGCACCCGCAGCAGACTGCGGTGCTGCAACAGACGGCGGCGCCTGCGTGGATTCGCTGGATCCATCCCCCGCCACGACCACACCTCCTGTCGAGATCATCATCACCGTCAATGCCAGCAACGGTCTTCTGAGCAAGTTCGTCATATCCTTCTTCCGATACCTGGACGCAGAATCATGCGGCGCCGTTTCCAACACTCGGTGCACATGTCCGTCTGTCTGGAACGGCCATCTTCAATGAGCATATGCCACCGACAGCGCCCACGTGCGCGGCATGTTGTAAGCACCCGTCAGGAAGGGGCCAACCTTGTACGTACTGGTCAGCACCCGTTCATCGTCCAGGTTGCGTCCCTCGAGCGCCACTCGCCATTTTTCGCTCGGCGAATTCCACGCGGCCGACGCGTTCCAGATCTCATGCGACTTCTGTACCTGGACCTGACTGAGCGGGTCGCGCAGGTCGATCGGCGAGTTTGTGAACGATTCGTCGCGATGCGCAACATCGACACCGAGCGTGATGCGGCCCATGTCACCAACGGTGAACCCGTACTGGACACGAGCCTGGGCGGTCCATTCGGGTGAAAAACCGATGGCTGTATAACGGCCGATATCGATTGGATTGCCTGCTGCATCCCGTGTCGGATAGGAGTTGACCTTGGTATCGAGGTAGCCCACGTTCAAGGCCAGCAAGAGGTCGCTCAACGGCGCCCAGGTCATCTCGATCTCGCCGCCCTGGGTCTTCATCTTCCCCACGTTGCTGTTGACGGCCGAGAGGGTATTGTTCACCAGCGCAATGACTGAAAGCTGCTTGTCCGTGTAGTCGTTGTAGAACAACTCGGCGTTCACGCGGAAGTTTCCGCCCAGGGTCGTCTTGAGCCCGAGGGTATAGGACTCCACGGTCTCGGGCGCGTATTTGGCGGCAATGCCCGCACCAGTCGAGTTATAGCCACCCGTCTTGAAGCCCGTGGAGTACCCTGCGTAGATCAGAAGATCATCGCCTGCAAACCAACTGAGCTTGGCGCTCGGCGTGAATTCGGACCACGTGCCTCCGCCGCGCAAGGTATTGATCGTGGACTGCTGGAAGAAGCGGGAATTGGCGACCCAACCGCCAAACATCGGGCTGGCTTCGGCTGCAACCTCTTGCCCCGGCGCCACCGCCACAATGGCGCTTGCAGGGAACCCTTGCAGACGCGCAAGCGCATACCACCCGTTGTCGACACGATCCATCTGGTCGATTTCTTTCTTGTCGGTGGTGTAACGTCCACCAAGCGAGAGTTGCCATTTCTCCACGAAATTCCAGTCGACCGATGCGTAAACCGACTCGGACTTCAGGGTTTCCTCATTCTCGAAGACTGTCCGGTAGTACATCTGCACCGCCCGCAGTCGCGGATACTGGGGATTGTCGGTCAAGCTTTCCTGCGTCGCATCGAGAAAATAGGCACCAAGCACCGCATTTACGTCGTCGCCGCTGTAATTGAGCTGCAGTTCCTGGCTGTAGTCGTCGGCGTTGCGCGGCACGATGGTCGTAATGAACTGCTGCGAACTGCCGTCGAAATCGAATACCTGCACGTTGTCGACCGAGCGCACCGCAGTCACCGACTTGAGCCGCCACCGATCAAGAATGTCCCACTCGACCGTGAGCGCGAACGTCTTGGTCTCGATCTCGTACTTGTCAAACGCAGCACCAAGCTCCGTATTGACCACGTCGATGCCGGATGGAATGGATATGTCGTTCGGCGTGCTGACGAGTCCGATGCCCGGCCCGAGGAACCGGTTTGCTCCGCTGATCACAAAGTCGATTCCAGTGAGCTGGGCAGCATTTACAGCCACCCGCTTGGGTATGCGCGGCTGGGAACTGTCCTTGCTGTAGTCAGCCGTCAGGTAGGCGCTGAGGTTGTCGCTGAACCTCGCCAGCAGACCGGCACGATACCCGCGGAAATCACCATCCCAGAATCTTCTGCCATCGAAGGCGTTGCGCTGGATACCGTCCTGTCGTTTGACGATGACACCGACGGTGCCGTACAGGCGGTCAGCAACCAGGGGGCCGGAGGCACTCCCCCTGATTTGCCCGAGGTCAAACTCGCCGATCTTCACCTGTGCGTCCGCCTGGAACTCATCGCCAGGACGGCGTGTGACGTACTTGATTGCACCGCCTATCGTGTTGCGTCCGTACAGATGCCCTTGGGGGCCCTTCAGTACCTCGATGCGCTCGATGTCGTAGGTCTCGATGAGCGCTCCGGTGGTGCGGTTGAGATATATGTCGTCGATGTAGATACCAATGCCCTGGTCGAAGCCAGGGTCGTTGCCGATGCCACGCACAAACACCGAAACAGATCCGGCGACCAGACCACCGGTGTCGCTGATCGTGATGTTCGGCGTCATGCGTTCGAGGTCCGTGATGTTGGCGATCTGGGCCGCCTCGAGCTGCTCCGCATTGAAAGCGGTAACAGCCATCGGGACGTGCTGCAGACTTTCATCGCGCTTGCGCGCGGTGACGACGATCTCGTCCAGCATTGCGCCTTCGGCTGCCAGCGTCGGCAATGCTGCAGGCAACAGCGTCGCCGACGCAAAGATTGCACCAGTACGGAGTACACGTTTCATGGGATGTTCCTGACGTGGAGGTCGTATCGCAAAGCCACGCATGGCCGCAGCGCTCCGACCCGGTTGTTCTTATTCAGCCCGCACCGCAATGGGGTGGCACGAGCCCGCGCAACGTAGCGCAGTGCGGTCGTTCGTGTCCACAGCTTTCTTGCACGGTTTTCCTGCCGAACCGGCCTGTACGGCACGACGCCTCGGCCACCCGGGCCCTCAGGGCGAGGCATTGCGACGATCCGGCGGCTGACTGGCAAGCTGGACCAGCGCTTCCAGCACACGCGCCTTGCGTGCCTCGTCAGGAAGAATCAGGTAATGGTCGCGACCTTGTGGATTCGGCGTGAATTCGGTGAATCCGTCGCTCGCGACGGCCACATCACCGGGCGGTGAGAGATCGAAATAGCCGCGCTCCGGATGGACGGCGTAGAGAACGCTCGTCAGATCCCAGGTGGGCCGATTGTGCGGCGGAGGCAGATAAAGGTAATACGCCTCGGCCAGCGGATGATGTGCCACGTACTTGTAGTCACGCTCGATGCTTGTGCCGGGGTAGCGTGCCGCCATACCGATTTCGAAGCCGCTGAACACCATGCCGGTCGGCCATCGCGCCACCAACCCTGCACAGCTCGGTATGTCCTTTACGACGTTGTACTCGAGATAACGGGCATTGCCTTCGACCGGAGCAAAGGCTCCGGCCATCAACGACAGAAACCGGACCTTCGCCTTCACCAGTTCAGTGCCTGTCAACGGTGAAATATCGTCCCCCGGCGTGTCGAGCAATCGCGCCAGGTTCGTCGAGAAGCCGACCTGAACGATGACCACGGACTGATCCGGCTGCGCTGCCAACACCTGGCGAAGGAGCCGTGTTGCGAGCGGGAACCCTGCCTGATCGTGAGGATAGCGGAGCCGATCCTGGTCACGAATGTCGACCATCGGGAGGTACTTGCAGTTCTCCCTGGGCCCACCGGCACCCACTGTCCCGACGGGAATGCTGCCACGACCGTAGAACGTGTTGACGAGATCAACAAAAGGCGCCGCCCTGGCGTCATCGACGCTGACGGTGACGGCCAGCAACCTGGCATCACCGCGCGACTGCATTGCGTGGATCATGCCGAGTGCAAGCACATCGTCCACGTCACCACACATATCGGTATCGAAGACGAGCCCCACCGGATCGTCTGCTCGTACCGGCAACCCCGACACGAGCAGGAACAGAATCCACACGAGCGATACTGAACCGAACACCGCACCCTTTCGGGTCCAGGACGGGATCCAGGCAACGCCCCGGGAGCGCAGCCTAATCAACAGGCTTTGCCGTGGGTTTCCGCGTGGCATCCCAGTCCTTGCGTGATACGAGAGCAAGTTCCCGGAAATTCCCACGCGTCTCCCAGGTCCCTGTGAAGCCCTTCGGGATCACGAGCGAATCACCCGTTTTGAACTCATGGGCCTGGCCATCGGCATCGGTCAGGATCAACCCACCATCCAGGATGTGCACGTACTCGTCGTAGGGCATCCCCGGTGCACGCAGTGCCAATGTGAGCGGCTGTTCTTCGAACACGACGGCAACGAAGGAATCGCTATCGAACAGTACGGCGCTCCTTGGTTGCGAAACACCGCTCAGCACGGTATGCGGAGGCGCCGAAGGTTTGGGTGTCAGGGCGACATCCTGGAGCGTGGCGGCATCCAGCCTGAGCGGGACAATCTTTGCCGTCGTGGTGGATCCTGATGAATCGGCGACTGCCGGCGGAACCACCACTGACAACACGACGACGGCCATGATGAAAGTCGGGGACCAGAATTTCATCGCATGACTCCTGATGTTCTCTGTTTCTTCGTCCAGTGTGGCATATGCCAAAAACTCTCGTCAAAGCGACAACAGCTGCGCAGCACCGACGCGCTGAAATGGGCGCTGGTCTGGCACGCCGGCTCCCGCTGCCTTGCCGAGAATCATCTCTGCCGCCTTCTCGGCGATCGCGATGATCGTCGCGTTGGGGTCACCGGTGGTGATGCGCGGCATCACGGAGCCATCGACCACCCGCAGCCCCGCCACGCCGTGCACTTCGAGCCGGTCGCTCACGACGGCGAGCGGATCATGCCCCATGCGGCAGGTACCGACGGCTTCGTAATTGACCTCCACCGTGCGGCGCAGGAACGCGTCGATCTGCTCATCGGTTTCGATGCCCGCACCCGGCACGACCTCTTCGCCGTGATAGCGGCGATAGGCCGCACCGCCGAAGATGCCGCGTGAGATGCGGATGCCACGGCGCAGCGCCTCGATATCGCGTGGGTGGCTGAAGTAGTTGGTGTCGATCAGCGGCGGCGCCAGCGGGTCGGCCGACTGCAGGCCGAGCCGGCCACGACTCTCGGGGCGGGTGAGGATGATGAGGTTGCTCACCCCGTGTCCGCCCTTGATGCCCGGATCCTGCACCAGCAGCGCCGGCATGAAATAGAACTTCAGGTCGAGTTGCTGATGACCAGGGGTTCCCGAACGCAGATAGGCGACGGCATCGATCGCGTTGCCGCCCAGCGGCCCCTTGCGGGCAAACAGATAGGCGATGCCTGCCTGCAGCATCGCCAGCGGATTGCGGAAATACCGGTAGTACGTGATCGGCTGCGGGCAGCGCAGGGCGACGGACGTACCGATATGGTCGTGCAGATTCAGGCCCACGCCTTTCAGGTCGTGCAGCGGCGTGATCCCGACCGCCTGCAGATGCTCCGCGTCACCGATGCCGGAAAGCATCAGCAACTGGGCCGACTGGAAGGTCCCGGCGCTGCTGATGATCTCCCGCCCCGCGTTGGCCCAGTGCGTTTGCTGCCCGACGCGATACTCGACACCCACCGCCCGCTTGCCGTCGAACAGGATGCGGGTTGCGTGTGCCCCGGTCACCACCTCGAGATTCGAACGCCGTTCTGCCGGTCGCAGATACGCGACCGCCGTGCTGATGCGCCGCCCCCTGTAGATGGTGTGTTCACCCGGGCCGAAGCCTTCGGAGCGGGCGCCATTGTGATCGTCGTTGTAGGGGTAGCCCGCATCGTGCGCCGCAGCGATCCAGGCGTGGGTCGCCGGGTTGCTCAGCCCGGTCCGGGTGACACGCAACGGACCATCGCCGCCGTGGAAGGCGTCGGCACCGTGGAGATTCCCCTCGGCCCGGCGATAGTAAGGAAGCATCTCGGCGCAGGACCAGCCGCGGTTGCCGTCCGCAGCCCATCCATCGAGGATTTCGGGTGCGCCACGGCTGTAGCACATGCCGTTGATCGAACTGCTGCCACCGAGCACCTTGCCGCGCACATCGGCGAGGACGCGGTTGTCGAGATGCCTTTGTGGAGCGGTCTGGTAGTGCCATGCATGCTTGCCGCCGTAAAGCAGTGCGAGGAATCCACCCGGAACATGGATCAGCGGACTCTTGTCCTTGCCGCCCGCCTCGAGCAGCAGCACGCGATGGCGGGAATCGGCGGAAAGACGGTTTGCCAGCACGCACCCGGCCGAGCCGGCACCGATGATGATGAAGTCGTACGGATTTGCGTCCGGCATACTGACCTGGCCCCTGTGGCGCGTTCTTCGGACGCAGGACGCACGGAATTGCACGCCCGCATCAAAAACCCTTAATGCAATGCATGTTGCAGTAACAGGAAGAATGGTGTCAACTGTGGATCCGGCCCTGGCACACGGCAGACAAAGGCCGAAACCAATTCCCATGCCGGCAACGACGAAGAAGGAGCGACGAGATGGTGAGCGAAGAACAGGCCGCGGCCTACGGTTTCTCGCAGGCCGTGCGGGCGGGCGAGTTGCTGTTCTGTGCCGGACAGGTCGGCGAAGAAGCCGACGGCACGGTACCGAGCGACCCCGCACGGCAGTTCCGGCTGGCATTCGAGGCACTCGGGCAAGTACTGGCACGGCACGGGCTGGAAGCCGCCGATATCGTCGATCTGACGAGCTTCCACGTCGGCTATCCGGCGCATATGGACGAGTTCGCAGCCGAGAAGGCCCGATTTCTGGGCGATGCACGCCCGGCGTGGACTGCGATCGGCGTTGCCGCCCTCGGCTACCCGCAAACCCTGGTCGAGGTCAAGGCGATTGCCCGCATCGGTGGCTGACGCCTCGAAGCCGACACGGCCGCGCAGGCGCCCGGGCGGACGCACCGAACGCAACCGCCAGCAGGTGGCGGCAGCCGTCCTGCAACTGATCGGTGACGGACGGCTCGAGTTCGAGCTGCAGGAGGTGGCGGCGCTCGCCGGCGTGCATCGCAGCACGCTGTTCCGGCGCTGGCCTGATCGCAGCGCGCTGATCGCCGAAGCGTTGGCAGAGCACGTCTCGCACCTGAACATCCCGTTCAGCGGCAACTGGCAGGAAGACCTGCACCGCATTGCGTTCGGCCTGCGCGATTTTCTGAACGACCCGATCGAAACCGCGATGAACCGCATGCTCGTGAGCAGCAACAACGAGGTTTTCCGCGAACAGATGTTCCGCCACTGGGCGCCGATCATCGCCGCACTGCACGCGCCGCTGGCCGATGCGCAGCGCGCGGGCGAGATTCCCGCCGACGCCGACCCGGTTGCGCTCATCTCGATGCTGATTTCCCCGATCATTCTCAGCACGGTGTTCATGCGCTCACCCCCTGACGACGCCTTCATCGAACTGCTGGTCAAGCAGACGGTCCTCGCCTGCACGGGGCAGCGCCTGGCCTGACAACGCTGTCGGCTTTGCGCAGAATGAGGCCTCAAACGCACTCGAGCAGGATGGCCCATGCGAAACGCTGCGACCGCGACCCGTTTCGACGCCGCCTGCTCCCTGTTCAGGCGATTGCAGGCTGACCAAAGCGGCGACCCGTCCAATCAGTACCTGCTGCACGTCCCTCACCGCAACACCGCCTGGGTGGGCGCCTTTCCCCGACGCGTGATCAGCTACGACCACAACGGCTTCGATATCGTGACTGCGGAGGGACGCAGGCGCGAAGCCCCGGTGCCCAGGCCGTTTCGCCGCCTGCGCGAGCTGCTCGACCCCGCGCTCCCCTGCTTTTTCATCATCAGTCTCGATCTGCAGCGCCCTTCCTGCGACCCCGGATTGCCGTTGCTGCGCTGCATCCAGCCCGGGATGGAAGCGGAATTCTCCGGCGAGGCGAATGGGCTGAAAACCCAGGTCGTCGCCACGGATCCGCAATGGGACGAGATTATCGATAACCTTCCCGAACGCGAGCTTCCTCGCCAGCGTTCATCCTATCGACAGTCACCCGCTGCGCCGTGGGAAAGCGAAACCGACGGACGGCTGCTGGAGCGCCTGCAGGAAGCCGTGCGGGTCCTGCAGTCGAGACCGGCCGCAAAAATGATCATCTCGAGGTCCTGCCGCAAGTCGATCCAGCCCGGCAGCGACCCGTTCGGGCTGTTCGAGATCTATGCCGGCTCGGAACCGGGAGCGGCAGCGTCGCATTTCCTGGCGCTCGACGAACAAACCTTTTCATTGGGCTGCAGCCCGGAAAACGTTTTCGAGCTGCAACACGGAAGACTCGTCTTCGACGTGATCGCATCGACGCGGGGGCGGTCCAGCGACCCGGAAAAGGACCGCCGCTGGCTGCTCGAACTGCAGCACGATGAAAAAGAGAAAGCCGAGCATCTGATGGCCTTCGAGCGTTACCTCCAGCGGCTCGAGGGGCTGTGTCAGCCCGGAACGGCTTGCGTCGAACAGTCGATGGGGATTCGCACGCTGAAGCGGGTGAGACACCTGTATTCACGCGTCAGCGGGGAACTTCGCCCGGAACTCGATTTCGTCGACCTCCTGGAGGACAGCTTTCCGCCACTTGCCTCGTACCCCCCCGAGCTGATTCCGCTCGCAGACTCCGGACTGGAACCAACCCTTTTCCATGGCGGCATGGTCGGTCGCATCGCACCGGGATGGCAGGATATATCCTGCTTTCTGAACCTGCGCTCGGCTCTGCTGCAGCACGGCACACTCCATACCCAGGGAGGGGTAGGCGTGATCGGCGCGTCCAACCCGGAACAGGAGCTGCTCGAGGTCAGGAACAAGCTGCGCAGCCTGATGGAAGCGGTCGAATCGTGGCAGAGCGAGGGGCCACCCGACGCCGAGCCGTGGCCGGGCTGATTCGGCCAACGCCAGAACGACGCCAACTATTCCCGCCGTTTGCTGTCCGATTCTGGGAAATCCTCTACAGAACGCCACACGCGCCTTGACCCGCCAGAATGGCACACCGAGACTGGGGACGTGCAATCAGACTGCACGTTCCGAGTGAGTCCGGTTGTATCACTCAAACCTACAGGGGGTATCCATGAGCAAGAACACACTCGCACTTCTGGTAGCCGCTGCGCTGACGGTTCCAGCGGTTGCTTCGGCCAACGATTTCAGCGGCTTCGGCGTCTCCGCCGACCTGCTGCTCAAGTCCACCGGCGCAGAGGTCAAGACCAAGTACGTCGAAAGCTACGGCTCCAGTACGTACACTGACTCGATGAAAGAGGATGAAGGCGGTAAGCAGAATGTCCTCGCCGGCCTCAACGTCTGGTACGGCTTCGACATCACCTCGTGTGTGGTGCTGCAGGTAGGCGCAACCGCCGATCTTGGCAAGCACGACGTCGCCAAATTCAGGGACAGCGATGGCTACAGCGCCAAGGTAGAAGAAAAGAATCATTATTCGTTCTACGTGGCACCGGGCTATCTGGTGACGCCGAAGACACTCGTGTACGGCAAACTGGCGTACCACAACACGAAGCTCAAGATGGACGGAAACGACTTCGGCTATTACGAGAGTGATGATGTCAACGGGTCGAAGCGCTTCAACGGCTGGGGTCTGGGCGGCGGAATCAGCACGATGCTGACCGACAACCTGTTCGTGTACGCCGAAGCCCAGCACGTCTGGTACGAGAGCAAGAAGATCTTTTCGTACAGCGATTCTGGTGGCGGCGGAGGGGGGAGCACTCCGACGTGGTCGGAGCATGAGCAGGTCAAGGCCCAGCCCAACAGCACGATCGGTGTGATCGGTATCGGCTACAACTTCTGAGTCGACGCGAGCCAGGCTCTGAAAACCCCCGGTGAAGACCGGGGGTTTTCTTTTTCTGCCTTCAGCTCTTGCCGGCGCGCTGCAGCAGATAGCGACGCATGGCTTCCCGTACGCGCTGCTGCGCATGCGCCGGAGGTGCCACATGCTCCGGTGCGGCGTGCAGCAGGTTCATCGTCGCGTTCGCCTCGTAAAGCACCACCCGACCGCCGGGCGTCACGTCGAAGTCGATACCGAAGATCTCCAGCGGTATGCGTTCGCGGATGGCACGCAACGTCGATGACACCGACGCCCCCAGCTCCTGATCGGGATCGCGACAGATCCGGTCTTCCGCCGCCAGCAGTTCCGGGTGCGCTTCACAGAACGCGACGCGCGGAGCGGACTTGCGCCCGTGCACGTTCCAGCTGGTGTCGTAGTCCACGCGCGCCACGATGATCTCGTCGCCGACGATCACCGCCCGGATCTTGCGGTAGAACGCCGAAGGGCCACGGCTGTCGACGAATTCGGTGACGAAAAACTCCTTCTGCACTTCGGTCTGCAGGATCTTCACGAGCATGTCCCGGTCATCGATGCGGGTCATGCCATACCCCTGCTGGAACAGGATGCTGCGCGTGATCAGCGGATAGCCGAATTGCGCCTCGATTGCAGCGACCAGCGCTTCGACGTTTCTGGCCTCCTTGCTGAAACGCTGCGTCCCCGGCACGACGAGACCCGGCAGGCCGGCGATCAGCGCGACAATGCCGTCGCGCGTGGTGAGCACCGCCCGGTCGGGGTGATTGATGACCGGCACCGCAAGAGCGTCGGCGAAACAGCGCGCGGCCGCCAGTGTGCCGTGCATCAGCAGCGCCTCGCCATTGGCGACGTTGTTGATGACCAGGTCCGGCCGGGGCAGTCTTTCCAGGGCGGCAAGGTTGGCCTCGTATTCGGCGAATACCGACGAAAAATGAATTTCATCGCCCAGCACGGCAGTGATCTGGCTGGCGTAGTTCGCACTGAAGTGCAGTTGATGGTCCGAGCTGATTTCCTCGAGCTGGATCTGGTTCAGGACCAGGACCTCCGCCCTTTGGCCCGGCTTGCGTGGTGCCGAATGGACCGGACGCAGCATCGCCGCACGGCGCTCGAGTTCGGCCACCTTCTGCTCGTCGCCTTCGACTGCTGCGCAGCGCTGCAGATCACGCAGCAAGCGCAGGTTCGTGCGCGGCTGCATCGCGACATCGGCCGCCTCGAGGAACTTGCGGGCAGCGGACGTATCCCCCATCAGGATGCCGATTTCGCCCAGCGCGTGCAGCACGCCAGCGTCCGTGGGCAGGCACGCGACCACACTCTTCAACAGGACGTCCGCCTTGGCGAACTCGCCCAGATCGACCATGACCGTGGCGAGTGACATCAGCATCTCGCGCTCGTCGGCAGCCGGAACACGCACGAGCGGCCAGGTCGGAACCGGCTGGCGCAGCAGTCTGATCGCATCGCTGCGGCTGCCTTGCGCCACCAGCAGTCGCAGGCAGCCAAGCAGGTTGCGCAGACCGGTCCACGGCGGGGACTTCAGGGCCAGTGTGCGCTTCCACAGCTTCAGCGCAGCTCTTGCATCGCCCTTGCGCTGCAGCGTTTCGGCCAGCAGGCCGACGACCTCGACGTCGTCGGGTTCGCTCGCAAGGATCTTCCTGCAGATTCGCTCTGCATCGTCCAGCAGGCCTGCGTTGTACAGGACGCGGGCGTTTACCAGTTGTTCACGCGGATCTGCAGGCTTTTTCACGGTCGATGAGATCGGATGCAACGGTTCGGTCCAGATCGATTCTGCCATGGTACCCGGAGCGAACCACGTGTGCTGCGTGTCCGGGTGTGCGCAGGCGCATTTACTGCTGTGTGCCGGCCGTATCGTCGAGCAGGCTGCGCGTGGCGCGTTCGACGAACGCAGCCAGCGTGCTCGCCATCTGCTCTTTCATGGCTTCGTCGTCCAGCTTCTCCACGCGGGCATCACGGCCGACGCTGTAACGATACAGATCGGGCACAGCGCCCGGGCGCTTCACCACGATGCGATCCCCGCGCAGGAAGCCAACGATCTCATCGTTGCCCGACGGCTTGATCAGCGCAAAGCCCGGATCGGTTACCGACAGCACATCGCGACCCCAGCACTGATGCGTGAACGACTCACCGATCAGCCCCATGACGGTCGGAGCCACGTCGTTCTGGGCGGCAACACGATCGATCGTGGCACCGAACGTCTCGCGTACCTGCGGGCCGATCAGCAGCAGCGGCACGTGAAACCGCAGCAGGTCGATGTCCGTGAGCTGCTTGCTGACACCGAAACCGTGATCTCCCAACACCACGAACAGCGTGTTGGCATACCACGGCTCCTTCTCGATGCGCCGGAAGAACTGCCCCAGCGCCCAGTCGGTGTAGCGCATCGCCGTGAGGTGCTCGTCCAACTGGCCCTGTCCGGAGACCGGCTGCACCGGCAGCGGATCCGGCAGTGCATACGGTGTGTGGTTCGACAGCGTCTGCAGCACCGCAAAGAACGGTTTGTCCTTCGGCAACTTCTGCAGCTCGTCGGCTGCGCGTTCGAACATGTCCTGGTCCGACACGCCCCAGGTCGGGTTCACGAACACGGGATCGACGAAATCGTCGCGACCGATGAAGCGTGTCATGCCCTGATTGCGGAAGAAACCCTCCTGGTTGTCCCACGAAAAGGAACCGTTGTAGAGATAGATGTCCTGGTAACCCTCCCGGTGCAGCAACAGCGGCAAGCCCGAAAAATGGTGCAATCCTTCCTGCTGCTGCATCAGGTACTCGTATCCCGGCAGATTCGGAAAACACGCCAGAGTGGCGAACATGCCCTGGTGCGTGTGCGTGCCGTTCGAGAAAAACCGCGTGAACAGCAATCCCTGGCGCGCCAGCCGGTCGAATTCCGGCGTGATCCCCAGATCGTTGCCGAGCGCTCCGGTGAACACACCGGAAAAACTCTCGATCAGGATGACGACCACATTCGGTTTGCCTGCCCCGTTGCGCGCCGGATGGGTGTTGCTCGCGTGCGTACGCAGCAGTGGCAACGTGCCGTCGCCGGCCCACGTATCCTGCGGCGTCAGCAGCAGCTCGCGCGTGATCGCGGTCGCCTTCTCCAGCGGCATCGCCTTCAGCCAGAAGCTCTTGTCGGTCTTGCGGTTTCCCGACGCTGCCGCCTTGTACAGCGTGAAGATGCCGTTCAGACCGAGATGGTTCGCAAACAGGTTCCGGCTGTGGAAAGCATCGCCCCAGCGCAACGGCGGCCCGGAACGCAGGGTGCCACGCGCTCCCAGCACCAGGGCGAGCATGACGGCGACGCAGACGAGCACGCGCAGCACGGGAGGCGCCTGCCGCGGCTTCGCCATGCGCTGCACCAGCACGCAGCTGAGATGGTCCAGCAGCCAGTAGAAGCGGTACATCAGCCACGACAGCAGCAGCCACAGCAGCAGGTAACGAAACAGTGGGTAGCCGTTCCACAACATGCTCAGGACAGTCTTCGGATCCTGGCGGATGTATTCGAAGACCAGACTGTTCAGTCGCTGGTGGAATTCGCGATAGAAATCCAGCTCGGTGATGCAGAAGAAGATCGCCAGCGAGGAAGCGCCCGCCAGCCAGACGACCAGGTATTTGCGCAGGGCCGCAGACGAGGGCCAGAGAAAACCCGCCAGCAACGGCAGGCAGAGAATGCTCGTGACCATCAGGTCGAAGCGCAGACCAATGCCGAAACTGCTCAGCACCTCGGCCCGGGACAAGCTGCTGGCAAGCTCCACGTTGTGCCAGTACAGGGCCGTGCGTGCGAGCGAGAACAGCAGCATCAGCGCCAACATCGCAAGCAGCATGAAGCAGGCATGGCCCACGAGGGTGTGGCGGTCGCTGCGCGCCCGATCCAGGGACGTGGTCATGCCGGATACTCCACGCAGCGCCATGAATGCCGCAGCACCCCGCACCACGAGAACGTTTTTTTCAGTGAAACGGACAATGCAGGTGCTGCCGTCGGGAGTGGAAATCGAGGCACGGCATCCCAGCAAAGCAAACGTGAAGCTTTCGTCAATACACCGTGAAAATTTCGTGAATTCCATGGATTCTGCCGTCGAACAGCGCAGTCCCTGCAGACTGGCTTCCCTGACGCACCCGGCGCCATGCTCACCGCACCGCTTGACGCATAGATGCCACGGCCGTATACCTATTCGCGTCCTTGCTCTGAACAGCGACCAACAGACGCCGGCAGCCTGCCCGCGCGGGCAGCAGTTCCGGTTCCCAGTTCCAGGGATGCCGACATGACACACCACAAATACCTGATCATCGGTGGCGGCATGGCAGCGGATGCTGCCACGGCGGGCATACGCGAAGTGGATCATGAGGGTTCGATCGGACTCGTCGGTGCGGAATCGGACCCGCCGTACAACCGCCCTGCACTGTCCAAGGCGCTGTGGAAGGATCAGCCTCTGGAGACGATCTGGCGCGACACGGCAGCCCGGGGAGTCCGGCTGCACCTCGGCCATGCGGCGACCGCCATCGACCCGCGAACCAGAACCGTGACCGATACGGCGGGAAATCGCTACCGCTACGAAAAGCTGCTGCTTGCGACAGGTGGCACACCGCGGCACCTGGGCTTCGGCGGCGATGACGTCATCTACTACCAGACGACGCAGGATTACCGCAGGCTGCGCGAACTGAGTGCGAACAAGCGGGATTTCGCGATCATCGGTGGCGGCTTCATCGGATCGGAAGTCGCCGCGGCACTGGCGATGCACGACCGACAGGTGACGATGCTGTTTCCCGACGAAGGCATCAGCTGGCGGCTGTTTCCACCGGGTCTGTCCCGCTTCCTGAACGACTACTATCGCAAGCAGGGCGTGCGGGTGCTGAATGGCTACACGGTGCATGGCATGCGCAAGGAGGCCGGGCGTTTCGTGCTGGAGCCATCTTCGCAGGCGACCCATGCAGCCACGGCGGTGGTGGCGGACGCCATCGTGGCCGGAATCGGGGTAGCACCGAATGTCGAACTCGCGGAACAGGCCGGGCTGGAACTGAAGAACGGCATCGTGGTCGACGCGTACCTGCGCACCAGCAACCCCGACATCTATGCAGCAGGAGACGTGGCCTTCTTCCACGAATCGACGCTCGATGAAAGCCGGCGCGTGGAGCATGAAGACAACGCCAACACCATGGGTCGTGCCGCGGGGCGCAACATGGCCGGGGCCAGCGAACGCTACGATCACCTCCCCTTCTTCTATTCGGATCTGTTCGACCTCGGTTACGAGGCAGTCGGGCTGACGAACTCGCGGCTGCAGATGGTCGAGGACTGGCGCGAGCCCTACCGCGAGGGTGTGGTCTACTACCTCGACAAGGGACGGGTGCGCGGCGTACTGCTGTGGAACGTGTGGGACCAGGTGCCGAACGCACGCCGGCTGATCGCCGAAGCGGGTCCCTTCCGCCCCGAGGATCTGAAGGGTCGCCTGCCCGCCTGAAGAAGCGGTCGCAAAGGCACCCGATCGTCGATGCAAGCAGCGTGCGACGATGCCTTCGCACCGGTGGGACGCCGTAAATGCATCCCTGCAGGCTCGAGCGCGCATCCCTGCGGCGCACGCTCCCCGATGCGAAGGCATCGCCACACGCTTCGCAACGCGTTGCGACTGCCTCTGAAGGCAAGGAAGCCGGACTTGAGTGAGCTGAGCTTCACGCTGGCGGCGCCTGCGCCATTCCGGCTCGACCTCACGGCATTGGCACTGTGCCGGCGGCCACACAACCGCATCGACCGCTGGGACGGACATGCGTACCGACGCATCCTGCTGCTCGGCAGCCGCAGCACGCCGATCGCGGCGGGTGTGTGGCAGGATCGAAACGGCGGCACCGGCGCCGCCGCACTCCAGGTCACGCTTGCCGGGAACGACGTCGGAACCGGCGCCGTTGCGCAAGCGCAGGGCCTGCTGAGGCGCCTGCTGGGCCTCGACGTCGACCTCGATGACTTCTACCGGATGGCCGCAGCCGATCCCGAACTGGCACCACTGGCGCAGCGCTGGCGCGGGCTCAGGCCGCCACGCTTCCCGAGTGTGTTTGAAACGCTCGCCAACGCCATCGCGTGCCAGCAGATCACGCTGACCGTGGGCATCACGCTGCTGAACCGCCTGATCGAAGCGTACGGGCGAGCGTATCCGGAGCCGGGTGCTGCCGACGGCTCTGCCTCGGTTTCCAACGCCTTCCCGACCCCGCAGGCGCTCGCCGGTGTTTCACCGGAATCGCTGCGTTCGCTCGGCTTCAGTCGCCAGAAGGCGCACTGTCTGATCGAACTCGCCACTGCCGTCGCCGACGGAAGCCTCGATTTCAGCGAACTCGAAGCGCTCGACAATGCCGGTGCGGTCCGCTTCCTGCGCCGGCTGCACGGAGTGGGCCGGTGGTCGGCCGAGTACGTGCTGCTGCGCGCGCTCGGGCGTCTCGATGTGTTTCCCGGTGACGACGTGGGGGCACGCAACACCCTGCAGCGCTGGCTGGGTCGTGCGGAAAAGCTCGACTATGAGGGGGTGCGGCAGGCGACCGCACGCTGGCAACCCTACAGCGGCATGGTCTACTTCCACCTGCTGCTCGATTCACTCGAACAGCGCGGGATGATTCCATCGGAACGGCACGCCTGAAAAGGCCGTCGCAAAAGCCCGCGCTCGTCGACACAAACGGCGTGCGGCGATACCTTCGCACGGCTCAGGCCTTTTCCGGACCCTTCCCGACGTCGTGCGTAATGGAATCGGCATGTTCACGGTGGTAGACGTAGCTCTCGCGCGTGGCTCTGACGATGCTCAGGCCCGCCGCCACGGCCCTGTCGAACAGCTCCGCGTCGCACGCAAACGCGATCTCCCTGAACCCGCCGAGCGCATGCATCGCATCGCGACGAATGAAGAAGGTCCCACCAATCACGCATTCCGACAGATGGATCTGCCGGCTCGTGTCGTTGCGATCCGGCACGTAAGGGTCGCCCACGATCCTCACGCCACCGTGCAGAAACTCGATGCCCGGATCCTGCTCCAGAATGCGCCGCCTGCTGTGCAGATGGTCGGGTTCGTATTCGTCGTCGGAATCCAGGAAGGTGATGAACTCCCCGCGGCACCGGGCGATCCCTTCGTTCTTGGCCCGCGCCTCACCCCCATGTGCACTCCGGATGCAGCGAATGGCAGGCGCCGTGTGCAACTGATCGTGGATCGACGCCACGGTACCGTCCGTGCTCCCGTCGTCGACGACCCAGGCTTCCCAGTCCGTTTCGGTCTGCGCGATCAGCGAAGCCAGCGCACGCCTCAGCAGCGGTGCCCGGTTATACGCGGCGATGACGATCGAAAACCTGGGTTTCATGGTTCCTGCGGTGTGGGTGGCTGCAGCCCGACGACGACGGTTCGTGCCCGCACGCGCGAGAACACACCCGCCGGCACCTGCACCGGGATCGACTTCACCTGCTTCAGCGTGCGCGAATCGAAGACCGCAAGCTGGCCGCCGACGCTGCCATGGCTGCGATCACCCCGGTACCTCGCGCTCACGTAGAAGAAGTCACCGCGCGCGGTGTACTCGGGAAAGTGCGAGTGCCCCAGCGTACCGGCGACTTCCAGCGTATCCGTCACCTCGAGCGTGTTCCTGTCGATGAACTGCAGCTTGCTTGCGTTCGGGCCGGTGCCCACGATATCGACGATGATGTACGGCGCTGCCGGATGTGCAGCCGGTGATTCGGTCGGGCCGATGACCGGAATCCGCTTCACGACGTCGAAGCTTTCCATATCGAACACGGTCACTTCGTGCAAAGGGCAGTCGACCTCACCGATATTGGTTCCGATACCGAGCAGACGGCCGTTCGAGCGCACCACTGCGCCCGACCCCAGATGCGGTTTGCAGCCTGCGGGAATCTTGCGCACGATGCGGGCCTCGGCAAGATCGATGACCGTATCGGTATGGTCATCGTACGAGGACACGACGAGATAACGCCCATCGGGCGAGAGGAATCCGTCGTGCAGGTGCCGCCCCACGTTGCTGATCTTGCGGATCGGCATCGCGGGATCGTCGAGGTCGATGATCCACACCTGACCCGCCTGCTCGAGCGCAATCACGAACCAGTTGCCGAACGGGGTGGCGCTGATCATGCCCGCATCGGCCTCGACCTGGTTGCCGTCAGGATCGACTCCTGTCAGTTCGAGCAGGTGCAACGGCTCCAGCGTGGCGGCATCCATGATGACCATCGTGTGCGGCACATACGAGCCGGCGGCAACGAAGCGCCCGTCGCGCGAGACCGCGAGCGAGGTGCCGTTCAGCCCGGCGCGTACCTTGCGCACGATCTGCATCGAATACAGATCCACCTTGTGCACCCAGCCGAGGTCGTCGCGCACATACGCCCAGCGCGGATCGAGTGGATGGAAATCCATCAGGTGCGGCGCGTAGCCGGTGGGAACCTCACCGACCTTGCGATGCCTGCGACCGTCGAAGAAAAGCACTTTCGCCTCGTCGCCAGCCGCCTGCAGGCCGCGCGACATCACCGCCATCAGATCGTCGATGTCGTCGATGCGGTATTGCGGCGCAGTCGGCAGCCGGGACTCGTCCGGGACGAGCACCTGCAGCGAACCGCGAACGTCGTCGATGCCCCAGGACAGCGCGCGCTTCGGCTGCGTCGTCACCAGCTCGGCCAGCGTGTCGCGCTCCCTTGCCGACAGCGTGCCGGGCCAGGACGGGTGCTGCGGCATCAGCGTGGGCGGGATACCGGCAAGGATCTTGCCGGTCACCTGCCCGCGGTCGAGCTTCGTCTCGTCACGATTCAGTGCCGGACCGATATATCCGCCGCGATCCGCCCCGTGGCACACCGCGCAATGCTCCATGAACAGTTTCTCGGCCTTTTCCGGATCCAGCGCCGCAGACGCTGCCGACACTCCCGCCAGGACCATGAACATCGCAATGAAATACAGCCTCATGGCGGAATTCCTCGACGGCAGATCGACACCGTCAACAATCCTGATCCCGGACCCGGCCACTGCAATGCGTAGCAACCGCTTGCAGGCGACCATCGCACCATCGGACGGAGCAATCAACCCTTCCGTCAGCAGCCGCAAGCCGCAGTGGTCCGCGGACTTGCGCCCCGGTATGATCGCGGCTTGCGAGTGCACCCGTGAACCCAGATGACACATCATCCCCGGCGCCACACCCTCGGCGATCTGCTGCGTCGCAGCGCAGCGCGCAACCCGCAGCGCAGCGCGATCATCTGCGGCGAAGTGAACTGGAGTTACGCGGAGTTCGACCGCATCGTCAACCGGTTCGCACACGGCCTGGCCGGCATCGGCGTGCGCAGTGGTGATCGTGTTGCGATCCTCTCGCGCAACTCGCACGCCTTCGCCGCACTGCGCTTTGCGCTGGCACGCCTTGGCGCGGTGCTGGTACCGATCAACTTCATGCTGAAAGCGGACGAGATCGCATACGTCCTGCGTCACGCCGGCGCACGCGTGCTGTGCCTGGGGCCGGACATGCTCGAGCCCGGGCGCACAGCGGCAGCCATGGATACTGCGGTTACACGCCTGGTGTGGCTACCTGGCGAAGATCCGGCGCAAGCACCCGCGGACATCATCGGCTTCGACGGACTGCTCGCCGACGACGACACGCCACCCGCAGTCGAGCTCGACGCATCGATGCCGCTGCAGATCATCTATACCAGCGGCACCGAGTCGCAGCCCAAGGGCGCGCTGCTGACGCACGAGGCAGTGATGTGGGAGTACGTGAGCTGCGTCGTCGAAGGCGAGATCGCCTCCGGTGACCTGCTGCTGCACGCACTGCCGCTGTACCACTGCGCGCAGCTCGACGTTTTTCTCGGACCGGCCGTGTACGTCGGTGCGACCAACGTGATCACCGGCAGGCCGGTGGCAGACAACATCCTCGCGCTGCTGGCGAGACACCGCGTGAACTCGTTCTTCGCGCCGCCATCGATCTGGATCTCGCTGCTGCGTTCCCCGCAATTCGATGCCGCCGATCTGTCCGCGCTCGCCAAGGGCTACTACGGTGCAGCGATCATGCCGGTCGAGATACTGCGGGAGCTTGCGCGGCGCCTGCCGGCCATGCGGCTGTGGAACTTCTACGGCCAGACCGAGATCGCGCCACTGGCGACCGTACTCAAGCCGCAGGATCAACTGCGCAAGGCGGGCTCTGCAGGCCGCGCGGTACTGAATGTCGAGACGCGCGTCGTCGACGCAGCGATGCGCGACGTACAGCCTGGCGAGATCGGCGAGATCGTGCATCGCTCGCCGCAGTTGTGCAGCGGGTATTTTCGTGACGAGGAACGCACGGCGGCCGCTTTTGCCGGCGACTGGTTCCACAGCGGCGACCTGGCGACGATCGACGACGAGGGTTTCATCACGGTCGTCGACCGCAAGAAGGACATGATCAACACCGGCGGCGAGAACGTCGCCAGCCGCGAAGTCGAGGAGGCGATCTACCGCCACCCGGGTGTCGCGGAAGTCGCGGTGATCGGCCTGCCGCACCCGTACTGGATCGAGGGTGTCACCGCAGTGATCGTCGTGAAGGCAGGCCAGACGCTCACGGAGAGCGAGGTGATCGCGCATTGCCGCGTGCACATGGCGCAGTTCAAGGTGCCAAAGGCGGTCGTGTTCGTCGATGCGCTGCCGAAGAACCCCAGCGGCAAGCTGCTCAAGCGCGAGCTGCGCACGCGCTTCAGTGATCTGCTCGCAGAACGCGGCTGAGCGCGAGCTTCATATTTCGACCATCGAGCCATCCGACAGGAGATGAATGCATGACAGCCGCAACAGACGCCCGCATCCGCATCGGCATCGTGGGCCACGGCAACCTCGGGCGTGGTGTCGAAACCGCCGTGACGCGCAACCCCGACCTGTGCGTGAGCGGCATCTACACGCGGCGCGACCCGTCGACATTGATACCGCAGGTTGCCGGCACGCCGGTACACCATATGCGTGACTTGCCTGCCCACGTGGGCCAGGTCGATGTACTGGTGTTGTGCGGAGGCTCCAGGGACGATCTGCCTGCGCAGTCGCCGGAGCTGGCGGCCCGCTTCAACATCGTGGACAGCTTCGATACGCACGCACGCATTCCCGAGCACTTCGCCGCCGTCGATGGTGCAGCGCGCGCAGGCAATACCACCGCGCTGATCTCCGCCGGCTGGGATCCGGGCCTGTTCTCGATCAACCGTGTGATGGGCGAGGCGATGCTGCCCGATGGGGCCACCTACACCTTCTGGGGCAAGGGCCTGAGCCAGGGACACTCCGACGCGCTGCGGCGCGTGCCGGGCGTTGCAGCCGCCGTGCAATACACGATCCCGGCCGAGGCGGCGATCGAACAGGTGCGCAGCGGCAAGCGCCCCCGGCTCACCACACGGGAGAAACACACGCGCGACTGTCATGTAGTGCTCGAGGCCGGCGCCGATGCCGATGCCGTGCGCCGCGCCATCGTCACCATGCCGCACTACTTCGACGAGTACGACACCACCGTCACGTTCATCAGCGCCGAAGAGCTGGCGCGCAACCACAGCGCGATGCCGCACGGCGGCTTCGTCATTCGCAGCGGCAACACCTCGCCGGCCTTGCGGCAGGTGATCGAATACCGCCTGCAACTGGACAGCAACCCCGAATTCACCGCCAGCGTGCTGGTTGCCTACGCACGCGCCACGTATCGCCTGCACCGGATGGGCCAGTACGGCGCCCTGACGGTACTGGACGTGGCGCCCGCACTGCTGTCACCGCTCGACGCCGATGCGCTGCGCCGAGACTACCTGTAATACGAGGCTCCCGGCATGCAAGCACTGGTCATTGGCGGCACCGGCCCAACCGGTCCATTCATCGTCAACGGGCTCCTCGCACGCGGCTGGCGGGTCGAGATCCTGCATACCGGCCGCCACGAGGTGGACGAGATCCCTCCCGAGGTAGGCCACATCCATGTGAGCCCTCACGACCCTGCCGCATTGAGTGCGGCGATCGGTGATCGACGCTGGGACCTGTGCATCGCAACCTATGGCCGCCTGCGTGCGATCGCCGAGATCTTTGCGGGACGTGTCGGGCGTTTCATCTCGGTCGGCGGCGGACCCGCCTATCTGGGCTACATGAATCCTTTCCTGCACAGCCCGGAGGGGTTGCCCGCGCCGCTGCGCGAAGACGCTGCGCTGGTCAGCGAGCCGGCCCAGGACGAGAAAGGCTGGCGCATCGTGCGTACCGAGGAAGCGGTGTTCCGCCACCATCCCGACGCCACGCACTTCCGCTACCCCTACGTGTACGGACCGTACCAGGGGGCGCCACGCGAATGGATCGTGGTTCGCCGGGTGCTGGAACGGCGGCGACATATCATCCTGCCCGACGGCGGACTGAGCCTGGACGCCTACGGATACGCGGAGAACATGGCGCATGCCCTGCTGCTGGCGGTCGACCAGCCCGGGAATGCCTGCGGCGAGATATTCAATGCGGCCGACACGCATGCGCTGAGCCTGCGCGAAGTCGTCTTCCACGTGGCGCGCGCGCTGGACTGGGAATTCGAGATCATCGACCTGCCGGCACAGTTGGCCCTACCGGCGCGCCCGCTGATGGCACGGCCCACCACCACGCACCGCCTCTATGACCTCACGAAGCTGCGCACACGGCTCGGCTACGACGATGTGGTGGCTCCCGCCGAAGCGGTGGCGCGCACAGCGCGCTGGCTGGCCGTCAATCCACCGCCTGCAGTCAACGGCATCTCGATCGAAGCGGTGCTGCAGGATCCCTTCGACTACGCGGCCGAAGACCGGTTGATCGAGCGCTGGCAACAAGCGCTCGCAACGCTCGCGATGCCGACGTGGGACACGCCACCCGGTTACGGCATGGCCTACAGCGGCCCCGGAGGGCGGGCACGCAGTCAGGCGACCTTCGAGGAGTGATCACGAAGCGTGTGCACAATCGGCAACCGTGCTGCGGTCGAGGTCGGCCAGGAACGCTTCCTGCGCTGACGCCAGCCGTGACCTGAGCCGACAGCTCGGCGTCAGCGGGCAGTTGCCGCCGTCGGCACGAAAGCATTCCGCAAGCGCGTAGCGCTGCTCGAGGAAACGCACCACTTCACCCAGCCTGATGTCCTGCGCCGGCCGGGCCAGACGGATGCCACCACCAGCCCCGCGCTGGGTGGTGACGAAGCCTCCGCGGGCGAGATCCTGTACCACCTTGGTGAGGTGGTTGTACGGAATCTGTGCCTCCTCGGCGATACGCAGCGTGGTGAGCAGTTCCCCGGAACTGCCTGCCAGCCGCATCAGAACCTGTAATCCGTAGTCGGTAAAAGCTGCGAGGCGCATGACATCGACCCAATTGGTATTTACAACGCAAATTAATCGGTCTAAATTGGCCTCATAAATACCTGTTTCCAGTCCGCCCGTCCAGCCGGGTCGGCAAGCCACGCGAAGCGGAGGGCAAGATGGCGGCGCAACACATCATCCGGATCGGCCTCGCGGTCCTCGGCAGCGGCGCGAGCCTGGCGCTGTCCTGGCCCTACTGGCGCAATTTCGAGTACTGGGCCGAGTCACACACGGCGTGGCAGGTGTATTTCGTGCTGGGCTTCGTGCTCGCCGTCTACGTCTTCTACGCGTTTCTCGGCCGGCTCACGACGCTGTTCGAGCACGATGCGCTCGAGCAGGCACGGCGCGCGCAGTCAGCCGAATCGTCGCATGCCGGCGGGGAGGACACACCATGAGTTGCGCACCGGGCAAACCCTGCGAGGAAAGGCAGAACCGGCGCCGCGCACTGTTCGTGCTCGGCCTGATGGGGCTCATCTTCCTCGCGCTGTCGGCAGCCTCGTTCGTCGACACGCGCGGGCAGACGCTGCCGTCCGCAATCAGCTACTCCGGTCACGCGGCGGTCGACGGCAAGCGGGTATTCCAGGCGTACAACTGCATGGGATGTCATACCATCGTCGGCAACGGCGCGTATTTCGGCCCGGACCTCACCCAACTCTACGGCAAGGTCGGCCCTGCCTGGCTGGAAGCGTTCCTGCCTTCGGCCGGAGCGTGGCCGACCAGCGGCGCCGTCGCCATGCAACTGCGCAACGAAGCGATCGCCACCGAAGCCGGCGTCGACTCGATCGACGCCTACCTGCAGAAGTATCCGGCCGCCGCCGAGCGCATCGCGCGTCGCAGCGCGCACGCATCGTTGATGCCGAACCTGCCGCTGTCGCACGACGAAATCGGCAAGCTGATCGCCTTCCTCAAGTACACCTCGGCGATCAATACCGAAGGCTGGCCACCGAAACCGCGCGTCGACGGCCTGGATTTCCCGTACGCGAAACCGATGCCCGCCAGCCTGCAGACCGCAAGCACTGCGACCCAGCCGGCAAGCGCTGCACACGGCCAGGGCACGGCCGGCGCGACAGTATCCGAGGCCGCGCACGGCGAGCAGGTAGCACGTGATACCGGCTGTCTTGCCTGCCACTCGAGCGGCAGCCAGCGGCTCGTCGGCCCCGGCTGGGCCGATCTCTACGGCTCCGGGGTTGCGCTCGCCGACGGCAGCACGGTGCGCGCGGACGAGGCCTACCTGAAGGAGTCGATCGTCGATCCGGACGCCCGGGTGGTGGCCGGCTTTGCACCGCACCTGATGCCTTCGTACGCCGGGATGCTCGATGAAGCCCAGATCGCCGCCGTCGTCGCGTATATCCGCAGCCTTGCAGGGGAACAGCCATGATCCGCATCGAATACCAGACCCAGCGCCTCAGCCTGCGCTTCTTCATGCTGATGGCGGTGCTGTTCTTCTTCCAGGTCGGCTTCGGCCTGCTGCTCGCCGCCCAGCACATCGACCCCACGCTGCTCGCGGGCACGCTGAACTTCAACGTGACACGGGCCGAGCACCTCAACCTCGGCATCCTGTGGATACTGTCGGGCTTCATCGGCACGATCCTGTTCGTCGGGCCGCTGCTGTCCGGGCGCGAACTGGCCGCCCCCGGGCTGATCAAGCTCCTGTTCTACGTGCTGATCGCGCTCGTCGTCTGGAACGTCGTGACGCAGGCACTCGCGCAGCAGGGCATCGCAGGCTGGTGGGCGGGACAGCCCTGGCTGCAGGAGGGGCTGGAATACCTCGAAGGCGGTCGCATCGTCGACGTCGTGATCCTGATCGGCTTCGCGATCGTGTGCTACGTCGTGCTGCGCACATTCCCGGCCGTGAAGGACTGGAACGAGATCCACTGGGGACTCGGCATCGGCGTGGTGGCGCTGACGCTGGTGTGGATCTTCGGCATGTTCTTCGTCGAACGCATCGACCTGCAGGAATACTTCCGCTGGTACGTGGTGCACTATTGGGTCGAGGGGGTGTGGGAAGTCATCCATATCTCGCTGATCGGCTTCCTGCTCGTGCTGATGTTCGGCGCGGATCTGAAATCCGTGGGCTATGCGGTGTTCTGGGGCATTTCACTGGTGTGGCTGTCGGGGCTGATCGGCAACGCCCACCATTATTTCTGGATCGGCACGCCCGAGTTCTGGCAGTTCTGGGGCTCGCTGTTCAGCGCGCTCGAACCGCTGCCGCTGATCTTCTGCTTCTGGCACGTCTATCTCGACGCCCACCAGGACAACAAGCCGGTCACGAACATGCCGGCGTTTGCGTTCCTGCTCGGCTCGGTGGTCCTCGAGCAGGTCGGTGCCGGCATCCTCGGCTTCACGATGACGTTCGCGCTCACGAACGCGTGGTCGCACGGGACCTGGGTAACGCTCAGCCATGCTCACCTCGCGCTGTTCGGCACCTTCGGCATGCTCGGTCTTGCCGCAGCGTATTACGCCGTGCCGCTGATGCGCGGGATCGACGCCTTCGACCAGCGCCTCGGCAAGCTCGGCTTCTGGCTGGTGTTCACCGGCATACTGGGACTCGGTTTCGTCTTCGCGATCGGCGGCACGGTACAGGTGTTCGTCTACCGCACGCTCGGCCTCGACTGGTTCGGTGGCGACGTCGGACCCGCGATGCTGACCATGAAGCTGCTGGTACCGCTGTTCGGCCTGGTATTCGCGGTCGGCGTCTGCGCGGTCGTGTTCGATCTGCTGACGATGGGAATACGCACGCAGCACGCAATCGATACACCTGACCGTGCGCTCGCACCGCTCGGCTGGGCCCGCCGTCTGCAGGGCTGGGAAGCCGGCGTGTGGCTGCTTTTCATGTGGATCTTCGGTGCGATCATCACGCTCGGCCTGCTCAGCTTCAACCTGCGCACCGTGCAGGAAGGCAACGCCATGCTGCCGTACATCATGGGAGGAGTCGGCTATTCAGGACTGCTGCTCACGACGCTGTTCTTCGTTGCACGCTTCCTGCGTTCGCTCGATGCGCGCACGCACGAGAGCACCGGACCGTCATCCGTGCTCACGCCAGCGCTGCAGTCGTAGAGCGTGGTCCGTCAGCGCAGCTCGGCGTCGGGTCAGCCAGATGCCGGGCAGCAGCGCCTGGCCGACGTGAAGGCCCCTCGCATCGAGCAATACGCATCTGCCGGGATCGGACTGCTGTCCAGCCCCTCGGGACTGCTGTCCAATGCAGCACACAGCCCGGCGACCGGCCGGTTCCAGCAAGCCTCGGTTGCCGGGGTCCGCTCCGCGCCGCGGCGGTTGCTCATACCGCAGATCGGGCTGCTGCCAGAGCCTCCAGCTCCTCGAGTGCCAGTGGAATGCGATCAGCGAGCGCCCAGATGTCGGGAACGCGATCCCTTGAAACCTGCATCGCGATGACCATCGAATCCATGTGGCTCCAGCCCGTCAGATTCAGGCCGTACGGGTAGATGATTGGCCCTACCGATATGAACTGCTCGATCGGAGCACCTGCCAGGTACAGCCGGTTCTTCGGACCCGGGACGTTCGACACCGTCATGCTGTAGGTTGGCCTGCGCTTCAGCACGGCGCCCAGCAGCGGCAAGCCGCGCCCCCAGAACCAGAACAGCGGCCAGTAGTCCATCCAGTCGCCGAACAGCCACAGATCACGCTCGGCGTGGATGGCCCGCGCCACACTGGTGTTGGCCGCCAGGCATTTGATGCGCTCGACCGGGTCCGCCACATCGGTGGCGATGGAAACGAACCACGTGCTCACCTGGTTTCCCCAGTCCACATCGACCCCGGGCGGGCGGATCGCCACCGGAACGACGGCGGTAAGCGACTCGGCAGGCAATTCGCCGTGCAGTTCCAGATACGAGCGGATGGCGCCACTGCATATCGCAAGGAACACGTCGTTGATGCTGACGCCGAACGCACTCCTGATCCGTCTGATCGCACCCATGTCGCAAGTAACGTACGCGAACCGGCGCTCGGTACGGATCCGCTCGTTGAATCGCGTGGCCGGCGCAGCAAACGCTTCCGCGAAGCCGGGCCTGCCTTCCCGGTTGCGCCGGCGGATCATGCCGATCGTACGCAGCGAGCGCAGCAGCACGTTCGGAAAGCGCATGATCGTCGCCGCATTGTGCGCGGCGAGCATGCCGAGCCACTTCAACGTTCCCGGCCTTTGCTCGTCGACCAGGGTGCCGCGGGCCGCAGGCAACGGTTCGCTCGGATCGGAGCTGAAGATGGCTTCCATCAGCCGTACCGATGCCAGTCCGTCGGCGACGGCGTGATGGATCTTCAGTACCAGCGCAATCCGGCCCCCCGCGAGGCCATCGACGTACCACAACTGCCACGCGGGACGCGCGCGATCGAGACCGACCGAAACGATGTCGTCGATCACCGCGCACAGCTCGTGATCACCGCCGGGTGGCGCCACGGTCGCGCGTCGCAGGTGATAGTCGAGATCGATCCCGGAGCGTTCGATCCACCAGGGCCGCCCCATGCCCAACGGCGGGAACAACAGTTGCCAGCGCAGCGGCTCGACCCGCTCCAGCAGCGCCGGAATGGCCGCACGTATCGCGTCGAAGCCCAGCGGCTGCTGCGCGGCAGCCGGGTCGAGCACGACCGCCTTGATCGTGTGCTGCGGCTGGTCGGGGTTCTCCTGCTTGAGGAACATGTTGTCCACGCTGTTGAGACGTCGCATCCGCTGACCCCGTCCGCAGTCGATTATTGTGTTCGCCTACATTCGTTCCGTTTGCAACAGCATGCAAGAAAAAGATGCACCGCAACGTCCCCGGTGCCGGATGCGGCACGTGGTGCCATCGCAGCGCGAATCACTGCACCCCGTCCCAGAACCGCTGCACCGCCTCGAGCGGCGCCGACTGCAGTTCGCAGTGCGGCGCCAGCCGCATCGTCTCGCGACGCGACAGCTCATAAGGCCTCCACTCGGGCAAACCGTCATGATTCGGGTCACCGGTGCGCGCAAAGGCGGCCCACGCAGCAAGCATGCGACGCGACAGGTCCACGGCCTGCGCCCCACCACCCGAAAACGCACGGCCGAACTCGCCATCGACGGTGCCGAACACGAACGGCGTCTCGAGCCCGTGGCACGCGCCCATTTCGCCACCGAACATCGGCGAGTGAAAGCCGAAACGGTACATGAACGTCGTACCCTGATGCCCCAACTGCGCCTCGGCCAGGCGCAGCACCGGAATCCGGAACGTGCGGTCCGACTCGATGGCCGCGTAGATCCTCGCCGGCGACAGTCCGGCACCCAGCACTGCCCGGTACAGTGCAACCGCTTCGCTGCCACGCCCGGGCAGACGCTGCTCGCAGACCTTGGCCAGCGTGGCCTCGTCGATCTCCTGCTTGTCGGCTTCAACGAGAAACAGGAAGTAGTTCCACTCGTCTTCGTTCGTTCCGATCAGAAGCTCGACGCCGCGCGCCGCTCCTGCCGCGATCGCATCGAAGGGGGCGTCGGGCAGCAGTTCCTCGTCGCCGACCGGAATCAGCGTCATCGCTCCTTGCGGCAGCCGCCGCCTGCGCGGGCCACGCAGGATCGTCTCGCGCAGGCAGGCACGCTGTGCCTTCACGATCGCTGCGGCAGGCACGCTCCAGAGCTTGTCTGGCCGGTTCGGGTCGACGCCGAGCCGATGCAGCAGGACCTCTGCGATGCGCGACCCTTCGTCGCAGCTGGTCGCATGGTGCGCCGCACCGCTTTGCAGGATCGCGCGGCGAAACAGCCCTCGTGCCTGCGGCACTGCCAGCAGGCTGCCGATGCACATGGCGCCGGCAGATCCGCCAAACACGGTGACATTGTCCGGGTCACCGCCGAAGGCATCGATGTTGCGCTGTACCCAGGCAAGCGCTGCGAGCTGATCCAGCAATCCCGGGTTGGACGCGAGCTCGTGCGCCGGGCCCAGCAGATCGCGCAGGAACGAGAAGCCGATGGCGCCGAGCCGGTAGTTGAGCGTTACCACGACCACGTCGCCGTGCGCAGCGAGCGTCGCGCCGTCGTAGACGCCCTGCGCACCGGAGCCGACCGTGAAGCTGCCGCCGTGGATCCACACCATGACCGCACGGCGCCTGCGATCACAGGCCGGCGTCCAGACGTTCAGCGTGAGGCAATCCTCGTCGGGACTGGAAATGTCCAGCAGCGGCCCATGATCCTGCGGTGCCGGTGCACGGAAGCGTCGGGCATCGCGCGTGCCCGCCCATGTCCGCATCGGTGCCGGTGCGCGCAAGCGCAGCGCACCGACCGGCGGGGCCGCGTACGGCACACCCCGGAAAACGCTGACGCCGTGCGCGCCGAACTCGCCTTCGAGGCGCCCTTCGCGTGTGGTAACTACGGGATTCATCGAGTCCTTGTCAGCCCATGCGCCCTGCGTCCCGGAGGCAAGCCGGATTGCCCGGGCCTGCGGTTGCGTGCAGTCGGCACATTCGTCGCGTTACTTTACCAGAACCTAAAGGGGGTATCGCAAAACGCCGCAAACTGCGTGGCGACGCCTTCGCATCGGGGGGGGCGTGTGCCGCAGGGATACGGCACATCGGCTACCATTCGCCATCCGCGCGCCGGGTGGCGACGAGTGCTGCAACCAGCCAGACGTCGAGAGCGCAAGCACAGCAGAGGAAACGGTGTCGATGGAGATCGGTGGATCGGTACAGCCTGGCTTCGAGCGCGTACGCGAGGCCTTTGCGCAGAATTTCAGCGAGCACGGCGACGTCGGCGCCGCCTGCTGCATTTACCGCGATGGCCATCCGGTAGTCGATATCTGGGGAGGTCTCGCCGACCCGTCGACCGGACGCCGGTGGCAGCGAGACACCCTGCAACTGGTGTTCTCCGCCGCCAAGGGACCGACCGCGGTCTGCATCCACCGCCTGGCGGAGGAAGGCCGGCTCGACATCGATGCGCCGATCGCACGTTACTGGCCTGAATTCGCCGCCGCGGGCAAGCAGCACATCACGACGCGCATGGTGCTGACGCATCGCGCGGGTCTGGCAGCGGTGGCCGGCGATCTCACGCTCGAGCAGGTGCTCGCCTGGGATCCGGTGGTCGCTGCAATCGCCGCACAGCCGCCCGAGTGGGAGCCCGACACCGCGCACGGCTACCACGCACGCAGCTTCGGCTGGATTCTCGGCGAGATCATCCGCCGAATCAGCGGCGACAGCCCGGGGCGTCATCTGGCGCGCACCATCTGCGGCCCGCTCGGACTGGACTACTGGGTCGGGCTGCCGACAGCGGAAATCGGACGCTGCGCGCGGCTGCTTCCTCCCGACGCTGCGCATTCGGCAGCGGCCCTGCTCGGCGCCAGCAGCCTGACGGCACGCGTGATGAGCGGCCCGTCCGGGCTGTTCGGCTACAACGAGATGTGGAACCGCCCCGACGTGCTGATGGCAGAAATGCCCTCGTCGAACGGTGTCGGGTCGGCACGGGCGCTTGCGAAGCTCTATGCGGCGTGCTGTGACGAGGTCGACGGCATCCGCCTGCTGCAGCCCGCAACGCTGGAAGCGGCATCACGGGTCGCCTCGCGTGGCCCCGATCTGGTCGTGCTGGTCGAGACCTGTTTCGGTCTCGGGTTCAGCCTGCCACCGATGCTCGGAGCTGGCGTCGGACCACGCGCCTTCGGTCACCCCGGAGCGGGTGGTTCGCTTGCCTTTGCCGATCCGGAACCGAACGTCGCGTTCGCGTATGTGACCAATCGCATGCGCTTCGACCCGGCAGGCGATCCGCGAGTGACAGGACTGGTGCGCGCACTCTACGATTGCACACGCTGACCGCCGTACTGGGGAGCGGTTGAAACAGCTCGGATCGAAGCGCCCAGGGATCCTGGCCCGGCTACGGAGAGGGAGGGATTGCGATGGACAAGGCTTTCGCACGCCGCATGCTGACGCGACTCGAACCCTGGTTCGAGACCATCAGAAGCTTCAGGGACCGTAGCGACGCGCACGCGCTTTTCGACCCGAACACTGCAGCCGGGCGCATCCGCTTCGACAACCTGCAGATATTTCTGAGGCAGCTCCTGCCGTGGCGGCCCACGGTGCTGCTGATCGGCGAGGCTCCCGGCTATCGGGGCGCGTGGCGTACCGGGGTCAACTTCTGCTCGGAGAAGATCATGATGGGTCCGAAGGATCGCTTCGGGCTGTTCGGCGGCAGCGAAGCCGGCTACCGTCGCATCGAGGAGAACGCAAGGCTCTGGGGTGAGGCGAGCGCCACCGTGGCCCAGCGCGCCTTCCAGGAACTGCCGGCACCGGTACTCGTCTGGCCGGCATTGCCACTGCATCCGCACAAGCCCGGCGACGACGAGTCGAACCGCACGCCCACGACGGGCGAACTGCGTCGCGATGCGGTGCCACAACTCGGGCGGTTGATCGAGATCTACAAGCCGCAACACATCGCCGCGATCGGCAACATCGGTCAGAGCGCACTCGCCGAGCTCGGCATCGACGCCGTGAAGATCCGCCACCCCGCCCACGGTGGTGGCCCGGCGTTTCGCGCCGGGCTGCTGGCACTGATGGAGAGTGCTGCGCAGCGCTAGAAACTACACCCCCGAACGCGCCGCTTCCGCGAGGAATTCGTAAGTCCGCATCATGACGTGGGGGTCACCGTCCACGGCAAATGGCAACGCGTTCAGATCGGTGACGCCGGCAGCCGCCAGCGCCTCGAACTGGCTGCGCACTTCTGCAGCCGAACCGATGATCGCGATGTCGGCAGGCTCGGCCGCGCCTTCGATGTCCAGCACGGCCCGGTAGGACGGCAACTGCCCATACGCAGCGAAGGTCTCCGCAGCCGACGCGCGTGCGGCGCGTGTGGCGCGCGCGTCCCGCGTCACGGCTACCGGAAAACCGGCCACGATCCGTGGTGCGCCACGGCCTGCCTTCGCTGCTGCCGCGCGGATCGCCGGCACCGCAGTGCCCGCCAGGTACTTCGGCCCACCCATCCACGTCGCCGTACCGTCTGTCAGCTCCCCCGCCAGCTGCAGCATCCGCGGCCCGAGCGCGGCGACGAGCACCTTCGGCCGCGGCATACCCGACATCCGCAACTGCAACGCCACCTTGAACTCCTCGCCGCGGAAACTCACCTCACGCTTTTCCAGCAACGGTATCAGCACCGAAAGATATTCGCGCATGTGGTGCGCAGGCCTCGCGTAATCCAGCCCCAGCATGTTCTCGATGACGATCCGGTGGCTGAGACCGATGCCGAGCGTGAAACGCCCGCTGCTCGCAGCACTCGCGGTCAGCGCCTGCTGCGCCAGTGCACTCGGATGCCGCGGCCAGGTCGGCACGACAAAGGTTCCGAGTTCGATCCTGCGCGTCTCGCGCCCGGCGAGCGCCAGCAGCGTGATCGCGTCGGGGCCGAAGATATGGCTCATCCACGCCGAATCGAAACCATCGGCTTCCGCCTTGCGCACCCGACCGATGATCTCGTCGAGTGCGCCCTCGGCGCCCATGACCGCACTCAGCCCTATCCCGATACGCATCTCGATACCTCCATGCAGAGCCCACCCGGGTTCGATCCCCGCAGCCGCTCCGGCTCAGGGATTGTCCAGGCTGAATACCTGTGTTTCATCATCATAGGCAAAAACCTCCGCGTAGCGGCCAAGTTCGATGATCGTACGCAGGGTCTGCTCGGCAGCACCCGGTGACATGTGATCCTCGAGCTCATCCGCAAAACGGCTCCACGGTGCCCGGTTGGCGGGTCGCTCGTCCAGCACCCGGCGTATATGCGCCGCCAGCGCAACGTAGGCAAGCAGCTGCCGCGCAAAAAGCTGCTTGCGCTGGTCGGTATCCAGGTCTGCGAAACGTCTGCCTTCGTGCGCGAGCCGGATGTCACCGCCTGCCACTTCGGCAAAACGCAGCATCTGCAGTGTTTCGGCCACCGGGAACAGCTCGTCGATTTCCATCTGCAGCGATGTGGCGATGACCGGCAGGTCCGCCTTGCCGCCATAGGGCGGTGCAGCCACGGTTTCGAGCAGGCCCGCGAGGAGGTTGGTCGAAACCGGCGCCAGGATCGTGCCGATACCGGTGCCGGGAAAACGCTCGGCCCTGCGACCGGTGGGCGCAGAAGTCGCCCGGGACGTCATCTCCACATAGATCTGCTCGACCAGATCACGGAATGCAGGGTCGAGGCGGGCACGCGGGTGCGGCAGAGCGACGCGGATTTCCTGGAGCACCCGTCCGGGATTGCTGCCGAACACGATGATCCGGTCGCACATCAGCACGGCCTCCTCGATGTTGTGCGTGACCAGGACCACCCCCTTGATCGGCAACTGCCCCTCGGACCACAGGTCCAGGAAATCGGTGCGCAGCGTCTCGGCAGTGAGCACGTCGAGTGCGGAGAACGGTTCGTCCATCAGCAGAATGTCCGGATGCACCACCAGCGCGCGCGCAAAACCGACGCGCTGGCGCATGCCGCCCGACAATTCCCGCGGGTACGCGGATTCGAACCCATCGAGGCCGATCAGGTCGATCGCTGCCACCGCACGGCGGCGTATCTCTTCGCCGGGCAGACCAAGCGCCTCCAGACCCAGTTGCACGTTTTCCAGCACCGTCAGCCAAGGGAACAGCGCGAAACTCTGGAACACCACCGAGATACCGGCCACCGGTCCGTTCACCGCGTGTCCGCGATAGTGAACCGTACCCGCCGAGGGTTCGGACAGCCCCGCGATCAGGCGCAGCAGCGTGGACTTCCCTGACCCCGAACGCCCGAGAAATCCCACGATCTCGCCTTCGCGCAAACCGAAGTCGATGCCGTCCAGAACCAGCAGCTCGCCGCCATCGGGCTTGCGAAACGACTTGCGAATGCCGCGGATGTCCAGCAGCGCAGCGGTTTCCACGGTGGCCTCCCTCCTCTTCAGCCCAGCCGGAACTTGCGTTCCGCCAGCGTGTACAGCGGTCGCCAGAAACCGCGGTTGATGACGACGACGAAGGCGCTCATGACCGCGATTCCGAGCACGATCCGATGAAAGTCACCCGCCTCGGTTGCTTCGGTGACGTAGGCTCCCAGCCCGTGCGCCCGCAGCGTGACATCGCCCCAGCGTGCGACCTCGGCGACGATGCTGGCGTTCCACGACCCACCCGAGGCGGTGATGGCGCCGGTCATGTAGAACGGGAATACGGCGGGCAACGCCACCCGCCGCCACCACAGCCAGCCCCGGACACGCAGATTGGTGGCGATGTCACGCAACTCGCCGGGAATCGTCGAGGCACCGGCGATCACGTTGAACAGGATGTACCACTGGGTACCGAGGATCATCAGCGGGCTCAGCCAGATGTCCGGGTCGAGCCGCAGCGCGACGATGGCGGAGACCGCCAGTGGAAACAGCAGGTTGGCCGGAAAGGCCGCCATGAACTGCGCAATCGGCTGAGCGATGCGCGCAGCCCCCGGACGCAGGCCGAGCCAGACGCCGACCGGCACCCAGACGACGCTGGCAAGCGCGATCAGCACGAACACGCGCAGCATCGTCGCGAAGCCGAGTGCGAAGGCGCGCGACACCTCGGCCAGGGTCACGCCCGCCATCACGAAGGCAGCGGTCTTCCACAGCGCAAGCAGGCAGACCGCAGCGATCAGCCCCGACCACAGGCGTTCACTGCGCATCGACACGATCTTTCGCTCTTGCCGGTGGACTACCGCTGCATCGGCTGGTTGTGGCGGGGTCTTGCGGTAGCTGCGTCGCCAGACCGTGGCGAACCCGCGCGTGGCCAGCTTCACCAGCCTCGAGCGCTGCAACACCGTCAACACCCAGGAACGCGGGGGCAGAACCGCAGACTCCTGTTCGAAGCGGAAGCGGTCGGCCCAGGCCACCAGCGGCCTGAAGAAAAGCTGGTCGTAGACCAGGATCGTAACGAGCATCGCCAGAATGGCCCACGCGATGGCCGCCAGATCACGTTCGGCGATGGCCAGCGTGATATAGGACCCGATACCGGGCAGTGTCACCACGGTGTCGCCGACGCTGATCGCCTCCGAAGCAACGACGAAGAACCAGCCACCCGACATCGACATCATCATGTTCCAGACCAGTGACGGCGTGGCGAACGGCACCTCGAGCTTCCAGAAACGCATCCAGGGGCCGAGACCGAAGGCACGCGACACCTCGGCCAGCTCCTCGGGCACGGTGCGCAGCGACTGGTAGAAGCTGAACGCCATATTCCATGCCTGGCTGGTGAAGATCGCAAAGATCGCGGCCAGCTCGGCACCCAGCATCAGCCCCGGCGCAAGCGACATGAAGAACACGACGGTGACCGAAATGAAGCCGAGGATCGGCACCGACTGCAGGATATCGAGCAGCGGGATCAGCACCTGTTCGGCACGCCGGCTCTTCGCGGCCCAGGTCGCATAGGTGAACGTGAACAGCAGCGACAGCAGCATCGCCGCCATCATTCGCAACGAGGTACGCAGCGCATACTCCGGCAGCACCGAAGGCTGCAGGCTGATCGTCGTGCTGTCCGGCTCAGGCAGTGGCTGCATGAAGCTGCGGCTTGCCTCGGCGAGCACGACCAGCAGACCCAGCACCAGCAGGACGGCGACGAGGTCCCGCAGGTTCGGCTGCAAGTGGCGCGCCACCACGCGGGCTGCTCGCAACACCCCCTTCACTCTCACCTCCGCTTCCAGCCGCGGCCCCATCGATTCGAACGCGTGCCTATCTGCTCGTCGCGTGCTTCACGGCATGATGCCGGTTCCAGCCAAATCCGATCAGAAGTCCGAGAATCATCAGCACCTGCGCCAGCACGGTCTGCACGGTGGGGTAAAACCCGACGGCAGCAACGCGTGGCAGGAACGCAAGCGGCTCCATATCGATGATCCCGGCCTCCTGCAGGGCCGCAACTCCCTTGCCGGCCAGAACGACTGCCAGGATGGCCATCAGCCACGAACTGTAGGCAAAGAACTTGCTGATCGGCAGCCGCTGGCTGAACCGCAGCAGGACCCAGGTGATCAATGCCAGCGCAAGGCAGGCACCGAGCGCCCCCAGCAGCATCGCGGTGGCGTTGCCCTGCGTCCAGAGCGCTGCAAAGAACAGGATCGTCTCGAAGACTTCGCGATAGACGACGATGAACGCGAGCAGAAACAGCAGCCATGCGGAACGACCCGAAAGCACCTTCGACATCTTGCCGTGGATGTAGCGCTGCCACTGGTCGGCCTGAGCCTTGCCGTGCATCCAGACGCCGACCGAGAGCAGCACCAGCGCGGCGAAGACCGACCCGAAGCCTTCGGTCAGTTCACGCCCTGCCCCGCTGATCTCGATCGCCCATGTCGCCACGGCCCACGTCACCACGCCCGCCAGCAGCGCGCCCACCCATCCGGCGTGCACGTACGGCATCAGCTCGCGACGTTCGGCCCGGTGCAGGAACGCGATCATCGCGACGACGATCAGAAGCGCCTCCAGTCCCTCGCGCAACAGGATCGTCGCTGCACCGACAAAGGCCGCGAAGGCGTTGCTCGTGCCCGCTGCGAGCGTCGCCTCGACATCGTCGAAGAGCTCGCTCAGCACCTCTGCACGCTGCGCAACCCGTGCATCGCTCTCGCCACGCTGGATCGCGGCGCGGTACTCGCCCATCGCCGCTTCGACCCGGACCAGAAGCTGCGGCCGCTGCACCGTGAGCATCGGCTCGAGCGGTTCGAAGCCGTCCAGGTAGGCAGCGAGCGCGAGCTTGCCGGCTCGCTGGCGATTGCCGGAGCGATATGCGTCGAGACTGCCGGCGAGGTGCTCGCGTGCCAGTGCGAGCAGGCCGGACCCGTGCGCAAGCACGGCCTCGGGATGGTGGCGCAGATAGGCCGTCACGGCGTCGGCCGGTTGTGGCCCGAGCGTCTCGCCGAGTGCTGCCGCGGTCACGCCCGCAAGTGCCTCGAGGCCTGGGACCCGTTGCTGCAGCGCAGCATCGCCGTCCCAGATCCGCTTGCCTTCAGCCACCAACGCCGGCGGAAACGCGAGCCGGGCGACGAAGAACGCCAGCGCCCAGCGCTCATCCGTCGACAGCTTCGCGTAGCCTTGCATCGGGGTGTCGTCGAGACCCTGCGTGATGACCTGGTAGAGCGCAAAGATGCTGCGCTGGCGCGCGCGCTGCGGGTCGGTGAATGCAGTCGGCACTATCGGCAGGCTCGCCGCTGCCGCCCCGTCACCGTTGCCGCTTTCACCATGACACCTCGCGCAGTGCTCGGCGTACAGGCTGGCTCCACGCACGGGATCGGGCACCGCACCCGGCGCGAGCGGCACGGGATACGCATCCAGCAGCGCGGCCGCAAGTTCGCGCGCGATCCCGGCGACCTGCCGCACATCGGCTCTGGCAGCGATCGCCTGCCCGAGCCGTGCGGCTCCATCGCGCAGCGCCTGCTGTTGCGGACTGGCCGGAAGTCCCGCGATCAGCGACGCCGCCGTTGCGGCAAACTCGAGCTGCTCGGCGTACTCGGTCGGGTTGGAGACAATGCCGTTGGCAACGGCTCCGTCGTAGTCGACGGCGATGTAGTCGAGCAGCCGCCACGCCGTCTGGACGTCACTGCGATCGAGCTCTGCCGCAACGGCGAGACTCGCCAGCAGCAGCCCCGCCAGCACGAGCGCGACGATCCGGATGGTGTTCGAAATCAGGATCAAGGGCACCTCGGCAGACAGCACCAGTCATCGCGTTGCATTGTCGCATGAACGTAACCTCGGCCAGCGCGCACATGCACTACTGCCGTGAAGCACCTTCGCTGCCAGAACCGGGCCGGCACATCGAAGAACGACGTGAACACCAGCCCACGGAATTGCTATCTCTTGGACATATTGCGCACCTGGACTCATGCACACGACAAATTCGACCTAGACTCCTGGGGACTTGCCGTTTTCATGCCGGACACCCGGGAGAGGTTCCATGCGATTGACCGTATTGCTTTCGCTGCTGGCTGGCCTGTTTGCTGCGACGGCACCTGCGCACGCCGACATGCTCGACGAGGTCATCGGGTTCTACAACCCCGATCTGCGCCCCGCGCGACCGGTCATCGAATGCGTCCTCTCCGGTACACCGCTGCAGACCTGTGCGCTCGATGCCGGCAAGGCCGCACTCGTCGACGAATACGGAGGCACACTCGATGACGTGATCACGCTTGCCAAAGCCGTGCAGCAATCCGACTACAAGACAGTCATCGCCAAGGGCGGCGTGATCATTGCCTGCTCGTGGATGAGCTTTCCGGGCAAAGAGTTCCTTTGTTCCGACATCGGTGGTGCACTGGTGGCGGCGGGTGCGGAAGGCGTGGCGGCGACGGCATCCGTGGTACTGGATGTACATGACCAGGCGGCGAAGATCGTCGCCGATTTCGGTGAAGAGATCGTCTGTCTGATCACGGGCTGCAGCGGGAGCGGCAGCGGCAGCAGGGTGACGGTCGACGCCGAGAGAGCGTGGCAGGACTGCTTCGTGCCGCGCCTGCAGGAAGGCGTGATCGCCCGTGGCGGCGGTGATTCCTATGTCGCGCTGATCAGTGCGTCGGTACGCGACGGCCTGTTTCCAGCCAACAGCCTCATGGGAGCCTGCGTGAACCCCCTCCTCGAGGTCGTGGGTTCGCATCCCCCTGGAACGACCCTGCCATCCGCCTTCGGCACCAGCCAGACCGGCTCTTTCGGCAAGCCCACGAATGCCTCCGTCCCAACGCCGAAAGACGTGGCACAAATGACCGCAGTCGCGGATCAGATAACGGTGCTTTACCAGCCCATGCTGACGCGCTATCGCGAGCTGACCGAAACGGCGGCGGCAGCGGGCCTGGCACCGGTTGCGGTGGCATACCATGCACTGCAGAACCAGTGGCGAGCCCGCGCGGAGACGGATGCGGCAGACTGGTTCACCGCGACCGTGCCACTCAGCCTGGCGATTGCCGGCAAGCGCAAGGCCTGCAGGGACGCGCTGGACGCAGAGGAGGCGACTGTCATCGGGCGCTGGGCAGCCGCAGGCCAGCCGTTTGGTTCGCAGTCGCAGCTCGATGGGCGCACGGAACGCGACTGGCAGCTTGCAGACAATCCGCAGACCTGGTGCAAGTCGACCTATGTGGGTGATTTCCAGCGATCCATCGCGCAGCGTCGGACGCTCTATCAGGAGGCCGTGGCAGGGTGCACCGTGCCGGATGCCGCCAATCCGCGCCATCTCGTATGCGCGCAGTCCTCGACGGCCGGCGCGAAGTGTCTGCAGGCCTTTGCGGGCGGAACGGAATATCAATGCGAGATGAGCCGGGCGAAGCTCCAGATGACCGGGGAGCGCTCCATCACCCGGGACCCACCCGACGTGTCCACGCCAGCGACGACCATCTCGCGCCAGCCTCTACACACGCTGACGCCTCGACCCGGAATCCCGTCGGCGGATCGCTGACGCCGCTGCCGCCTTGTCCGTGCCTCGCGACTCGGCCTAGGCGGAACCCGTCCCTGCAGGCCGATGCGGCTGCACGCTGACCGGCACCGCGCTCATCCGGGGTATGCCGCTCTGCGGATCGTAGTCCCGATCCACCGGGATCAGTCTTCCGATATTGCTGCCGGCGCTGCGTGCCAGCTCCGCCTCGTCGGCCGTTCCGGGAAGGTCGCCGAACGCATGCGTCATCGAGACCAGCCCGCGTCGCAACCCGGCGTCGGCCTCGGCCACGCCGATGATCGCCCCGTAGCCCGAGCGGATCTCGAGCAGTGCGCCGGGAAGCACCCCGAGTCCGGCGAGGTCATCCGGGTGCATGAAGGCCGGGTTGTAGCGGAATTTGCGTACCAGCCGCTCGTGACTGCGACCGAAGGAGTTGTACACATCCGCGAGCCGTCGCGGCACGAGCCGGTACGCGAACTCCGGCACGGACTCGGCCGCCTCGCCCGCCACCTCCGCAAGCTGCGCGAGCATTTCGGGATCGGCGAGTTCGAGTCGCGCCGTACAGGCCGGATCCTTCGCCTGCACGGTAGCCGGTTCATCGTCGAAGACATGGCCGTGAGGATGCGCCTGCACGTCTTCGAGCGGCACGCGTGAACCGCGCGTGAGCATCTCCAGCAGGTGTGCAGTCGTCGGATGTGTGCGCATGTCGAGTGCCACCGGTGCCGTCGCACTGCCCGCAGCGATCCATGGAAATGCCGATTCCAGCGACAGCGCAAGACCCATGCGCTGCGCAAGCCCGTAGAAAAGCTCCCAGTCCTCGATCACATCCGCGCCAGCAGGCGGCTCCAGCAGTTGCGCGGCGTACTGCGCGTACGGCGACTCGTAGCCCATGCCATAGGCGTAGGCCGAGAGCGTCTCGATCGCCAGGGTATGCCCCGGCTGCTCGAGCGACAGGCGCGGCGCGATCACGTAGTGCGCGAGTTTCGCGGTTGCCGACATCTCGGGGTCGATGGTCACCAGCAGCTCGAGCTTCTCCATGGCGGCAATTGTCTTCTGCTGGTCCGGCCATGCGGCGACCGGGTTGCCGCCGACGCAGATCAGCGCACGCACCTGTCCGTCGCCCTCGAGCAGGATCTCGTCGGCCAGTGCTGCGGTCGGCAGCCCGGCTGCGGTGGCCGTGAGGCCGCGTACGCGCAACCGCTCACCGAAGCCCCAGCCCGGCGTCGGCGCGACTGCCTGCGCTCGCGGGTTGAATGCCGGCACCAGCACACCGGGATTCGGCACCTGCTCGCCAGCGCGCAGCCAGCGACCACAGACGGTGTTCAGGCAGAGCAGCAGGTATTCGCTGAGCGTGCCGCGCGGCGCCATATTCGGCCCGGTGCCCGCGACCGCGAAGCCGCGCGGCCCGCCGGCGAAGATCCGCGCGGCACGCACCAGCAGTTCGGGCGCAACGTCGGCACGCTGCTGCACCACGTCCGGCGTGAACGGCTCGACGGCTCGCGCAAGCAACGCGAGGCCGTGCGCATTGTCGTCGACGAACTGCCGATCCAGCAGGTTTTCATGCAGGATCACGCGCAGCATGCCGGCGATGACGGCCGGGTCTTCGCCGGGGCGACACTGCAGATGCACGCTGGCAAGCCGCGCCGTTTCCGTATTGCGTGGATCGATGACGATCAGCTTCATCCCGCGTCGCACGGCCTGGTGCAACTGGCCGGAACCGTTGTTCGGCGGGGCGCCGATCGAACGCGACACCGGCGGGTTCGCACCAACGATCATCCAGGTGTCGGCACCTTCGAAGGTGTGCGGCCCTGCCGCCCAACGCCCGTGCAAGGCCATCGCGATCCCCTTGCCCGGCTTGTCGATCGTGGCCGGCACGAATCGCATCGGGGAGCCGATCGCGTTCATCCAGGCCATCGCCATCGGCGTGGCAACCGGATACATGAAGGCATAGGTGCCGGCATAGACCGCGATCGACCGTGGCCCATGGCGTTGCAGCAGCTCTCCGAGCTTCGCGGCAATCTCGTCGAGCGCCTGCTCGTGCGCGACAGCAGCGTGAGCACCGTTCGCCGCGCGCTGCATCGTGTGCAGCAGCCGGCCCGGGTGGTCGTGCATCTCGCCCACCGTGCGTCCCTTTGGGCACAGGTAACCTCGATAGAGCGGATTGTCGCGGTCGCCGCTGACGCCGACGACACGGCCGTCTTCCACCTCGACCAGGATGCCGCAATGCGCAGCGCAGACACGACATATCGTTGGATGGACTTCCCGCATTCACGACCTCCAGACGCTCAGGACCATGGGATGCATATATCACAGCGACCCTGCCGTCGCACACCCAACGGCGGCCGCAATGCGCGATCAGGATTCGACAAACGCACGCCGCAACGCACGGAACTGGCCGATGATCAGGATCGTCCAGGCCGCGAGCCCGAGGCCGAACATCAGGTGCGGCAGACGCCCAAGGAAATCGAGGCCGAGCGCGTGGATCATGCGCTGCGTGCTGGCCGCGTACATGCCGAGCGGAAATACGGCACCCCAGTACATGGGGTCGTACGTGAACGGGAAGCGCCGTACGACGTGGCGCCAGACTGCGAGCACCACCAGCATCGGCACCCACCACGTACCGGTGGCCCAGTAGAACACCGTGAATCCCTTGATGAACGGCAGCATCGAATGCAGAAACGGGGCATGCGGCGTGTTGATGATCAGCAGCGAACCGGCCAGCGTCGAGATCGCCATCGCACCCATGTTGATCCAGTACGGCGGCGACAGATCGGCGGGGGAAAACGTGAAGAACGTGTAGCGGTAGAAGATCAGCGACATCATCCAGATGTACAGCATGCCGCCCCACAGCCACATCGACAGCGCGAAAAAGTTGAGTTCGAGGCGCAGGGGCTGCGCGATCTCGGCTGCGATCAGCGCCGCGAGCACCGCCATCGACTGGGTGGCGACCACCGCCAGCAGCCAGCCCCCGTTGATGCCGCGATCGAGGCTCGGCTTGTGCTCCTTGACCGTGAGCACGGTGAAGATCGTATAGGTAAAACCGATCCAGCCCAGCAGCCCGGCAGCACCGAGCACGATCGCCAGCCGCAGGCTGCCGCCGAGCAGCAGGCTCTGGCTGCCCAGGATCGAGCAGGCAGCGACGAAGGTGAAGAAGCCGGGCGCCTGGGCGTGATCGAACAGATCGGCGAGCACCCGGCGCGGATGCCACCAGGCCCGCAGCAGCGCAAGTGCGCCGATGATCACGAACAGCACCCAGTTCAGCGCGAACAGCGCACCGGGGAGGAAAGGAATATCGAGCAAGTGGGCAGCCAGCGAGATGATGCCGGTCGCCATCACCATGCTGAAGTAGCCCGGCGACATCGTCTCGATCGAGCCGCGGACATGATCCGGCCAACGCCCCATACGCAGTCTCCGGTGGAAGCCAACCGGGAATCCGGCATCCTGTGCGTCGCGACGCCTGCGGATTGCAGTCGTCGAGTCGCGTTCATTCTGCGAGAATGCCGCTCCCGCACGAGGCAAGTAAAGCACGCATGGAGTGGCTGACCGACCCGTCGATCTGGATGGGTCTGACGACCCTGGTGATTCTCGAGATCATCCTGGGTATCGACAACCTGGTATTCATCGCGATCCTGGCAGACAAGCTGCCTGCCGAAGAGCGCGACAAGGCACGTCTGATCGGCCTCGCGCTCGCGCTGCTGATGCGCCTCGGCATGCTGGCTGCGCTGTCATGGATCATGCGCCTGACGGCGCCACTGTTCACCGTGAACGGGTTGCCGTTCTCCGGGCGCGACCTGATCCTGCTCGCCGGCGGTCTGTTCCTGCTGTTCAAGGCCACAACCGAACTGCACGAACGCCTGGAAGGCCGCGGCCACGGCGGCAACGGACAACGGCTCAGCGCCGGCTTCGGCGTGGTCGTCACCCAGATCGTCATTCTCGATGCGGTGTTTTCGCTGGATTCGATCATCACTGCGGTCGGCATCGCCGATCACCTGGCGGTGATGATGGCAGCCGTCGTCATCGCGATGATCGTGATGATGCTGGCGAGCAAGCCGCTCACCCGCTTCGTCAACCGCCACGCCACCGTGGTGATCCTGTGCCTGGGCTTCCTGCTGATGATCGGTTTCAGCCTGGTGGCCGAAGGCTTCGGCTTCAGGATCCCCAAAGGCTACCTGTATGCGGCCATCGCGTTCTCGATCATGATCGAGGGCTTCAACCAGTGGTCGGCATTCAACCGCGAACGCCACCAGCGCCGGCTGCCGTTCCGCCAGCGCACCGCCGATGCGGTGATGCGCCTGCTCGGCACCCGTCCTGCCACCGAACCGGCTGCATCCGATGGCCCGATGCAGGTGGCGGCCGAGCCATCGCCGCAACCGGGACTGGCTGCAGCCGAACACGACATGATCCGCAGCGTGCTCACGCTGGCCGAACGTTCGGTGGCCAGCGTGATGACCGCACGGCCCGACATCCAGTGGATCGACAGCTCACGCGGCATGGAGCACATCCGCGAGCGCCTGACCCGATCGCCCCACACCCGCATGCTCGTGTGCGCCGGGGATCTCGACAACCTGCAGGGGGTGGTGCAGAGCCGCGATCTGCTGGTCGGTATTCTCGGTGGCCAGCCACTGGCATTGACCGAGTATCTGCGCGAGCCGGTGGTACTGCCCGAGTCGACCACGGCACTGCAGGCACTCGAGCACATTCGCGAACACCCCATGCCGCTCGCGGTGGTGGTGGACGAATACGGCAGCGTGGAGGGCCTGATCACGGCCAACGACCTGCTCGCCACGATTGCCGGTGATCTCGCCGACACCCGCGACGCCGAGCACGGCGCAGAGCGACACGCCGACGGCGGCTGGATCGTCGACGCCTCGCTGTCGCTGGAAGACCTGCAGCGTGCGACCGGCATCGTGCTCGCACGCGACCCTGCCTACGTCACGGTCTCCGGCCTGTTCCTGCACCGACTCGAACGCCTGCCCGCCGTCGGCGACCGCATCCGGGAAGGTGACTGGCAACTCGAGGTGCTGGAGCTCGAGCGCCGCCGTGTCAGCAAGGCCCTCCTGTCACCGCTGGAGCCGGCTGCCACACGTTGAGACACCACGCCAGCGTATCGCCGCCATTCCGCCACGTTTCAAGGCGATCACACGGGAGCTCATGACCGCGCCTGTCACGACGGTGTGCCCACCGGACCAGGCACGGAACCCCGCCCCGATCGCTGCACGGATCGCTGCATGGCCGCGACACGGCGCGCCGAGCGGCTCCGGGCTGCAGGCGGGCTTTACGGCAGACAGCGCGACGGGTAATCGCTGCTCACGCCTCGTCCCCGGCCGCGTTTGCCACCGACAGCACTTCGGCCAGCACCGAGATCGCGAGGGTGCGTGCATCGCGCGCCGATCGCAGCAGCCCGATCGGCCCGCGTATGCGCCGGATCGCCGCAGCGTCGATGCCGAGCGCCTCGAGCTCCAGGTTGCGGGCAGCGCGCGCCGCCTGACTGCCCTGGGCGCCGATATAGAACGCACGGCTGGCGAGCGCGCTGGAGAGGATCGGCGGCTCCCAGTCGTGATCGTGGAAGAAGAGGATGATCGCCGTGCGCGCGTCCACGTCCAGGTCGGCAGGAAAGTGCTTCGCCGTCAGGTGCCGCACCGGGCAGCCGATCGCCGCAGCGTGATCGAGTGTCTCGGTATCGGGAGAAAGCAGCAGGTTCGGATAACCCGCCGACTGCACCAGCGCAGCGAAGATGCCGGCTTCCGGCCCCTTGCCGAGAACGATGAAGCGTATCTCCGGGATGAAACGCACCCTGAAGGCTGCCCCATCCCAACCGGTCTCGCCTTCATCGTGCAGCGACAGCGCGCCGTCGTCACGCACGATGCGCAAGGTGCAGGCGATGCGCCGTGCTCGCCGCGCCGCAAGCTGACCGAGCACGCCCCGATCCGGACGTGGCAGCAGCAGGATATCGAGCCCGCCGCCACAGGGAAGCCTGATGTCCACGAACGGCGAACCGCGACCGTAGCGAACCGCGGCCGGCCGCCCGGTCGCGAGCGTCTGCAGCGCATGCAGCGCGATGTCGTTCTCGATGCATCCCGATGACAGCGTGCCCACGCGCTGCCCGTCGGCGAAGACGGCCATCGTCGCACCCATCGGACGATACGATGGCCCCTCGACACCGGTGATGACGGCAAGCACGGCCTCGTCGTCGCGCGCCATGACCGCATCGACGGGATCGACGTTGAGGCCGAAGATGGTCTGGGTGGTATTCATCGCAAAATGGCCCTCGATCATTGACTTTATCTGCCGGATCCTAACAGCGTCAATCGGACCCTTGTGCCGCCTCGCCCAAATGGACTGCCGCAAGACGATCCGTTTCCAGCCACGCTAGAATGCCTCCCTCACCCACGCGGGGATACGCCGGAGGATCACTCGAGATGATGCGCCCGTTTCACTGCCTGCTGCTCTTTGTCTTGCTGGTTCCCGGATTCTTCACGAGCGCTGCCGTCGCCGAGCGCGCGTCTGCGAAGCAGGACACGTACAGCGACGATGAAGTCGCCGTCGAAGCTTCGCGATTCTTCTCGAGCGGCGCCAGGGAACTTTCCGATGTGCTGGCCAAGGTGCTCAAGGAGCGCGGCAGGCCGATGGCATTCATCCGCGGCGAGGAGGCGGGTGGCGCGATCGGCATCGGCGTGCGCTACGGACGCGGCCAGCTCGTGTACAAGAACGGCACGAAGCGCACCGTCTACTGGCAAGGCCCTTCGATCGGCTTCGACCTGGGCGCCAACGCGGTCAAGGTCTTCACGCTGGTCTACGACCTCCCGAACAGCAGCGCACTGTTCCAGCGTTTTCCCGGCGTCGAAGGGAGCCTGTATTTCGTCGGCGGCTTCGGCGTGAACTACGTACAGGCCGAAGGCATCACGCTTGCGCCGGTTCGCTTTGGCGTCGGCTGGCGTCAGGGGATCGGCGTCGGTTACATGCATTTCAGCCCGAAAAAGCGCCTGAATCCGTTCTGATCGAACTTCAACGGTACATCAGGAGCCATCCCGCGCATCGTGTCCGCCGGCTCAGCGCCCGGCATCGAACCGCGGCGCGAGCAGATGATGGAGCGCGAAAGCGACGATGTAGGCGAACGCGCAGTACTGCAACAGCTCCGTATACGCCATCGCCTCGTTGCCGCGCTCTTTCCAGACATCCAGCATGCGTCCGCAAAAGATCGGGAACAGCATCCCGCCGATCGCACCGGCACAACTGCCCAGCCCGATCACCGAAGCAACCGCCTGCTGCGGGAACATATCGGAAACCGTGGTGAACAGGTTTGCTGACCAGGCCTGGTGCGCGGAGCCGGCCAGCGCAATCAACAGCACGGCGGGCCAGACGTCCACGCGAGTCGCAAACAGCACCGGCAGCACGCACAACGCGAACAGCAGCAGCCCCGACTTGCGTGCCCGGGTCACCGACCAGCCACGCGTCGTCAGGTAACCGGTGATCCAGCCACCGGCGATGCTCAACACCGTGACGATCGCGTAGATCGCCACCAGCTTGTCCCAGCTCTTGCGGATCGCGAGGCCGTGGGTCTTCAGGAAGAAATCGGGCAGCCAGATCAGGAAGAACCACCAGACCGGATCGGTGAGGAACTTCGCAACCAGGAATGCCCAGGTCCGGCGCATGCCGAGCAGCGCGAACCACGACTGCGCAGGCTGCGGGTGCGCACCGGCGGTATCGTCGGCGATGTACGCGCGCTCCGCGGCCCCCAGTCGGCGCGAGCGCGCAGGATCGTCGTACAGCGGCAACCAGGCGAACAGCCAGACGATCCCCGCAGCACCTGCCAGCACGAACGCTGCCTGCCAACCCCACGTCAGTGCGATCAGGGGCACCACGGCAGGCGCCAGGATCGCACCGACGTTCGAGCCGGCATTGAACAGGCTGGTGGCAAAGGCGCGCTCACGCACCGGGAACCATTGCGTCACCGCCTTGATCGCCGAGGGGAAATTGCCCCCCTCACCGAGCCCGAGCCCGACCCGCGCCGCCAGAAAGCCGCCGAAGCTGCCAGCAAAGGCGTGTGCGACCGCCATCACACTCCAGACCCCGATCGACAACGCATAGCCGATACGGGTGCCGTGGCGGTCGACGAACCAGCCGAAGAACAGCAGACTCAGCGCATAGGCTCCCTGGAAGGCCGAATTGACCAGGCCAAACTCGGTGGCACTCCAGCCGATCTCGGCATCGAGCATCTCCTTGACCAGCGACAGGATCTGGCGGTCGACATAGTTGATCGTGGTGGCGAAGAACAGCAGCGCGCAGATCAGCCAGCGGAAGCGGCCGATCTCTGGTGCAGGGGTACGCTGCGACACGCCGTTCACCGCTGCGACGCTGCGCGCGCGGTCCACAGTTCGCGCAGCGTGTGCGCCGCGAGCTTCGGCCGGCGGTCACGCGTGAACACGCCCTTGTGGTTGAGTCCACCGGCACGCATGATGCCCTGCGCGGTACGGAAGTCGGCAAACGCCCACGGGTGCGTGCCGATCACCCACGGGTAACGCGCCACCGTCTGCATGTAGACCTTCATCATGTCTGCCTGGTATTCCTCGCTCCACATCTCCGCCGGCTGCGCATGCACGCCCGGCAAGGTGTCCGCGCCAAACTCGGTCAGCACGATCGGCTTGTGGTGCCGCGCGTGCAGTCGCTCGAGCTCCTTTGCCAATGCCGTCGCAGCCACGTCTTCGAGCTGGCCGAGACCGTCGTAATACCAGCCGAAATAGACGTTCGTGAACACGAGATCGGCGAGATCGATCCATTCGTCGGGACCACGGCCGACGCTGACCAGACTGACGGGCCGGGTGGGGTCGGCCGCACGCGCCTGCTCGAACAGCGGACGAAAGAAATCCGTGCCCGCGTCCACTGCCTGCTTGCGTGCGGCCGAATCGCGGATGAACGCCAGTGTGACTCCCGGTTCATTCGCCAGCGACCAGACGATCACGCTCGGGTGATTCTTGTCGCGTGCCTGCAGCTCGGTGATCACGTTGGCGAGTTGCTCGCGACGCGCCGCAACGATCTCGGGCTTGTCCATGAAGCCAAGGCTGACCGCCGGCGTCTCGTCGATGACCAGCAGCCCGTATTCGTCCGCAAGCTGCATCGCCTCGTCGGAGTAGGGATAGTGCGAGGTGCGAAAGCTGTTGGCGCCGATCCACTTCAACAGCTCGAAATCGCGCACGATCACCGGAATGTCTAGGCCACGTCCGTGGATCGGGAAATCCTCGTGCTTGCCGAAACCGGTAAGAAACACCGGTTTGCCGTTCAGCAGCAGTTGATCGCCGCGCACTTCCACGGTCCGCACACCGATCTTCATCCGGTACTCGTCGATGACCTCGTCACCGAGCGTGACACCGAGCCGGTAAAGATGCGGATCGTCGGTGCTCCAGGCACGTACGTGTGGAATGCGCATCCGCACGCTGCCGCGTCCGTTCTGCAGCGTCGTCGCTGCGACGATGGGCTGCGCGGAATCGATACGCACCTGTGCCGGTCCGCTCCAGCCACCGCTGGCGAGAATATCGACGTCGACCACGCCCTCATCACGCTCGAAGCCGGTACGCACGGTCAGGTCGGTGATATGCGTGCGCGGCGTCGAGAACAGCAGCACCGGCCGATGCAGCCCGGAGTACGGGAAGAAGTCGTAGGTCACTCCAGGAAAGCCCCCGAAGCCGGCGAATCCGCCCGACGAGTCTGCCGGCGGCGCGCCCGCAGGAACGCGTTCCTGCAGCAACTTGTTCTCGACCATCACGACCAGCCGATTGGGTCCGTCGGCGCGCAGGGATGCAGTGATGTCGAACTCGAACGGCAGATGCCCGCCTACATGCTCTCCGAGCAGTACGCCGTTCAGCCACACTTTCGCTCTATAGCTTGCAGCGCCGAAACGTATCCCGACGCGACGCTCGTGCCACGCCGGATCGACGTCGAACTCGGTCTGATACCACGCAGTACCGAAATAATTGCGTGCGTCGTCGAACAGCTCGTTCCAGCTTGCCGGCACCGCCACCGGCCGCCCGCCATCGAAGCCCTTGCTCCAGCCCGCTGCCTCGCCCGCGTCTTCGCGGTCGAGACGGAACTCCCAGATCCCGGAAATATCGCGCGTCTGGCGCGTGCTGCTGGTGTGCGGGTACAGCGGTGCGGTTGCGACGGCAGATGTCGCGGCAAATGCTGCCGACCCGGGCAGCGATCCTGCCACGAGGCCGAGTGCACAGGCGACACCGCACAGAAAACGACGTGCGGCCGAGCGCTTGGCAACTGCGTGCGAACCGTGAACGAACGCTGCCGGTGCGCTGCACACGGCCATGTGCTCGGCACGAGGGTGGCTCCAGAACATGTGGCTACTCCTGTCTTGTTATGCAGTCAACGGAAAGTCTGACGCCGGCACGCAGCACCCTGTTCATGATCCGCGTTCCGCTTCGCTGCGCGCTGCAAGCAGCCTGCGCACCGCAGTGCCTACGCCCTGGCGGCGCAGCACGTCGAGGTGCCCGACCAGCGTTGCCCGAAACGCGCTGTGGCGCGGCAGTTCGTCGCCGAATATCTCGGACAGCGACAACAGCGCATCGACGATTGCAGTTGCTTCGCCTGCACCAGCGAGAGCGGTATCGAGGCGCGCCGCGAGCGGGTCATCCAGCGAAGCGGGTCGGGAACGCGCGGTGTCGACGAACTGCATCCACGCCGCGACTGCGAGTGCGATCGCCTCGATGCCTTCGCCACGCGCGAGACGCTGCTCGGCCGCCGGCAACAGGCGTTGCGGCAGTTTCTGCGATCCATCCATCGCGATCTGCAGCAGTCGGTGCTGCAAGGTCGAATTGGCAAACCGCTCGAGCAGCGCGCTGCAGTAAGCGGCGTGGTCGAAACCCGGGATCGGTGGCAGCGTCGGCTGCAGTTCGTCTCTCATCAGAGACACGACCAGCGCCCGCAGATCCGGATCAGCAATCGCCTCGTGCACGAAGGCATATCCGGCCAGCGTGCCAAGGTACGCGAGTGTGGAGTGACTGCCGTTCAACAGCCGCAGCTTTGCGAGTTCCCACGGTCGTACGTCGTCGACCAGCGTCGCCCCCGCGTGCTCGAGCGCCGGACGCCCGGCAGCGAAACGCTCCTCGATCACCCACTGCGTGAACGGTTCGGTGCGCACGAAACCTTCATCACGCAGACCGAGCACCTGCTCGCTCAGATCCAGGTCCGCAGCAGTGGTCGCCGGCACGATGCGATCGACCATCGACGACGGAAACGTCACCGTCTTTGCGATCCAGTCGGCGAGACCCTCGTCCTGCTGACGCGCCAACGCATCGAGCACTGCGGCCGTGACCGCACCGTTGTGGGCCAGGTTGTCGCAACTGAGCACGCTCAGCGCCCCTGCCCCGTTCGCGCGGCGCTGGCGCAGGCCCGCAAGCAACAGCCCCGGTGCCGAGCGCGGCGTGTCCGGGTGCGCGAGGTCGTGCACGATATCGGAATGAGCACAATCCAGCCTGCCGCCTGCGTCACGGCAATAGCCTTTTTCCGTGATGGTCAGCGTAACCAGCCGGGTGCGCGCAGCGGCGATCGCCGCGATCACGGCGGCAGGGTCTTGCGGTGCGACCAGCACGCGCTCGATGGAGCCAATGATGCGCCGGTACGCACGGTGACCATCGGCCTCGAGCAGCGAGTACAGACCATCCTGCGGCTCGAGCTGGGCACGCACGGTCGCTGCGCGGCAGGACACACCGACGATGCGCCAGTCTCCTCCGGCACGCTCGATCGCCTCGTCGACGTACACCGCCTGATGCGCACGATGGAAGTTGCCGATGCCGAGGTGCACGATGCCAGCCCCGTGTTGCTCGCGGCGATAGCCGAAGCGGCGAACGGATGCAGGCAGACGCGCCAGCATATCGGGGTGCAGGCGTGCGCTCACAGGCGGTACGCCTTGCGCACCAGCGTGCCGGCGAGTTCCACGGCCAGTTCTGCCGCCTCGGTCTCGTCGAACTGGTGCTCGGCAACCAGCTCTGCCAGATAGCCGCAGTCGATGCGACGCGCGACATCGTGACGGGCCGGAATCGAGCAGAACGCACGCGTGTCGTCGTTGAAGCCGACGGTATTGTAGAAGCCGGCAGTCTCGGTGCACTGGCGACGCATGCGACGCATGCCCTCGGGACTGTCGTGGAACCACCAGGCCGGACCAAGCCGCAGGCTCGGGTAATGTCCGGCCAGCGGTGCGAGTTCGCGTGCGTAGTTGCTTTCATCGAGCGTGAAGAGGATCAGCGTGAGATCCCGTTCGTTGCCGTAGCGGTCGAGCAGCGGCTTCAGCGCATGGACGTAATCGCAGGGCTGCGGAAGATCGGCGCCACGATCGCGTCCGAACCGCCCGAACAGCCACGGGTTGTGGTTACGGAACGACCCCGGATGCAGCTGCATCACCATGCCATCCTCGAGGCTCATGCCCGCCATGACGGTCAGCATATGGGCGCGGAACAGATCTGCCTCCTCGGGCGTGCAGTCCACTGCGGTGACGCGCCGGTACAGCGCTCGCGCCGCCGCCGGATCGAGGTCTGCGGTGCGCGCGCTCGGATGCCCGTGATCGGTTGAAGTCGCGCCCATGGCGCGGAAGGCCGCGCGCCGGCGCCGCAACGCCTCGAGGTAGCCGTCGTAACCGCCGGTATCGCAATCGGTGAGCCGACCGAGCTCGACGAGGTTCGTCCGAAAGTCTTCGTGCTCGGGGTCCAGAACCGGATCCGGTCGAAACGCGGTGATCACACGACCGCCCCAGCCCGAGGCGCGGATCGCCGCGTGTGCAGCGAGTTCGTCGAGCGGTGACTCGGTGGTTGCCAGCACCTCGATGCCGAAACGCTCGAACAGGGCGCGCGGCCGGAACCCGGCACGCGCCAGACACGCGTCGATGGTGTCGTAGTAAAGGTCTGCGGTCGTTGCGTCGAGACGGACCTCGAGGCCGAAGACCTCGGCGAAGACCCAGTCGAGCCACAAACGCGACGGTGTTCCCCTGAACAGATGGTAGTGCGCGCCGAAGGTGCGCCACGCCGTGCGCGCATCGCAGGCAACAGTGTCGCCGTCACGCACTGCCACACCAAGCTGTTCGAGCGCGACACCCTGGCTGTAGAGCATCCGCAGCAAATAGTGGTCGGGGGCCAGCAGCAGCGCCGTCGGGTTCGGGAACGGGGCGTCGGTTGCGAACCAGGCCGGATCACAATGACCGTGCGGGCTGATGATCGGCAATCCGGCGACGTGGGCATAAAGGCGCCGTGCGATCGCACGCGCCGTCGGGTCGGCCGGAAACAGGCGGTCCGGATGCAACGCCAGCGCTCGAGCCATCACTGCATCCCCGCCGAGAAGCGCCGGCGCCGTGCCTGCACCTGAGCCTGCGCATCGGCGAGCGCCTCCTGCTCGCTCGCGTCGAGCAGATAACTCAGCACGCGGCTCATATGCGCACGCATTGCCTCACGTGCAGCAACGGAATCGCGAGCACGCAACGCATTGACGATCGCAGCGTGTTCGGCCACGACCGGCAGGTTGCCCTGCAACCTGCTGCTGCGAAACAAGGCCACACACTGGGGGCTCGAGTCACGCAGCTTCCACAGCGATTCCACCACCGATTGCAACGCGTTGTTGCGGGTTGCGCGCGCGATCGCGAGATGCAGGCGCCGGTCCGCGTCCTCGCCATCGCCACGCCGGTTGCCTTCTTCGATGGCACGCACCAGAGCATCCATCTCCTCGAGCTCGGCATCGGTGACCAGAGCGGCAGCCAGCGCCGCAACCTCGCTCTCGATCAGCATGCGCGCCTCGGTCAGCTCGAATGGCCCCACATCCAGGCTGACGGCCACATCGCCGACCGTAGGCACCGCACGTACGTAAACACCGGAACCGACCATCACCTCGACCAGACCCTGCGCCTCGAGCGCGGTGAGCGCCTCACGCACCGTAGTACGACTCACCCTGTGCTGTGCTGCCAGTTCGCGCTCTGCCGGGAGACGCTCCCCGACCTCATAGATACCAGCGGCGATCTGCCCCGCCAGCTTGTCTGCCAGCTGACGGAACAGTCGGGTATTGCGTGCGGATACTGGTCGCATCGAAGCAATTTCGGTCATCCTGGGTTCCCGGGTTAAAGGTCCGTCCATTCCGGCACGTCCACTTCAAGTGATCATAAACATGAAGGGCCGTATACGGCAATTGAATCTTTCTTGATTGGACCACAAGTGATGGGATCAACATCGTACGGTCTCTCACGAGAGATCCAGACATCTCGGTACAGCTAACAAAAAGAAAGCCATTAGATCCATCAAGTTATTTTAACCACCTGAATTTAACTTATATTTTTCCTGCTACTGCAATCTGAAACGACCTGGCAAGGAAACCCCATCGGTTTCATGCTGAATTCACTGAGCAAGTCTACACGGCACAAAATGCCAAGAATTCACATTTATGGTCCGACCAATTTGGTCTTCATGAAATTCTCTGCTGTGCGCTATTGTCTTCTCGCAACATTTTGCCCCTGCCAAAACAACGACACAGCGAGGATCTCATGGCAAACGCAACCCGCCCCTCGGCCACCTTCCCGACCATCGACAATGCACTCCGCGCACCGACCTTCCGTCGCTCCCGGCTCCGCCATGCGCTCGGCCTCGTCGCCGCCGCAGCGCTGGCCGGCGAATCCGGCCTGGCATTCACCGCAGAGCTGGAAGAAGTCATCGTCACCGCGCAGAAGCGCGAAGAGAACACGATGGACGTTCCTGCCGCCGTATCGGTGCTGTCGGCGAGTGCGCTGGAACGGCTCGGCGTGGCGAATTTCAACGACGTGGCGCGCATCTCCCCGTCGATCACGATCGAACAAGGCGCCAACAGCAACAACAACACCATCCGCATGCGCGGAGTCGGCACCTACTCGTACAGCATCGGCATCGAGCCCAGCGTCTCGGTGGTGATCGACGACGTCGCGGTGGTGCGCCAGGCACAGGCCTTCGCCAACCTGAGCGACATCGAACGGATCGAGGTTCTGCGCGGCCCGCAAGGAACCCTGTTCGGCAAGAACGCCTCCGCAGGCGTGGTAAACATCGTCACGAAGGCTCCCGGCGATACGCTCGGGGGCTCGGTTGAGGTCTCGGCCACCGACCGCGATGAAAAAAAGGTCAACGCATCACTGACGGGACCGCTGGGCGAATCGGTCGGGTTCCGGCTCAACGCCTTCTATCTCGATCGCGGCGGCTACATCGACAATATCGCGGGCGGACCGGACCTCAACAGCGAAGAGTCGCGCGGCTTTCGCGGCAAGCTGGTGTGGAACGCCACCGATGCGCTCGACATCACGCTGATCGCCGATTACCTGAAGCAGGAGATCGACGGCCCTGCCGGCACGCACATCCGCATCAACCCGACCGCCACCCTGTTCGGCCTGCCGCAGTATCCGCTGTCGACCGTATTTGCGCGCATCCATCCCGGCGAAGGCAACACCAAGGTCATGCTCGATGACTCCCCGTTCAACGATTCCGAGACCCGCAGCGGCATCCTGAAGCTGAACTACCAGATCGGCGAACACACCCTGACATCGATCACCAGCCACCAGAAGTGGGAGTACGATTTCCAGGAAGATCTGGACGGGACGAACATCGACGTCATGACGGTGTTCACCGGTGGCAGGGTGCACGGCGGACTGATCCATGGTGGACCTTTCAAGTCGACGCAGTTCACCGAGGAACTGCGTCTGACGTCGCCGTCGTCCACCACGTTCGAGTACCTGCTGGGCCTGTTCTACGCGGATTCCAGGACCGACCGTACCTTCGTGCGCGGCCCGGTCATCTACCGCGCCGACTGGAACGCGTCGGCCGGATCGGAGAGTCTGGCCGCATTCGCACAAGCCACCTATCACCTGACCGACACCACCCGGCTCAGCGGCGGCATGCGCTTCAATCGCGAAAAGATCGACGTGCGCTTCCGCGACAAGCTCGCCGCTGGCGGCACAGGCGCCACCTATCGCGGCGACGAGACCCAGGACGCGGTGACCGGCAAGCTCGCACTGCAGCACGACCTGAGCGACGAAGTCATGGTCTTCGGCTCGGCGTCGACTGGATACAAGGGCCAGGGGTACGACATCACGAGCGGCTTCAACCAGGCATCGGCAGATCATCCGGTCGGCGAGGAAACCTCGACCTCCTGGGAACTCGGCGTGAAGGGCATGTTCTTCGAACGGCGCCTGCGCGTGGAAACGGTGGCGTTCCTTTCCGATTACGACGACTTCCAGGCTCAGAGCGCCGTGACCGAAGGTTTTCTCACCACGCTGAAACTGAACAACGTCGGCAAACTGCGCACAAAGGGCATCGAGACGGACCTGTCGCTGCAGGCGACGGATTCGTTGCGGATCGACGCCAACATCGCCTATGTCGATGCGGAGATCAGGAAGTTCCCTCACGCGACCTGCTACCCGGGCCAGACTGCGGCACTGGGATGCAACGTCAGGGTCGGCACCCTCACCGTGCAGGATCTTGCCGGCAAGAAGCTTGCAAACTCCCCGGACTGGAAGTTCAGTATCGGCGCCACCTACGAACACGAGGTACCGGGCATGCCGTTCGACATGTTCGCGCACGTCGACTACCAGTGGCAGGACGATGTCGTGTTCGACCTGTTCCAGGATCCACTCACCGAACAGGATGCCTACGGTGTCGCAAACCTGAACTTCGGCATCGTCGAACGCGACAACGAGCGCTACCGTGTCACTGCGTTCGTGAACAACCTGGGCGACGAGAACTACGCATCGATGCTGATCAACGGAGGCAACAGCACGGTCACCAAGCAGTGGACGTACAATGCGCAGCGCTACGCGGGTCTGCGCGTCAAGTTCACATTCTGAGCACATGACGGTGCGGGCAGCGCCGCGTGATCGCAACTACGGCAACGAGTTCGAGGGCTGTCGACATGAAAATCGTATCTGCACGGGTCATCGTCACCTGCCCCGGACGCAATTTCGTCACGCTGAAAATCGAGACCGATCAGGGCGTTTACGGCATCGGCGACGCGACGCTGAACGGGCGCGAACTCGCGGTCGCTTCCTATCTCGAGGACCACGTGGTTCCGTGCCTGATCGGCCGTGACCCGCGCCGTATCGAAGACATCTGGCAGTACCTCTATCGTGGCGCCTACTGGCGCCGCGGGCCAGTCACGATGCGTGCAATCGCAGCCGTCGACGTCGCGCTGTGGGACATCAAGGCCAAGATGGCGAACATGCCGCTCTATGATCTGCTCGGCGGCAAGAGCCGCGAGCGTGTGCTGGTCTACGGGCACGCGAACGGTGCCGACCTCGACGCGACCGTCGATGCCGTCGGCGAGTACATCGAACTCGGCTACAGGGCGATCCGTGCCCAGTCCGGCGTGCCCGGTATCGCCATGGCGTACGGAGTCGGTCGCGGCAAGCTGCATTACGAGCCAGCCGACGCCGCGCTGCCGACCGAGACCGTATGGGACACACGCAAGTACCTCAACTTCGTGCCGTCACTGTTCGAGAAGCTGCGCGAAGCCTACGGCTTCGAATACGAGCTGCTGCACGACGGGCACCATCGCCTGAGCCCGAACGAAGCCGCGCAACTCGGCAAGGCGCTCGAGCCCTGCAAGCTGTTCTGGCTGGAAGACGTGACTCCGGCCGAAAACCAGGAAGCCTTCCGCCACATCCGCCGCCACACGACCACACCGCTGGCGGTCGGCGAGGTCTTCAACACGATCTGGGACTGCAGGGAACTGATCCAGGAGCAGTTGATCGACTACATCCGTTGCACCGTGGTCGGTGCTGGCGGCATCACGCATTTGCGCCGCATCGCGGACCTCGCCGCGCTGTACCAGATCCGCACCGGCAGCCACGGTGCCACCGATCTGTCACCGGTGACGATGGGTGCGGCATTGCACTTCGATACCTGGGTGCCGAACTTCGGTATCCAGGAATACATGCGCCACACCGGGGAAACCGACGCGGTGTTTCCGCACGCGTACCGCTTCGAAGCCGGATACCTGTACGCCGGCGACGCGGTGGGTCATGGCGTCGACATCGACGAGAAGCTCGCCGCGCGCTTCCCGTACCAGCCAGCCTATCTCCCGGTTGCGCGCCTGGAGGATGGCACCATGTGGAACTGGTGAGATGACGGGTACCGCTCCTGCAGTGATCGCCGTCGGCGAGTGCATGCTGGAGCTTGCCCCTGCCGCCGACGGTTGGCGACTGGGGCACGCGGGCGATACGTTCAACACGGCGCTCCACCTCGCGCGCGAGGGCATTCCCGTCGGCTACCTGAGTGCGCTCGGGACCGATCCGTTCAGTGCCGGGATGCGCGCCGCATGGCGAGCCGAGGGCATCGACGATTCGCTGGTACTGAGCGATGCGGCCCGGCTGCCGGGGCTCTATGCAATCCGTACCGACGAGCACGGAGAGCGCACCTTCTATTACTGGCGCGACCGCTCGGCGGTTCGCAACCTGTTCCGGCTCGACGGCATCGAGGAAGCGCTCGCACGCGCCGCACAGGCGGAACTCCTCTACCTGTCGGGAATCACGCTATCGATCTTCGAGGCCGAAGATCGCACCCGTCTGCTCGCCCTGGCGGCCGCGGTGCGGCGCAACGGCGGCATGGTCGCGTTCGACCCCAACTACCGCCCTGCCGGCTGGCCCGACGCGGCGACGGCTCGCGATTCGATGCGTGAATTCTCGACCGAAATCGATATCGTGCTGGCAACGTTCGAGGACGAGCGCACGCTGTGGAGCGATGTGGACGCTGGCGCATCCGCAGCGCGCTGGCACACGTGGGGCGTGCGTGAAGTCGTCATCAAACTCGGGGCAACGGGCGCCATGGCGAGCGTCGGTGGCATCAGCGTGCATGAGAGCGCCGAGCGTGTTGCGCACGTCGTCGATACCACGGGCGCCGGCGATTCGTTCAACGCAGCCTACCTGGCCTTGCGCCGCGGCGGAGCCGATATCGCGACCGCAGCGCGCGCCGGCAACCGCCTCGCCGCACAGGTGATCCAGGTCAGCGGCGCGATCCTGCCGCGCCCGGCGCAAACACCCCTCCCAACCCGCACCACGCCGTGATCGCTGCCGCATCCGGCTCGAGCGAGGTGGCTTGCGGCGCATAGGCTGCAAAGGTATCGCGGTGCTTGCGCGCGACCGTGGTAAGAATCGGCTTTCCCGTCATCAGCGCCGCCTCGAATGCCGGGTAGAGGCCTTTCTGCTGCGCTTCGAGCTTGCCGAACTTGCTCAGCACCACGACGTCACTGTCGGCGATGCGGTCGATGATCGCTGCGCAGGCGCTGCTGACGCCGCTGCCGTCCAGATGGCACGACGTGCCCGCAGGCGGTTCGTCGAGATAGATCTGGAAACGCACACCGGTGGCAATGTCGCAGAGAATGCCTGCGCTGCAACTGCGATCGGCGAGCCCATGCGCCTCGGTCGTGAGCCCGGCCACCTTCAACCCCGCCCGCCGCCATTCCGCCGCGAGACTGGCGAGCAGCTTCTGGGCGATGTCGTTGTCTGCCGCCGTGACGACGGCGATCCGTCCTGCATTGGTGGCCATGGCCTGCACTCCATCCCGATTCGCGTCAGGATGATCCGGTTTTTCCGATGCTTCAATGTGTGATTCGGTGCTCGAACGCAAGCCCGACCCACTGAAGTAGAATGCCACGGCAAACCGGGTCGACGGGGAATGGGGGCAATGAGCGAAACCATCGTCACCGAAGTCGATCCACTCACTGAAGCGATCGCAGCGCACCGTGAATGCCGTGGCCCGCTGCTGCCACTGCTGCACGCGGTGCAGGCACGCTGTGGCCATATCGGCGATGACGCGGTCGCACGCATCGCCGAGGCGCTGAATCTCTCGCGGGCCGAGGTGCACGGCGTGGTCTCGTTCTACGGTCACTTCCGCCGTTCGCCGGGCGGCCGGCACCGCGTCGGCATCTGCCGTGCCGAAGCGTGTCAGGCGGTCGGCTCGCGTGCACTCGCAGCCGAGGCACGCCAGCAGCTCGGTATCGATTTCGGTGCCACCAGCGCCGATGGCGCGTTCAGCCTGCAGGGCATGTACTGCCTCGGCAACTGCGCGGCAGGGCCGTCGGTACTGATCGACGATGAGCTGTACGGACGCGTCGATGCAGCACGGCTCGCCGAGTTGCTGGCCGAGTGGCGGGCACGCGAATGAACCGGCCGACCCTATCCGTATACATCTCCGGCGACGCCAGCGCGCGTGCGCTGGGTGCAGACCAGGTCGCCCTCGAGATCGCCGCCCGCGCCAGCGCAACCGGCCGTGCGATCACGATCGTGCGTACCGGATCACGCGGCATGGTCTGCGCCGAGCCGCTCGTCGAGGTCGAGACGGCTGGCAGCCGCATCGCCTACGCCCCGGTGAATACCGGCGATCTCGATGGTCTGTTTGCCGCCGGATTCCTCGACGGTCGCGAGCACGCGCTGCGGCTCGGGCGCCTCGATGCCCTGCCGTGGTTCGCGCACCAGGAGCGACTGAGCTTCGCGCGTTGCGGCCTGATCGATCCACTCGACTACGTGGTGTGGTGCGCCAGCGGCGGCCTTGCCGGCGTGGAACGCGCGCTCGAACTGCCGGCGCAGCGGATCGTGCAGGAGATCGGCGAATCGGGCCTGCGCGGACGCGGTGGCGCCGCCTTTCCCACCGGGCGCAAATGGCAGACCGTGCTCGAACGGGAAGCGCCCGAGAAGTTCATCGTCTGCAACGCGGACGAGGGTGATTCGGGCACCTTTTCCGACCGCATGCTGATGGAAGGCGACCCGTACACGCTGCTCGCCGGCATGCTGATCGCGGGGCTCGCGGTCGGTGCAACGCAGGGCTACATCTATTTGCGCATCGAATACCCGCACGCTCGCCGGGTGCTCGAGGCCGCGATCCGGATCGCACGCGAGCGTGGGCTGCTCGGCGAACGCGTGCTCGGCAGCTCGCGGCGTTTCGACATCGAACTTCGCCTCGGCGCCGGTGCGTACATCTGCGGCGAGGAGACGGCGCTGCTCGAAAGCATCGAAGGCCGGCGCGCCGAGGTGCGTTACCGCCCACCACTGCCCGCAGTCAAGGGACTGTGGGGACAGCCAACGGTAGTCAACAACGTCATCACGCTGGCCACGGTGCCGCTCATCCTCGAGTGTGGCGCGGCGTTTTATCGCGACTTCGGCGCCGGTGACTCGCGCGGCACACTGCCGCTGCAGCTCGGCGGCAACGTGAAGCGTGGCGGACTGGTCGAAAAGGCTTTCGGCCTCAGCGTGCGCGAACTCGTCGAGGACTTCGGCGAAGGCACGCTGAGCGGCCGCCCGGTGCGGGCGGTACAGGTCGGCGGCCCACTCGGTGCCTACCTCACCGCAGCGCAGCTCGACACGCCGCTCACCTACGAAGGACTCGCGAGCGTTGGCGCGATGCTCGGCCACGGCGGTGTCGTGGTGTTCGACGACAGCACCGACATGCTCGAGATGGCCCGCTTCGCGATGGAGTTCTGCGCGCACGAGTCCTGCGGCAAGTGCACACCGTGTCGCATCGGTTCCACACGCGCCGAAGAGCTGCTCGCACGCCTGTGTGCGGGCCACGCGACGCGCGCCGAAGTCGACCAGCTCGACCGCCTCTGCACCACGATGATCGACGGCTCGCTGTGCGGCCTGGGTGGCATGGCGCCCTACCCGGTACGCAGCATCCTGCGCGGCTTTCCCGAAGCGCTCACACGCCGGCTGGCCTGAAGGAGGACGACGGCATGCATTCGATCAGACACCGCGACCTGGGGACACCCGCCCCGCAAACACCCGGCCCGCTGATCGGTCTCGAGATCGACGGCCACAGCGTGAGTGTGCCGCAAGGCAGCTCGGTACTGCGTGCAGCCGCACTGGCCGGCGTCGACGTGCCGAAGCTCTGCGCCACCGACACGCTGCAGGCCTGCGGCTCGTGCCGGCTGTGCCTGGTCGAGATCGAAGGTCAGAAGGGACTGCCAGCCTCCTGCACCACGCTCGTCGCACCCGGCATGAAGGTGAAGACGACATCGCCACGCCTCGAGGAGATCCGCAAAGGCGTGCTGGAACTCTACGTCTCCGAGCAAGCCGCCGACTGGGCCAGCAATCCAGCGCACCAGGGCACCCGGCTGCTGCAGATGGCAACCCGGCACGGGGTGCTTTCCTCCCCCTACGCGAGCGCGGCGCCGCCGGCCCTGCAGGCGATCGCACGCGATGACTCGAACCCGTACTTCCGCTTCGACAGCAGCCTCTGCATCGTCTGTTCGCGCTGTGTGAGCGCCTGCAACGATATCCAGGGCACTTTCGCACTCACCGTCGCAGGACGCGGCCTCGCCTCGCGCATCGTCGCAAGTCAGGACGAATCCTTCCTCGCCTCCGAATGCGTTTCCTGCGGCCAATGCGTCGAAAGCTGCCCGACCGGCGCGCTCAGCGAGAAATCCCGCCTTGCGATCGGCCTGCCCGAGCACGTGGTGACGACCACCTGCGCGTACTGCGGCGTCGGCTGCAGCTTCGATGTCGAACTGCGCGGCACCGATGTGGTGCGCATGGCACCGAACCGCGCGGGCGGCGCGAACCATGGCCACGCCTGCGTGAAGGGGCGCTTCGCGTACGGTTATGCCACGCACCCCGAGCGCATCACACGCCCCATGATCCGCGCGAGCATCGACGAACCGTGGCAGAAAGTGAGCTGGGAAGAAGCCATTGCATACGCAGCGGCCGAATTCCGCCGCATCCAGGCCCGCTACGGGCGCACCAGCATCGGCGCCATCGCTTCCTCGCGCTGCACGAACGAGGAAACCTACCTGGTGCAGAAGCTGGTGCGCGCCGCGTTCGGCAACAACAACGTCGACAACTGCGCCCGCGTCTGCCACGCACCGACCGGCTTCGGCCTGAAGAGCACCCTCGGCGAATCGGCCGGCACCCAGGCCTTCGATTCGCTGCGTGATGCCGACGTGATCCTCCTGATCGGTGCGAACCCGACCGAAGCACACCCGGTCTTCGCCTCGATGCTGAAGCGCCGCGTACGCGAAGGAGCCGGCCTCGTCGTGATCGACCCGCGCGCGATCCCGATGGTGCGCTCCGCGCGCGTCGAGGCGCGGCACCACCTGCAACTGCGCCCCGGCACCAACGTCGCGATGCTGAACGCGCTCGCGCACGTGGTCATCACCGAGGGGCTCGAACGCCCGGACTACATCGATGCGCGCTGCGAGCGCGAAGCCTACCGCGCGTGGCGCGAGTTCATTGCCTCGGAGCAGCAATCGCCCGAGGCGATGGAAGCCGTCACCGGGGTGCCTGCGCACAGCGTGCGTGCTGCCGCGCGCCTGTATGCCCAGGGGCCGAACAGTGCGATCTACTACGGCCTCGGCGTAAGCGAACACAGCCAGGGGTCCACCGCCGTGATGGCGATCGCCAACCTCGCCATGGCCTGCGGGCACATCGGGCGCGAGGGCGTTGGCGTGAATCCACTGCGCGGGCAGAACAACGTGCAGGGCTCCTGCGACATGGGCTGCTTTCCGCACGAGCTGCCGGGCTACCGGCACATCAGCGATGCCGCACTGCGTGCGGACTTTGCCGCGGAGTGGAACGTCGAACTGCACGCGGAGCCGGGCCTGCGCATCCCGAACATGTTCGAGGCCGCGCTCGACGGCAGCTTCAGGGGGCTGTACCTGCAGGGCGAGGACCTCGCGCAGTCCGACCCGAACAGCCAGCACGTCGGCGCTGCGCTGCAGGCGATGGAGTGCATCGTCGTGCAGGATCTGTTCATCGGCGAGACGGCACGCTACGCGCACGTGTTCCTGCCCGGTTCCACCTTTCTCGAAAAGGACGGCACGTTCACGAACGCGGAACGCCGCATCAGCCGCGTGCGCAAGGCGCTCGAACCGCCTGCAGGCCTTGCCGACTGGGAGATCACGGCTCGCCTCGCCAACGCACTCGGCTACCCGATGCACTACCGGCACCCGTCAGAAATCATGGATGAGATCGCGCGCCTCACGCCCACCTTCAGCGGTGTGACTTACACGAAGCTCGAACGCCTCGGCAGTATCCAGTGGCCCTGCGACGAGGCGCAGCCCGCGGGCACACCGACCATGCACGTGGGCGAGTTCGTGCGCGGCAAGGGTCGCTTCTTCATCACGAGGTACGTGCCGAGCAGCGAACGTTCCAGCTCACGCCTGCCGCTGCTGCTCACTACCGGGCGTACGCTTGCACAGTACAACGTCGGTGCGCAGACACGGCGCACCGACAACGTGGCCTGGTACGCCGAGGACCGGCTCGAGATCCATCCGCACGATGCGGAAGTCCGCGGCATCGTCGACGGGGATCCGGTCGGCGTGACGAGCCGCGCCGGGGAAACGGTGCTGCGTGCCAGCGTGACCGAGCGCGTGCAACCGGGCGTGGTGTACACCACCTTCCATTTTCCCGAATCCGGTGCGAACGTGCTCACGACCGACAACTCCGACTGGGCAACCAACTGCCCCGAATACAAGGTGACCGCAGTCCAGGTCGTGAAGGTCGACAGTCCCTCGGCGTGGCAGCAACGTCGCGCGCGTTTCACGCACGAGCAGGATGCACTGCTCGCTGGCGCACGCACGGACGCCGGAGCGATCCGTGCATAGACTGTCACGGAGAGAAGCAGACGGACAGCCATGCGAAGCGACTACCTGGTGAAGATGGCGAACGAGATCGCGGCGTTCCATGACGGCAGCGCGAGCGACCCTGCCGCTGCCGTTGTCGATCACATCAGGCGCTTCTGGGAACCGCGGATGGTCAGCGCCTTCGTGGCCCATCTGCGAGCAGGCGGCACCGGACTCGCGCCAACCGCACGAGCGGCAGCACGGATGCTCGGAACTCAAGCCGCCACGGGTGGGTGAACGCACGGCAGGACACGACGGGAATCGGGTTTCCACAAGGAGCGAGTGGCCAATGTTGCACGACCAGGACAGAGCAGGCGTCAGGGATTCGACACGGATCCGCTTGACGCGCTGGAGCGCCGAATTTGCCGACCGCGAGCTGGAGGCCTCGTATCGCGAGTCGACGTTCCCGGCGGAACGCGCCGCACTGCGTGCAGCCGCCGTCGTCGTCTTCGTTGTCGACGTGCTGGTGCTGCTGTTCGGCAAGTTGATTCAACATCACCCCACGTCGACGCTGGAACTCATCGGACAGGCCTTGGCACTGACGATCATCCTCACGCTCTACCTGCTGCTCGGTCGCAAGCGGCGACTCGACTCCTGGCGCGCCTGGACCGCAATCTCGGGCCTGACCCTGATCGTGGCGATCGCGACGATGATCGCCTGCGGCTACGGCATGAACTACCGTGGCAGCCTGCTGATCCCGTCGGGCGTGCTCGCGATCTACCTGGTGGTCCGCCTGAATCTGGTCACGCTCGCCGGGTTTACTGCCTCCTACTCGGTGCTGACATTTTGCGCCTGGCTTTCGACGCTGGAGGCCTCAGACTTCAACAACGTCATGTTCATGCTGATACTCGTGGTGCTCGCGAACCTGTTCGGCTACGTCGAGTCGCGCCGTCTGCAGCGCGAACGCAGGATCGTGTTTGCCCAGCGGCAGACGCTCACCCGGCTCGCCTCGCTCGATGATCTGACGCGCCTGGCGAACCGCCGCAGCTTCTACGAAACCGCAGACGAACAACTGCAGCGGCTGCACGATGCGCAACTCGAGGCGGCGGTCATGCTGGTCGACCTGGACCGCTTCAAGGAAATCAACGACACGCTTGGCCACCACACCGGCGATGCGCTGCTGCAGGAGGTGGCCGCGCGCATGCGAACCTCGCTGCCGGAAGCGCTGGCGCTGGCCCGCCTCGGTGGTGACGAGTACGCGGCCCTGCTGCTTGGGCAGCGCGGCGATGACTGGGCGATCACGGCAGCGCAACGCTTCCTGTCGAGCCTGGACCAGTCCGTCGAACTCGACGGACTGGACCTGCATATCAACGCCAGCGTCGGCGTGGCGGTTCGCCGTCACGGCGAAGACCGGCAGACCCTGCTGCGCCAGGCAGATATCGCCATGTATCGTGCCAAGGGTCGCGGCGGCGGAATCGAGGTCTACTGCCCGGCGCACGCCATACACACACGCGAGCACGTCGAACTGGCGAGCGAACTGGGCACCGCGCTGCACAATGACGAAATCAGACTCCATTACCAGCCGAAGGTCGACATCCTCACCGACACGACTCACGGCGTCGAGGCACTGATCCGCTGGCAACACCCCGTGCACGGCCTGCTGCTGCCCGAACGGTTCGTGCCTATCGCCGAACGCCACGGCCTGATGCGGAAACTGACGCTGCGCGTGCTCATGCTGGCGCTGCAGCAGGCCCAGCAATGGCAGCGGGCAGGCAGGGAACTGCGCATCGCCGTGAACCTGGCGCCGGAAAGCCTGCTGGATGCGCGCTTCCCCGACGAAGTATTGGAGATGCTGGGGAGCACCGGTGTTTCCGCCCGCATGCTGCAACTGGAAATCACCGAGAACACGCTGCTGATCGACCCCGAGCGGATCCTGCAGGCGATCACCCGCCTCGGCGAGGCCGGCCTGAAGTTCGCGCTCGACGACTACGGCACCGGCTATTCCTCGCTCGCCTACTTGAGCATCCTGCCGATCGACGAACTGAAGATCGACCGTTCCTTCGTATCGAATCTCGTCAGTGATGAAAACAATGTGGTGATCGTCCGATCGACGATCCAGATGGCACGGGAGCTCGGCTTTCACGTCGTCGCCGAAGGCGTCGAGGATCATGCGACGCGACAACAACTGTTCCGCTTCGGCTGCGACACGGCACAGGGCAACTATCTGTCACCGCCGCTTCCCGCTGCCGAGCTCGAAGAGTGGATCGATATCCGCAGCAACCCGCCCACGGCGGCGCGCTCCCTGAGGCTGTGAGCGATGAAGGAGAATTCGGTCATGGCGACAGCACCCGCCGTCGACGGCGTAGTCCTGGTGCACGGCGGCACCTGCGCCGCCGACATCTGGGATGAAGTGATGCCGCTGCTCGATTTCCCCGCCGTTGCCGTCGATCTGCCCGGGCGTGGCAGCAACCCTGCCGATCTGGCCACGGTCACGCTCGCCGACTGCGTTGCCGCCGTGATCGACGCAGCAGACCGTGCCGGCTTCAGGCGGATGGCGCTCGTCGGCCATTCCCTCGGCGGGGTCACCATCACCGAGACAGCGATGTGTCATCCCGATCGCGTGCTGTCGGTGATCTATCTGGCGGCGCTGGTGCCCACTGCGCACACCACCGCAGCTCGCCTCACCACCGGATCCGACATGCCGGACGGCAGGCTGAGCAGGATGCCGGAGGAAATCAGCAAGACCCTGTTTGCCAACGACCTCGACGAGGCGCAATGGGCGTCGGTACGCGCGCGCCTGGTCGATGACACCTCGGCACTGCTGAACGCCCGGGTGCGCGGCCTGCCGTTGCACGCACACCGCGTCTACATCGATTGCACAGAGGACGTTCCGGTACCACCGTCACTGGTCGAGGCGATGCTGCCTGCGCTCGGCGCCGGCGTCACGAGGCGAACGCTCGAGGCGGGGCATATGGTGATGAACTCGCAACCGGTGCTGCTGGCCAGGACCCTGGCCGAACTGATTTGCATCGGCTGATTGCCAGACGCTACGCCCACGACACCACCGCGCCCAAAGGCAACTCGTTCAGCTCCATGCGTGCTTCGCGCCATGCCGGATAGTGCTCGTTCAGCAGCGCCACGAAGCGCTCGCTGTGGGTTGACTCGATCAGGTGCACCATCTCGTGCACAACCACGTACTCCAGCAGATCCCTGGGCTTTTTCACGAGTTCGGTGTTCAGCCGGATGTGGCGTGCTCTGTGGTTGCAGCTCCCCCACCTGGTCTTCATGCGCTGAAGGAAGTACGCGGCAACCTTGACCTCGAGGCGCGGCTCCCACTTGCGGATGAGTGGGGGCACAACCTCATGCAGCAAGCGCTTGTGCCAGTCATGCATCACCGCCTCCCGCTTCGCCTGATCGCTGCCGGGTCGAACGCTGAGCGTGACGCGTCGGTGATCCATCGTCACGGACGGCTTCTGCTCGCGCTCGATCACGCATAACAAATGGCGCTTGCCCCAGACGTAGTGGCTCTCGCGCGTGACGAACCGGCGCGGTGTCTCGCGCGCCTGCGCGCGCAGCCGCGCCTGCTGATCCCGGATCCAGCCTAGTTTGGAGACCGCGTAGGCGCGGGCCACCTCCAGGCGCGTGCCGACCGGGGCGACCAGCGTGACCCGCCCCTTCGGCGGATGCACCGAGAGATGGACATGCTTGATGTCCTTGCGCGTGACGGCGATGGCAATTCCGCCGAGCCGGATCGTCTCGCTCATCCGTAACCTGGCTGGTGCTTGACGAGATCGAAGACGGCCAGCGTCGCCTCGCGGTTGCGATCGAGGAGCGGGAACAGTGCGTTCAACACCTGTGCTTCGCGCGCCTGATCGCCCTTCCAGTCCGCCGGTGCCTGCTCGCGCATCGTGCGATCGATATCGAGCGCTAGCTTCAACCGCTTGTCGTCCGCTGTGGGGTCTGGCTCGGCAACGGCGTTCGGCGCGGCGGTCGCCAGAATCCGCGGCAAGTTGTTGTAGATCACCGTGGCTTCATGCCTGCCGTGCAACGCCGCTGGAATGCCGGCTTCCGGGTGCTTGGCTGCCAATCGCCTGACCAGCGCTTCGGCCTTCTGCAGGAATTCCTCGTAGGCCGCGGTATCCGCGCGGCTCTGCTGGATGAGATCGTCCAGCAAGAGCGACATCTGTTCGTAGAAGCGCGGATCGGTGAGCTGTTCGCGGATGATGGTCTTGCGAACGTTGTTGATGATGCCTTCGGCGATCGCGTTGCGTGAGAGCTTGCCCTTCTCGTTCAGCTTGCGGGCAATGGCGTCGTGGATGCCGGTCTCGATGATGAGCTCCGTCAACGAGAGGTCCCCGAGCTGGCCCAGTCCCGCTGCGGCATCGGCCTGGATGTAGGTGTTGATGAGATGGCGCATGTCCGCCTCGTAAGGTTTGATGTCCAGCTCTTCACCCGAGTGCTTCTTGATGGCGGCGCGGATGTCGGTGTGGAATTCCACTTCCTTACGCAACGCATTCACCTCGGCGTCGGTGTAGCCCGCATCGGTGAGGTTCTGCGCCAACCCGGACCAGGCGCGCGCAAACACCGCGACGGCCTTGTAGTACGCCACCCGCAACGGCTCGGTTTCGTTCAGCGCATCGGCGTTGGCGGCGTTGCCGCAGAAGTAATGCAGGTACTGCTCTACCTCGCGCGGCGGCCGTACCGGCTCGCACAGATAGCGCAGCGCCTCGCGCGCCTCGTCGAGCTTCTTCCTGCCTTCGACGAGCCAGTCCTTCACGTAGACGTTATTGCCTTCCTCGCCTCCCTCGTCGATATCGAGTTCATCCGAGCTGTAGACCGCGATGGCTTCCTGCACGTCACCGAACAGCTCCTTGAAATCCACGATGTGCCCGTAGTCCTTGTCGGCGCCATCGAGGCGGTTGGTGCGGCAGATGGCCTGGAACAGGTTGTGGTCGTGCAGCTCGTTGTCCAGATAGATATAGGTGCAGCTCGGCGCATCGAAGCCGGTAAGTAGCTTGCTGACCACGATCAGCAGCTTCAGGTTGGCCGGCTCTTCGATGAAGCGGCGCTTGATATCGTCCTCGTACTGTTTGGTTGTCTGCGCGGCCTGCAACACGTGCTGCGTGTAGGTGTCGAACTTGTAGCGCTCATCGCTGTTGGCCGGCTCGCGCGAGATGGCGTTGTGGTTCGGCTCGTAGGACGTGACGATCCCGCAGTACGCGCCGAAGGGTGTGTTCAGGAACAGGCGGTAGTAGTGGCAGGCGTCGTAGATCGAGGCCACCACCAGAATCGCCGTGCCGCGGTCGTTGTTGAGCCGCAGCTTGAGGGCGAAGTCCTCGATGATGCTGGCGATGATCCGCTGCTTGCGCTCGCCCGCGCTCATCAGCTCTTCCATCGTCGCCCAGCGCTTGCGCAGGACGGCTTTCTGGAAGTCGTTCAGGTTGCGCGTCTTGTGCTCGAACCAGTTGTCGATGGCGGCCTGCGACGTCAGCTGCTGTGGCACGTCGCGCGCTTCGTATTTGAGATCGAGGATGACGCCGTCGGCCACGCCCTCGTGGAACTTGTAGGTGTGGATGTAGGTACCGAAGACATCGCGCGTCATCGGCTTGTCACGGCGCAAGAGCGGCGTGCCGGTGAAACCGACGAAGATGGCGCTCTCCAGCCAGCGCTTCATCTGCCGGTTCATGTCGCCGCCCTGGGTGCGATGGCACTCATCGACGAAGACATAGAAGCGTCCCTGCACGGGCGGCGGCGGGCCGTTGAGATCAGTCGGATCAAACTTGTGGACGAGCGCGCACAGGAGACGCGGCGTCGCGGCGGTGAGCTTCTCGACGAGTTCGCGCCGCGAGGTGATGCGCGGCGAGGGCGAATTCTCGCCGATGAGGCCTGCGCTCTTCATCACTCCCTCGATCTGCTTGTCCAGTTCGTCGCGATCGGTGACGACGAGGATGCGGGCATCCGGGTCGTGCTCCAGCAGCCACTTTGCGATCAGCACCATCAGGATGCTCTTGCCGCTGCCCTGGGTGTGCCAGATGACGCCGCCTTCGTGCTTCGCGATGCGCTCCTGCGCGGCCTTCGCGCCGAAGAACTGGTGCGGGCGCGGCACCTTCTTCAGCCCCGCGTCGAAGAGGATGAAGTGGCGGATGAGATCCAGCAGGCGCGCCTTGTTGCAAAGCTGCACCAGCGGCCGGTCGAGCAGCGCCCCGGGCGCCGGCAGTGCGCCCGCTGCGGGCGGGTTCTCGTTCTTCCATTCAACGAAGAACTGCTCCGGCGTACCGGTCGTGCCATAGCGCAAGCCTTGAGAATCGCTGCCGGCCAGCAGGAGTTGCACAGTGCTGAAGAAACCCTTGTTGAAGATCTCTTCCTGATTGGTGATGAGCTGGCGCATGCCGTCGGCGACTTCCACCGAGCTGCGCTTGAGCTCGATCACCACCACGGCAATGCCATTGAGGTAGAGCACGATGTCGGGCCGCCGCTGGTAACCGCCTTTGATCGTTACCTCCTCGGCGAGCGCGAAGTCGTTGCGCTCCGGGTGCTCCCAGTCGATCAGGTGCACCGTCTCGTGCGCGGCTCCCGCTGCCACCTGTACCGGCACGCCGTAGCGCAGCAGCTGGTAGGTGCGCAGGTTTGCCTGATAGAGCGTGATGCCGGTGGCGTCGGCAGCCGTCTCCAGCTTCTGCAGCGCAGCGGCGATGTGCGCGGGCGAGTAGCCGCGCGTCATCAGGTTCTCGCGCAGCAGCGTCGTCTCGATGGGACGGTTCCCGTCGCGTGTGTTCCAGTTGCCGAGGTAGTGGTAGCCGAGACCTCCGTCGGGTGAGGAGCGCGTGAACAGCGCGACGACGCGGTTCTGGGTGCGGCGTTCCGAGCGGGCGTCCATTTGCCGGTTATCCCTCCGCCCGATTGCCTGTTACGCGAGCGTCCAATTGCCGGTTTGGCGAACGGCTGATTGCCGGGTGGACTCTCACCTTAGCTTCCTCGCAGCACGCGTGACGGCGAGGCGTTCGCTCCCGGCTGCCGTGATCCGGTAGGTCTGCAAACGACTAGTCGGTTTGTCCGGAATCGTCATTTCGATCAAGCCCTGGCGCAGCGCCGGATGCAGATAGTTCGCTCGAAATGTCGGACGGTGCTTCAAACCAAGACGTAGCTGGATTACCGAGGGTGCGAGGGCTTCGGTGGCCAGCAACGCCAGCACCTGATCGACTGGGTCGGTGACTGGGTCGGTGACTGGGTCGGTGACTTCCCCGGCATCCGCCTCGCGCATGGCCTCGCGTGGCACGGGAAAGCGCTCAACGCGCAGGCTGCCCTCGTAGCCCACCGCCGCCTTGAGGTACTTGGTGAATAGCAGTTCCTGCGTCTGACGTGACTGCGTGAAGAGATCGCCGACGATCTCGTCGTGGTAGACCAGATCGCTTTCGGTGCGGAAGAAGCCGAGCTTGACGAAGGCGCCGGTGATGAAACGCAGAGGGTCCGGGTGGAACAGCAGTACTGCTGCGCGCTTGAGGTAGCGGCCTTCGCTGAGCTTGAGCTTGTCGAGCAGCCGGGCATCGGTTTCAGCAAGCGCCGCTGCATCCAGCCGGCCGCTGCGCGCGGCGAGATCGCGAAAGACCTTGATCGCCGCCGATGAGAGGTCGGCAGGTGCAACCCCAGGCAGCGGCGAACCATCCCAGGTGCGCCCGTAGCAACGCAGCAGGAAGCGGTCCAGCACCGCACCCTTCAGTTCCTGAAGCGTGCTGCCGCTGCGCTGGTAGTAGTGGCCGCGATAGCTGATCGGGTTGGGATAGGCCGGCGTGATGATCTCGATCGTGTCCCGGCCGCGCACGCGGCGCAGGTTCACTTCGGCCACCACGCCGAGCAGGTCGCGAATCTTGTTCGGCAACTCGACCAGCAGCCTTTCCGCATCCGCCACACCGACCGCCTTGCCCTCGTCGTTACGCCCGATGACCAGCACACCGCCTTCGGCATTGGCGAAGCCCGAGACCCAGCGCAGCCAGTCGTCGCGCCAGGATTCCTTCCATTCGGTGTGCTGGCTCTCGCTCATGAGGTGCTGCCCAGCGGTGCCGGAATGAAGCCTTCAGCAGACAGTGCCTGGATGATGCCGCGCATCAGGACGTTGTTGCTGAAGCCGATGGTGTACTGCCGCGCTCCCGGGCTGATCGGCTGCAGCATTTTCCGTTCCACCAGTTTCCGGATCTGATAGGTACGCTGGGCCGAAGACAGGCCGCGCATGGCCGGCGCCAGATCGACCGCCTTCGTCACGCCCTTGCGGGCGGCAATCCGCAACACGGCCTCCTCCAGATCCGTGATGAGCTGGCGCTCCTTCGCATGAGCAAGAGCGGGCGCGAGGATCCGCTCGTTCAGCCAGGCGAAATCCGTCAGCCGATCGACCTTGCGCAGTTCTTCCAGGATGCCCTGCAGCACATAGATGCACCATTCTTCGAGCGCCTCTGGCGTGCCGGTGTCGGCGTTCGCCAGCATGGCGTAATACCGGTCGCGGTCATTGCAGAACACAGCCGTTGGATTCAACACGCGCCCGCCGGCCTGCACGTTGAAGCCGTACTTGATCAACAAGGCATAGGTCAGCAGCCGGACCACGCGACCGTTGCCGTTGCTGAAGGGGTGGATCCAGCCGAAGCGATGGTGTGCCAGCGCGACCTTGATGAGATCGTACTTCGGGCGGTGCCCGTGGTTGATGAAAGCCGTGAGCTCGGCCATGTACTGCGGCACCTGGATGAACTCGGGGGGCAGGTGCCCGGACCCGGCGATCCTCACCGGCGTCTTGCGGTAAGCGCCCGGCGTGGCATCCCCCTCGCGCTCCAGTTGCCGCACAGTGAGGGCGTGCAATTCACGAATGAAGTGTTCGGTGAGTGCGTCGCCGGAGTGCAGGGTCTGATCGATGTGCGCCATCGCGGCTTCGATGTTTCCGATCTCCCGCAACGGGTCGGCAACGGCGGACGACGTGCCTTCCAGCTTGCTTTCGACGTAGTCGGCGAGGGTCGTGTGGTTGCCCTCGACGCGGGCCGAACCCAGGCTTTCCAGCATGTGGAAGATGCTCTTCAGCTGGAAGAAGACCGGCCCCGGCGTCGTGCCTTGCAGTTGCAAGCGGCGGAGGTGCTCGAGTTCGGTCAGAACGTCCACCAGCGGCGAGTCGAACGCCGGATTGAGCAGCGCCAGATCGTGGTGACGGAATGCGGGCATGGTGGCGATTATCTGCAACAAAGTCAGTAGTTATCTTGAATTTAATACGATTTCAATAGCCAATTCAATTGGTTAATGATTAGGCGTGGTGCAATTATCTTCAAATGATCGCCAGGGTATCTTGGCCGCCCGATGAAAGTCCGACGCAGCTCGGGCAGGCGATCAGCCGCCGCCTCAGACCAGCCGCGTCCTCCCGGTGAGCAGCTCCTGCATCATCGCCTGCTTGAGGTCGCGGGTCTTGTCGCGGCGGGCTTCGAGGGCGGCGAGTTCGGCGTCCATATCGGAGAGGACGGTGGCGATGGCAGTTTGCTCGACAACTGAGGGTAGTCGCATCTCGACGCTCGCGATATGCGCTCTGTTCGTGGCATAGACCTTCGTCCCTGCAGCCAAGCGCCGAAGATGCGTTGCAAACGAAGGGCAGTATTGAAGAAAGCCTTTGAAGCCATCGGCAATTACGGTCTTGTCGAATCTCGCCGCAATCGTGTGCAGTCCGGAGACGACCTCGGTGTCGTGAACGCCGCGTAGTTCGACCGACTTGCAGACTCCGGCGATGTCCTCCGATGCGTCAGCGAAAATAACATCGCCATCACGCAACCGGTCGAGCTGTGCAGCCTTTGCTTCCGGCAGGCTTGGAAGTGCCCGCGGCGAAAGGAACGAGTCCGTGCTTGCGTGAATGTCGCCGTAGTGGAGGTATCTCACCCGCCCCTCTGGCAGAAGTTCAGCTCGGGAGTTCACACCATTTCGGAGGAACGTCACGTGGTCCCCCAACCGTTTCATCTCCCACTCCCCACTGAACCCGGGCAGGCGGGTCTGGCCGGTGAGGAGTTGCTGCATGGCGGCTTGCTTGAAGTCGCGCTTCTTGGCGATGAGCCGGTCCAGCCCGCCCAGCAGCGCATCCACATCGTTCAATGCTGTCGCGATGGCGCGTTGTTCGGGGAGGGAAGGAAAGGGATAGAGAAAATCGATAGCGTCACTGATGTTGAACTGCTTCTGTGCGGTTCCGTATTGAACGTGCGCTACTTGCCGCCTACCGTGTTTCGAATTCATCGCGTGACACAGCCACTGCGAATCGAACGACGGGCCCTGCCGAACAATCATCATCGAAGCGCAATTGCAGCCATCTAGCTCGGGCGGTACAACTGCTGCCACGCCCGGTTCGCCTACACGGACCATGACCAAGTCGCCGGCCGCTAGTTGTGATGCAGTCAGTAGTTCATTGCTCGCAATAGTGATGCGATTGGAAGCCGCCCACTCAATATGGTTTTCAGAAATGTTCGATCCGACCAAGATCGGTACGCCCAACTTCAGCACTTCAGATTGCAAAACGGCCATTTCGGCAGGGTGGCAGGCACTACAAATCAATCAGTTATGGGTGGATCTCCTCATTTTCCCAGGAGATCATGTAGTCACACGTGTTTTTGTTTCACCCATTGATTAATGGATACGATACGTATAACGTAGTTGCATGTTCACGCGCATCTCACGATCTGGCGGCCGAGCCTACCTGCAACTGGTCGAGTCCTACCGCAACGAGGAAGGCCAGCCACGTCAGCGTGTCATCGCCAATTTCGGGCGACTCGACAAACTCTCTTCCAAAGACCTCGACCCACTGATCGATGGGCTGCAACGCGCTCTCGGACGATTCACCTCCACGCCTCGGGTGGCCTTCGACACAGCCAGCCCAACTTCAGCACTTCAGATTGCAAAACGGCCATTTCGGCAGGGTGGCAGGCACTACAAGTCAATCAGTTATGGGTGGATTTCCTCATTTTCCCAGGAGATCATGTAGTCACACGTGTTTTTGTTTCACCCATTGATTAATGGATACGATACGTATAACGTAGTTGCATGTTCACGCGCATCTCACGATCTGGCGGCCGAGCCTACCTGCAACTGGTCGAGTCCTACCGCAACGAGGAAGGCCAGCCACGTCAGCGTGTCATCGCCAATTTCGGGCGACTCGACAAACTCTCTTCCAAAGACCTTGATCCGCTGATCGATGGGCTGCAACGCGCTCTCGGACGATCCACCTCCACGCCTCGGGTGGCCTTCGAAACAGCCAGGGCCTTTGGCGATCTGTTTGCCCTGCATGGCCTGTGGCAGGAACTGGGATTGGATCGCGCATTGCGTCGTGCGCTACGTTCCACGCGTCGCCGGTTCGACGCGCCCGCGCTGGTGCGCGCGATGGTCTTCAACCGCCTGTGCGAGCCCACCTCGAAGCTCGGCGTCCTGCGCTGGCTGGAGACGGTCAGCCTGCCCGATGCGCCGGAGACGGTCACGCACGACCAGCTGCTGCGGGCGATGGATGCGTTGATGGAGCATATCGATGCGGTCGAGGCCGTCGTTGCGGAGCAGCTGCGCCCGCTGCTCGATCAATCGCTGTCGGTGGTGTTCTACGACCTCACCACGGTGCGCATCCAGGGGGACGGCACGGTGGCAGACGATGTGCGTGCCTTCGGGCTCAACAAGGACACCGGGGGCATTGCCCGCCAGTTCGTGCTCGGTGTGATCCAGACCGCCGAGGGGCTGCCGATCGCGCATGAAGTCCATGCGGGCAATGTCGGCGAAGTGTCCACGTTGCTGCCCGCCATCGAGAAGGCCATTGCGCGCTATCGGATCGAGCGGGTGGTGCTGGTGGCGGATCGTGGCCTGCTGAGCCTCGACAACCGGACGCGGTAGAGGCGCTACGTACCGCGACTGGCGGGCGGTGGAGTACATTCTCGCCGTGCCGGCACGGCGTTACGCGGACTTTGGCGAGTTGGCGACCAACATGCCACTCGATGCGGGTGTCGGCGAGTCCACGTGGCAGGGGCGGCGCCTGGTCGTCGCGCACGACTCCGGTCGCGCGGCGGAGCAAAGCGCCCGGCGCCGCGCCCTGATCGCGTCCATCGAGGCCGAAGGCGAGCGCATGGCGAGGCGCCTCGACGAGGCGGACGCAGGCCAGCCGCTGCGCGGGCGCAAGTCCACCGACCGCAGGGCGTATCTGCGTTTCTGCGAGGCAGTCAGCGAAGCAGGGCTCAGCCGTATCCTCAAGGCAGACCTGGCGGCGGAGCGCTTCAGTTTCCACCGCGACGAGGCCGCGCTGGCCAACGCCGAGCGCCTCGATGGCAAGCTGCTGCTGGTCACCAACACCGCACTCGCCGCCGATGAGGTCATCGCCCGCTACAAGGCACTGGCCGACATCGAACGTGGCTTTCGGGTACTCAAGAGCGACATCGAAATCGCTCCCGTACATCACCGCCTGCCTGAGCGTATCCGCGCCCATGCGCTGATCTGCTTCCTCGCCCTGGTGATTCATCGGATCATGCGGCAAAAGCTCAAGGCGGCGGGACATCCGCTTTCACCTCGCAGGTCCCTCGCCCTGCTGCGCCAGATCCAGCAACATCGCATCCAGATCGATGGCAAATCCGTCACAGGTATCGGGCGCCTGCAACCCCAGCAGATCGAACTGTTCGAAGCACTCAAGCTCCCACTGCCCGTCGCCGACAACGCCGTGTAGTGGCATTTTTGCCCCATTCGTATCAATACAATCAACAGCTTACAAATCCAACTGCGGAACTTGGGGGTACGGTGCCTGCCTTGTCGAAGTACGTCGAAGGGTTAATAACAAGGCCGACGCACTGTTGCGGCGAGATCTGACTGAGCGACTTCACTTCCCACTCTTGTGGAATGACTCCCACCTCCATCTGCTTGTACCCCGGCCTCACTCCCACGACGCCCCCATCTTCGCAAGGTGCCCGTCCACCTTCGCCGCCAGCGCCGCAACCTCGTCCACAAGCTGCGGCAGCGGCGTCGCATAGCGCTCGGCCAGTTCGCCGATGCGCCCGGTCAGCGTCTGCGTCACGCGATCGAGTTCGCGCTGTACGGCGGCTTGCATCTCCCTCACGGCTGGGCCTCGCGCAGACTCAGTTCCAGCTCGCGGCGCAGAGTCTCGCGGTCGGGAAGGTAGAGCTGGTATTTCTGCACGAAGAGCTGGCTGTTCATGCCGTAGGTGGCGTATTCCACCAGCAGTTCATCCTTGTGGCGGCTCAGGATGATGCCGATGGGCGGATGGTCACCTTCGGCATTTTCTTCGTTGGCGAAGTAGCCAAGATAGAGGTTCATCTGGCCGATGTCATCGTGCTGCACGTCGCCCAGCTTCAGGTCGATGAGCACAAAGCAGCGCAGGATGCGGTGGTAGAACACCAGATCGACCTTGTAATGGCGGTTGTTGATCGTCACCCGGTATTGCCGGCCGACAAAAGTGAAGCCTTTGCCGAGTTCCAGCAGGAATGGCTGAAGGTGGTCGCAAAGCAGGGTTTCGAGCCGGGTTTCCGATATATGATATGGCTCGGGAATCTTCAGAAACTCGAACACGTAGGGTTCACGCAAGAGGTCGACAGGCTGCTCGACGATCTGCCCCTCTGCCGCCAGTTGCAGGATGCCGGCCTTGTCCTTGCTGGCGGCCAGGCGCAGGAATAACGACGACGCCTTCTGGCGCTTGAGTTCGGGCACCGACCAGCGTTCGGCAATGGCCTGTTTTTCGTAGAAGCTGCGCTCCAGTTCATCGTCGAGCTTGAGCAGCTCGACATAATGCGACCAGCTCAATTGGTGAGAAGGCTTCTGACTTATTGGATACCTCTGGTAGAGCAAACGCATGTACACCAGATTGCTGCGGCTGAAGCCCTTGCCGTGGCGCAGACCGAGATCGATGGCCAATTTGTTGATCAGCGCCTTGCCATACTCGGCGCGGAGGTTGCCGGCCTGTTCGTATTCGACGATATGTTGCCCGACCTGCCAGTAGGTCTCGATCAATTGGGTGTTGACCGCCTGCACCGCCCGAACCCGCCCCTGGGTATAGGCATCCGAAATCTGTTCCAGCAGCTGCTGGTAGCCGTCGGTGCGGGTCAGTTCCATGTGGCCCCCATGCGTTTCAGGTGCTCTTCAACACGGGCGGCGAGCGTCGCTACTTCTTCGGTGAGCTGCGGCAGCGGCGTCGCATAGCGTTCGGCCAGTTCGCGAATGCGGGAGGTCAGGGTCTGCGAGACGCGCTCAAGTTCCCCCTGCACGGCGACCGAGAGTTGCGCCATCCACTTGTCGTCCACCACCAGCGTTTTGATCTCCGCTTCGCTGAGCGTGGGGTACTTCCCGCAGGCGAGATCGTCGAGCGCGGCCTCCCGTTCCTTCACTGAGCGCTTGAGCGTGGTCTCGCTCTCGGACAGCTCCAGCCAGCGCTTGAGCACGATCGCCTCGTCCTTCGCGTCCGGATCCTTCGCCATGAGGCCCTTGATCTCCTTGAGCCGGACGCTGACTTCGGGTTTGGCGATCTTGTCGAGCGCACCGAGGAAACCTTCCTCGCCGCCGTGTTCCTCCTCCAGCTCGGCGAGGCTCACGGTGGTGGACTCGAGTTCTGCCTGCGCGGTATCCACGGCCGCCTGCTCCTTGGCGAAGTAGCGCGCGACGATGTATGGCCTGGGGATCAGCTCGCAGCTCCAGCCCCTGTCCTTGGTCTTGCCCTTCTTGTCGGTCACGAGAATCCGGGATGTTTTTGCCACCCAGCCGTCGGCCGCGATGAGATACGCGTCGTCCTGCATGACTGAAGCCCAGTAGTCCATTAGGTGCTGATAGACGTCGTAGGCGTCGAGCAGCGGCGCCTCGCTGAAGGCGGCGAGCAGGTCTTCGGCGATGCGCTCGATCAGTGCCTTGGGGTGACCGTCCTTGCCGAAGGCCCTGAGCTGCTTCGTTGCGGACGCGCGCCAGCTTTCGAACCGCTGGCTCACCGCGCGGTTGTACGCCGCGAATTCAGGATGATCGAAGATCGTCGGGCGCACCTCGGACACCGGCAGCCGCAGCCTGGTGTAGCCGGGCCGCCCTGCCGATTCGAACAACACCGTGCGCAGCTTCGGCAGCACCTGCCAGTACGCAGCGAGCGCATCGATGTCCCGCTCCGGAATGCCGCCGCGCAGATGCCCGTCGATGTCCTGCAGATCCTCGGGCTCGGTGGTGTCGATGTAGCGCGGCAGGTTGAGGTTGAAGTCGTTCTTCGGGTCTGCGATTTCATCGAAGCGCACCATGCGGGCAAAGCGCGGCACGTCCGCCTGCCGGGTGAAGGTGTCCACGATGCGGTGGATGTCCTGCTCGCGCAGCCGGTTCTTGGGCCCGTCCTTGATGAAGCCCTTGCTGGCGTCGATCAGGAACACGCCCTTGCGCGCGGCGGCGTTCTCCTTGTCGAGCACGACGATGCACGCGGGAATGCCGGTGCCGTAGAAGAGGTTGGCCGGCAGGCCGATGATTCCCTTGAGGATGCCCGAGCGCACGAGCTGCTGGCGGATCACGCTTTCTGCGTTGCCGCGAAAGAGCACGCCGTGCGGCAGGATGCAGGCTGCTTTGCCGCTGCTCTTCATCGACCGGATGATGTGCAGCAGGTAGGCATAGTCGCCCTGCTTGGCCGGCGGTGCGCCCCAGGCGAAGCGCTGGAAGGGGTCGTTCGCGACGTTGAGACCGGTGCTCCAGGTCTTGTCGGAGAAGGGCGGATTGGCGACGACGTAGTCGTAGGTGCGAAGGTTCTCGCCATCCTTGAACTTGGGCGCGGCCAGCGTGTTGCCCGAGAGGATGTTGGCGGTGGGGAAGTCGTGCAGGATCATGTTCATGCGAGCAAGGCCCGCCGTGGTCACGTCCTTTTCCTGCCCTTCGAGCGTGATCTGCCTGCCCGCCTGCGCGGCGACCTTGAGCAGCAGCGAACCGGAGCCGCAGGTCGGGTCATAGGCAGTGGTCGCGGCCTTGGTGTTCGCGGGCGAGATGCCGATCACCTGCGCGATCACGCGGCTGACTTCGGACGGCGTGTAGAACTGGCCCTTGCTCTTGCCACTCTCGGTGGCGAAGTGGCGCATCAGGTACTCGTAGGCGTCGCCGAGTATGTCGTCGTGCTCGGCGCGGTTCTGCGAGAAGTCGAGTTCGGGTTTCTGGAAGATGCCGACGAGGTTGCTCAGCCGCTCGACCATCTCCTTGCCGTCGCCGAGCTTGTTCGGATCGTTGAAGTCTGGAAAGTCGCTGCGGGCGAGCCGCGCGTTCGCGTCGATCAGCGGCTGGATGATCTGCGTGTTGATCCGGTCGCCGATATCGCTCTTGCCCTTGAGCGCGACCATGTCCCTGAAGCTCGCGCCCTTCGGGATCGTGACCGGCGGGGCGAAGTCGCTGCTCGCGCCATACTTGTCGCTGATGTACTTGATGAACAGCATGAACAGGACGTAGTCCTTGTACTGGCTGGCGTCCATGCCGCCGCGCAGCTCATCGCAGGAAGCCCAGAGGGAGGAGTAGATGTCGGATTTCTTGATGGCCATGAGTGAGTTGATCCGCTGTGGTAAGCCGCGCGCGCCGGAGCCGATCCGGCGAACACGTTCAGGTCTTCGGAAGCTGCCCCGTCATCGCCGGGCGCACCCGATCGCGCGTCCTTTCGATCATGGCGACGTCGAGGCCGAGCGCGCGGCTGCACTCGATCGCGAGCTCCAGATCCTTCTCGCCAATGCCGGCCTGGCTGGCGAGGAAGGCGGCGCGCTGCGGGTTGGCTGCGGCAGTTGCCGCGTGCATTCCGTCCATGAGTGCCGCAACGGTCGGCGTCAGGTTGCCGTTCGCGGTCAGCAGGCGCTTGAAGCGCTCATAAGGCACGCCCTGGCTTGCGGCGAGCGCATTGGCCTGCGCCGCAACGACGATATGCGTCCACGTCACCAGGTTGTTCGCGATCTTGGTGGCCATGCCGGCACCGGACGGCCCCATGTGCTCGACGTCGGTGGAAAACGATTCGACCACCGCGCGTGCCCGCTCGACGTCGCGTGATTCCCCGCCCAGCATCGTGAACACGAACGGTGCGTCGTCGCTGCGCCGGGTGCGCGAGACCGGCGCGTCGACGAGCGCGACGCCCTGCGCTGCCAGCGCGGCGCCGATGCGCTGCACGGTGTCGATACGAATCGTGCTGTGGACCAGCAGCAGCGCGCCCGGTGCGAGCGTGCCGGCGAGTCCGTTCCTGCCAGACACCACGTCTTCGACCTGCCGGTCGTCCCGGACGCACACGCAGACGACCTCGGCGCCCCGTGCTGCGTCGGCCGGCGAACCGGCAACCGCAGCGATGTCCCGGAATGCTTCGCCCGCCGGCGCATGGCTGTCGTAGACGCCGAGTTCGTGCCCGGCGCGGGCGATCAGGCGCGCGAGCGGTGCGCCCATGCTCCCGAGTCCGATGAATGCAATCTTCATTGCGTGCTTCCCTGTCTGCGTGGGTTGATCCGCTTGCACAAGGCTACTTGCCCGCCGCGGCGGCGATCGCTTCCTCGGTCACGCGCAGCAGGCCGCTGCCACGCGGGTAACCGACGTACTGCACCAGGTGGATGAGCATCTCGCGTATCTGTTCCACCGTGAACTCGCCGTTCGCGAGCGCTGCGCGCACCTGCACGCCCCAGGTGGCCTTCTCGCCCAGCGCGGCGATCACGCCCATCGTGAGCAGGCGTCTGTCGCGCAGCGAAAGCTGTTCGCGGGTCCATACCTCGCCGAACAGTTGCTCGAGCATCGTGTCGGCGAAGGCACCGCTGCCTTCCGGCGGCACCGGCACCACGTCTCCATAGACCTTGCGCATCATCGCTGCTCCGGCTTCGCGCCGCTTCGGATCGCTCATCGCTCTGCTCCTTGCCGCTCGGGCGGCATCAACGGGGTGTGGGGGTTGGCAGCAGCTCGAACAGCGCCATGCCGCCTTCGCCGGCAGGAATCGACAGCGCATCGGCAATGCTCTTCGCCGCGCGCTGTGTGGCCACCACGTCCAGCGTCAGGTGCAGGCCCCAGCGCTGCCACAGTGCCACCGCAGCCGCCCGGCGCTCGTCGGAAAGATCGGCACCGAATTCGGAGACCGTTGCACCGAGCCGCGCCACCAGCGTGCGGATGCCGAAGTCGTGGGTCTCCATCGCGAGCGAACGCGCAAGTGCTTCCAGCCCGGCCTTGCTCGCCGTGTAGGCTGCCATTTCAGGTTTGGGGCGCACGGCGACGTCGGAGCCGATGAACACCAGGTCACCCGCACGGCGCTCGATCATTTTCGGCAGTGCGCGCCTTGCCATCCAGAGGTGAGCGAGCAGGTTGACGGTGACGTCGGCGGCAAGGTCCGCGTCGGAACAATCGACGAGCGCTCCGAGCGTGGCACGGCCGGCGTTGCTGACCAGCGCGTCGACCTGGCCGAACGCCTGCTCCGCACCACGCCAGAAGGCGTCGATCGAGCGCGTATCCGTCACGTCGAGCGCGAGTGCGACCGCCTGGCCTCCTGCCTCGCGAACGGCTGCTGCCACCTCCTCGAGACGCTCCACACGGCGGGCGCCAAGCGCCAGTCGCCAGCCCCGTGCGCCGAGTTCGACCGCAAGCGCGGCACCTATTCCCGACGAAGCCCCGGTGATTGCTGCGCTACGCATCGGATCATCCACCCCCGGTCTGGCCGGGCAGCGCGATCACCTTGGTCTCCATATGTTCCTCGAAACCCAGCCGGCCGTTTTCGCGGCCCAGCCCGCTCTGCTTGTAGCCACCGAAAGGCGTATCGACGTGGAACCACTGCCCGCCGTTGACGGCAACCGTGCCGGTGCGGATGCGTCGCGCCACGCCGAGCGCACGCGACTCGTCTGCCGAGAACACCGCGCCGGACAGTCCGTAGATCGAGTCGTTCGCGATGCGTATCGCGTGCTCGTCGTCGTCATACGCGATCACGCAGCAGACGGGGCCGAAGATTTCCTCCTGCGCGATCGTCGCGCGCGGGTCGACGTCGGCGAACAGCGTCGGCTCGACGAAGAATCCGCGTCGCGGCGGACGCCCGCCACCGACGATCACCCTGGCGCCCTCCGCACGACCGCGTTCGATGCAGGCCAGCACGCGCTCCTGCTGGCGGCGCGAAATCTGCGGCCCTTGCAGGTTCGCAGGGTCTTCGGGATCACCGTAACGCCAGGCGGCGAAGGCCGCCCGCATGATCTCGATGGCTTCTGCGCAGCGTGCCCGCGGCACCAGCCAGCGCGTGGTGATCGCACACCCCTGGCCACCGTGCAGGCAGGTCGAGGCCGCAGCCGGCAGCACCTGCTCGAGATTCGCATCGTCGAGCACGATCGCAGCACTCTTGCCACCGAGCTCCAGAAAGACCTTCTTCAGGGTATCCGCTGCGCACGCCATCACGCGACGCCCCGTGGCCGTGGAGCCGGTGAAGTTCACCATGTCGACGCGCGCATCGCGCACCAGTGCTTCGCCGACCAGAGGATCCGACGACGTGACGATATTCAGCACGCCGGGCGGCAGTTCGGTGTGCTCGCGCACGATGCGCCCGAGGTGTGTTGCCGACCAGGGCGTATCGGGCGCGGGCTTCAGCACGACCGTGCACCCGGCCGCGAACGCATGCGCAATCTTCGTGAGGTTCAGCAGCAGCGGCACGTTCCACGGCGTGATCGCGCCGACGACACCGATCGGTTCATGTCGCAGCAGCCGGCGCACCGGCTGCCCCAGCGGGGCGATATCGTCCATCGCACGCTCGTACTCGTGGCGCTCGGCCATGTCGGCCCAGTACGCGAGCATGTCGATCGGATTGTCGACCTGCATGAAACCGCTCAGCGAAACCGGCGACCCGGCCTCGCGCACCACGATCGCGCGCAGTTGCTCCTTCCCGGCAAGCAGCCCTGCGTGAAGCTGGCGCAGGCAGCGTGCGCGCAGCGCATGATCGCGCGCCCAGTCCGTCCCGTCGAAGGCGCGTCGTGCCGCGGCAACGGCCGCATCCATATCGGCAGCACTGCCGTCGGCAGCACTGCCCAGCACTTCTTCGGTGGCAGGATTCAGGTTGTCGAAGCGCGCACCGTGCGCTGCCTCCCTGAGCTCACCGTCGATGAAGAGGCGGGTTTCCGCAGCAAGTTCGGGCAGCGGCATGGGAACTCCGTTCAGGGGCGAAAGATGTGTCCGCCGTCCACGCCGAGCACGTGACCGGTGATCCAGCTCGCCGCGTCCGACAGCAGGAACAGGCAGGCCTGCGCCATGTCCTGCGGTGTGCCGAGCCGCGCCAGCGGCAACTGCGCGACCATCTGCGCGCGGTACGCTTGCGGCACCTGCTTCGCGAGCGCCTCGGTGTCGGTCGGTCCCGGCGCGATCGCATTCACGCGGATGCGCTGCGGTCCGAGTTCGCGCGCAAGGCACTGCGTGAGACCGTTGATCGCCAGCTTCGACAGACCGTAGTAGCCTACCCCCATCCACGCTGCCGTCGACGACTGGTTCACGATGGCGCCACCACCACGCGTGCGCATCGCCGGCACGCAGGCGCGCGTACACAGCAACGCGCCATTCAGGTTCACGTTCATGAACGACTGGTAGTAGCTCCAGTCCACGTCGAGCAGCGACTCCTGCTTCATGTCGCCGAACAGCGCCGCGTTGTTCACCAGGAAGTCGATGCCGCCAAAGACTTCGCACACTCGCGGCGGGAGTGCACGCGTGGATTCCTCACTGCCGACGTCGGTGTACACGAAAACGGCATCGCCTCCCGTGGCGCGGATCGCTTCGGCCGCGGCTTCGCCCTTGCTGCGATCGACCTCCGCGATCACCACCTTCGCGCCGGCTGCGGCGAGTGCCTGCGCGTACGCCAGACCGATGCCACCGCCCGCGCCCGTGACGATCGCGACCTTGTCGCGGATACCGGGAAAGCTCATGCGACTTGCTCCTGATCCTTGCTCAATTGGTTCGGTTGCGGAAAACATAGAACAGGTTCGGCTCGGAAACGATGTAGATGGCACCGTCGGGCCCCAGGGCGATCCCTTCTGCCTGGGGTACTGTTCGTTTCAGGCCGTGCAGCCCGCACCACAACGGCATCACACCAAGCAGTTCGCCGCCGCGCGAATACTCCGCCATGATCGCAGACTCTTCACTGAGGATCAGCAGGTTCCCGCTCGGACCGTGGGTGGTCACCGACGCAAGATCCCGCCCGAACAGGCCCAGCCAGGATCGCGGACTCCATTCGATGACTTCGATCGCGGACGACGGTACACCTGCCGGCTGCAGCCCATGCACCATCAGCACGCGGCGCGGCCGCTTTTCATTCACGACCAGAAGTTCACCACTCGCTTCGTCCCACGACACCCCCTCGAAACCCAGGTTGTCACGGTGCTCGAAATCGGACGGGAGCCGTGCGAAAGCCACGATCTCCGCTGTCTGCACGCCCGACCGGATCCGCAGCCAGTGAAGCTCGTTGTCGGATTCGTCCGAGACCAGGAACAGCTCACCTGCAATGTGAGTGATGCCCTCGGGATCGCCCAGTTCCGGCAATGGAATGTGGCGCAGCAACTGCCCTTCGGTCGACAGTTCGGCAACTGCCGATGGGCGATTGATCGCGGCGAACAGCGTTCCGGTGGCGGCGTTGTACGTCAGGCCAGAGACATTCCGTTGCAGACCGTCGATCGATCGTGCCTCGATCGTGACGCGATACGACGAGAGGCCGATACCTGGTGCGGCGGACGGCTTGTCGCCCCCAGGTCCGGACGCCAGACCCATTGCGCGGCACACCCAACCCGAATGCCACAGCAACACCACCAGGCTCGGCAGCACGACGAAGAACAGCCACTTCCTCGATCCAGTGCCGACTCTCAGCATGCGGCAGAGTCAGCGCTGCCACGGACCGTATGAAATCGCCGTGCCATCACGGCCTCATACGCGGGGACTCGCAAGCAGTGCTGCAGTACCGCCGTCGACCGGCACCGTGACGCCATTGATGTAATCGGAATAGTCGCTCACCAGGAACGCCGCCGCGCGGGCAATGTCCTCGGCCCTGCCGAGCCGGCCCGATGGAATCTGCGCGAAGTAGTCCGCGTCGCCGCCTGGAAGCGTGTCGAGCCACTGCCGAAGCCCGATGGTGTCCATCGAACCGGGCGAGATGACGTTGGCGCGAATCCCGTACTGACCGAACTCGACCGCAATGCTGCGGGTCATCGAGATCATGCCGGCCTTTGCTGCACCGTAGGCAGCAAGCCCCGGCACTGCACCCAGCCCGGCTCCCGACGTGGTCGACAGGATCACGCCCGAGCGCTGCTTCACCATGACCGGCAGTGCGGCGTGGATGCCGTAGTACATCGAGAACAGGTTGAGTGCGACTGTGTTGCGGAAATCAGCGCCCGACACATCCAGCGTCGGCTTCGGCTGCGCACCGCCGGCGTTGTTGAACAGGATATCCAGCCTTCCGTAGGTGGCGATCGCAGCCTCGATCAACGCGTCGACCTGCTTCTCGTCGGTCACATCGGTGCGCAGCGCGATGGCCTTGCCGCCGGCGGCGTGAATCGCACGCACCGTTGCCTCCACCGCGGTGAGATCGATATCGCTGGCAACCACCTTCGCACCGAGGCGCGCGAACTCCAGCGCGCTGGCTCGCCCGATGCCGTTGCCCGCAGCAGTGATCACGCTCACCTTGTCGTTCAGGTCGATCGTCATGTCGGCTCTCCTTCGTCCTGGTATCAGGCTGACTGGGGCTTGCGCGCCAGCAAGGTCGCGAACTGCAGCCGCGCACCGTTATGCATGGTGCCGACGTCTTCGTTGTATTCGAGCCGTTCCCAGCCCGCATAGGCTGCACCCAACTCTCCCGGGCCGAGGGTGAACGGAAAGCTCATCGGGCAAGGGTACGCGTCGGTATCCATCGCAGCGACGACCAGGTTGTAGCCCCCCGGGCGTGTGCAGTGCTGCATGTCGGCGATCACGGCATCGACGCGTGCGGGATCAAGAAACATCAGCGTGACGGTACAGGCGATGAAGTCGTAGACCTCGCCCAGGTTCGCCTGGTTGAGGTCATGGCGACGGGCGTCGATAGTGGTGATTCCTTCCTGCCCGATGATCGACTGCAGCATGCCGATGGCGTTCGGATTGATGTCGACGGCGGTCACATCGAAGCCAAGCCGACTCAGATACAGGGCATTGCGCCCGCCACCGCAACCCATGTCGAGCACCTTGCCGGGTTCGACGACCCGGCACGCCCGCACCACTTCGCTGTGCGGCGGGTTCAGCCCGTAGCGGGCGTTCAGATCCTGCGATTCCGGTGTCACTGCGCTCATGTCCGTCCTTTCTGTCAGGTGCAGGAAGCTCACGCGCCGAGGACGCGGTTCTTGCCCGTTCGCTTCGCGAGATACATCGCCTGGTCAGCACGCTTGATCGCACTTTCGGCGCCTTCACCTTGCTCGAACTGGGCAACGCCCGCGCTGAACGTGATCAGGATCTGCTCGCTGCCGGCGAGGAAGTAGCGTCGCGTGAGCGCACGCTGCAGGCGCTTCATCGCCTCGATGCCGTTTGCCAGCACGGTGTCCGGCATCAGGATCACGAACTCCTCGCCACCGTAGCGTGCCAGCGTGTCCTGGCCACGCATGCACTCCTTGGTCACGCTCACGAGATGTCGCAGCGCCGCATCACCGGCCTCGTGCCCCTTGCCATCGTTCAGCTTCTTGAAGTTGTCGATGTCCAGCAGTGCAACGCACAGCGGCGCCTCCTTGCGATGCACGACGGCAAGCTCACGCTGCATGGCCTCGTCCAGACCCTTGCGATTGAGCACGCCCGTAAGCGTGTCGTGGCGCGCCTGATCCGCTGCCGCGTTCAACTCCGCGTGCAGCTTCACGACTTCGGCCTCGGAAGTCTGTACCTTCTCGCGCATCTCGCGCAGCTCGTCACGCGTGGATTCCATCTCGGATGCAATCGACCGCGTCGCCGCGATCACGTTCTGCAGCACGGGTGCAATCTCGTCGATGCTTCTTGCCTGCTCGAGCAGACGTGCGCTGTGCTCGATGCCGTCACGGTACGAACTGGTGGAATCCGTCATCTGCGCCAGGCGCTCGACGAAGGTCGCGAGCATATGGCGCATCTGGTCCTGCGCCTCCAGCGTGCGCTCCTTGGCGTCGATCTGCTTGCGCATGACGTCGGTCAGGCGGCGCTCCAGGTCATCCAGCCGTCGCAGCGTCAGCGGCGGTGCGGCCGCCGCAGCGAGCGCATCGAGCTGACGCTTCAGCCAGTCGTCGTCCATGCTGATCTCACCGACATTCTGGATGACCAGATGCAGCAGCTTCAGCAGGACCGCACGAATTTCGGCCTGGTCCTCGGCAGCGAACGCGAGCCGGTGACAGAACTCTGCCAACGGCAACTTGAGCTGTGCGAGCTCCATACCGGGGTCACGCAAATGCCTGATCACATCGTCGGCGAGCTGGGAAAAGCGCGAGTCATCGTCTCCCAGCGCCGGCAGGCTGCTCTCCACCAGCCGAGCGACCTGCTCGCGCAGCTCCGCCGTCGGGTTCGCGCGATGGTTCGGCGTATCGACCCGGAGCTCCTCGCGTATCGCGTAGCCCGCGAGAACCCGCTGCAACTCCTCCCAGCTACTGCGCTCGACCGCGCGCGCAAAGGCATCGCGCTGCTGTTTCTGGAACGGCGTACGGGCCGGCAAGCCTTGTGCGATCGCGTGCAGTGCTTGCGTCGGGAATGCGCTGACTTCCGGCACCCCCGCGATCTCGTTGTATATCCTCTGATAGTTGGCCGGAGTCGGCGCAAGCTTGAGCGAGGCGAGCCGCATCAGCGCCTCGCGTGCGGTTTCGGCGGGAGTCTTCGCTGGCATAATCTTGTTGTTCGTTGCAATCCGTGCGATCGAAGGCCCAATCACGACGGCAGTCAGCAGATCACCTGCACAGGCGCCGCAACGTTCCGCACACCAGGACAGCGGAAGTTGCGGCGCCGACCTGCTGCGCCGCGATCGATCAGGCTGGGCGTTTCACCCTCTTGGTCGGCTCGATCCCGAGCAGCTTCGCCATGTTCAGGCCGAAGATCTTCGCGCGGTCTTCTTCCGTGATGTAGGACCAGCCCCAGCCGCGATGACCTTCCTCGTCGATCTGGAAGGTATGGAAGGGGTCCACGCATTCCTTCATGCCGGATCCATTCGTGTCGCTGCCCCAGACCACCTTGTCGACCGTCGCGTACAGCATGGCTTCACCGATCAGTTCCTGGAACATCTTCGGCCGCCAGCCCATCGCGTGGTTCAGGAAGCTCACGCTGATGTACAGGTTCGGGAACGTGGCTGCCAGCAGGTTCAGCTCGCGATGGTGCGGCCAGCCGAAGTGGAACGCGACGATGCGCAGATCATAAAAGTCATAGCAGACGTCCTCGAGCTGCGACGGATGGCAGAACTTGCTGCGACCGCCATACACGTAACCCGTTCCGGTGTGCACCTGCATCACCAGTCCGAGTTCCTGTGCCTTCTCGTAGAAGGGCCACAGCCGCTTGTCGTTGATGTAGGTGTCTTCCGGCGAATAGAACTTGAAGACCTTGATGCCGTATTCCTTCGTCAGGAACTCCATCTCGCGGATGGCATTCTCGACGCCACGCTGGATGATCGGACCGAAGTTCGGGCACATGATGAAGCGGTCGGGGTACTTCTGCACTCCCTCCAGCATCCACGCGTTGGTCGAGATCGGCGTCGTGCCGCCGCTGCAGAACAGGAACGCTTCCGGAATGACGCAGGCCATGTCGGTACCCGAGGCGTCCATGTTCGAGATCATCTTCTCGAAGGGCCCCATGCCGTCGTTTTCCATCGACGGGAATTCCTGGACCAGGGGCCGGATGGTGCCCTGCAGCGACTGCATGAAACGCTGCGTCCCCTGGTACGGCGCGAGCTGGTGCCACATGGCGGCGTCGATCGGGTGCGTCTCGGTATCGATGATGAAATAGTCTTTCTTCGTCATGCGTCCTACTCCTGGGGTTGAACGACCTCGCACATCGGCCCGCACAGCCGATCAAGCCAGGTCAGGGGTGTCGCGCGCCGCCACACGGACCGCAGCGGGCGCCTCGTTCACGGCGGACATTACCATAACCGGCGCCGTGTGGCCTGCAAACGTGAGCACACCGCGGGCTCAGCGCTCCACGCTCGTGTTGGGCCCTGCCGAACCCATGGCCAGGGTCTGGGCATAGGTCGGCGTATGGGCGAGCAGACCGCCGTCGACCGGCAGCACGTGTGCGTTGATGAACGCCGCGGCGTCGGACACCAGGAACACCACCGCGTGGGCAATGTCGTCCGGGGTTCCGGCGCGCGGACTCAGGATGTTCTGCTCGTCGATACGAACCTGCTCCGGGGGAAACACCGCCGCCAGGCGGTCGTGCATGATCAGCCCGGGGGCGATGGCGTTGCAGCGTATGCCCTGCGCCCCGTAGAGCGTCGCCACCGAACGGGTCAGCGAAATCACGGCTGCCTTCGCGGCGCTGTAGGCCGGGATGCCCAGTTGCCCCGACAGGGCAGCGCCGGAAGAAATGTTGACGATGGCACCGCCGCCCTGCGCGAGCATCACCGGAATCGCGTGCTTGCAGCACAGCATCGGCGCACGCGCGTTCAGCGCCATCGTGGCGTCCCAGGTATCGACATCCATCGACACGATGTCCCGATCCCGGTGCAGGCTGTTGCCGCAGTTGTTCACCAGCGCGTCCACTGTTCCGAAGGCAGCCGCTGCAGCCTGCACCAGCGCGCGCACATCGTCTTCCCGCGTGATGTCGGCGCGGACCGCGATCGCTTCACCGCCAGCCCCACGCACCTGATCGAGAGTCTGCTCCAGGTTGCCCGCGTGGATGTCGCTGACCACCACGCGGGCACCCGCCGCGGCCAGAACCAGCGCCGTCGGGCGGCCGATGCCGCCGCCGGCACCGGTGAGGATGACCGACTTGCCTTCCAGCGGCTTCATTGCCCCTGCTCCGGACCTGCGTGCCGGGTCTGGTCCCGGCCGCGGTCGAACACGCCTTCCCGACGCGCGGCGATGTCGGCAACCGAGATCTGCCGTGCCGACTCGATGCCTGCCAGCTTCTCTGCCTTCAGTGCAGCGGGCACGTGCATGCCGTAGCCGTCGTCGATCAGCTTCTTGTAGCCCTTCAGCACATGCGGCACACAACTGGCCATCTGGCGTGCGAGCTCCATGCAGGTCGGCAGCAGTTCCTCGGGCTGCACCACGCGGTTGACCAGCCCCCACTCGCAGGCCTGCGCCGCGGTAACGGTGTTGCCGGTAAAGCTGATTTCCTTTGCGCGATTGATGCCGATCAGGCGCGGCAGGCGCACCGACAGCCCCCATCCGGGCAGGATGCCGACCCGGGCGTGCGTATCGGCGAACTTCGCGCTGGTCGAGGCAATGATGAAGTCGCAGGCGAGCGCGAGTTCGAAACCCGCGGTGATGGCATGGCCGTTCACGGCGGCAATCACCGGCCCGTCGAATTCCGCGATGGCCTCGGCCATGTCCTGGCCCTCGACGCTCTTGTCGAAGCCCGAGGCGTCGGCACCGCCGCTGCTCAGCTCCTTCAGGTCCATGCCGGCACAGAACGCACGGCCGGCTCCGGTAACGATCGCAACCAGGATCTGCGGATCGGCCTTCAGCTCACGGAACGCCTTGCCCAGCGCCACACGCAGTTCGGCGGAAAAGGCGTTCATCGCGTCGGGCCGATTGAGGGTCACCGTGGCGACGGGCCCATCCTTCTGCACCAGCAATACGGGTTCGGACATCGGAGGCTCCTGCGGCTGCTTGACTGTGTCCGGGCAGTATCGCAGAGCGGGCGTTACGCTGTCGCCGCCTTCAGATCAGGTAGGCCGTAGGGGCGAGCCGCCGCTCGCCCGTACAAATCGCCGCTCGCTCGTACGGGCGAGCGGCCGCTCGCCCCTACAGCCGATCGATCGGGGGTGCCGCGTACGGGCGAGCGGCCGCTCGCCCCTACAGACAAATGGCCGCTCGCTCGTACGGGCGAGCGGCCGCTCGCCCCTACGCCCCTGCGATTGCAACCGGATCGTCATTCATGCCGTCCTCGAGCGACGTGCACCTCACAGAAGCGGCGAATCGCAGCCCACGCTGCCTGTGCCTCCTCGACCCCGCTGTTCACCAGGCCGTGCCAGCCGTGAATCATGCCGGGCCAGCTCTCCAGCGTCACCGCCACACCGGCACGGGCTGCGGCCAGCGCGACCTTCAGCACACCCTCGCGCACGGTGTCGAACTGCGCCATCTGCAGGTACAGCGGCGGCAACCCGTGCAGCGCAGCGTACGCAGGCGACACCCGCGGGTCGTCCAGCGCCAGGCGGCCCGCAAGGTAATCACGCGCACGGTTGCGCACCCACTCCGGCGTCAGGAAGGGATCACGCTCATCGAAGGTCGGGCCGGCCACCGACAGGTCGAACCAACCCGTCAGCGACACGAACGCCGCAGGCATCGGCAATCCCGCATCGCGCGCACGCAGCAGCATCGAAAGCCCCAGGCTGCCGCCACACGACTCCCCCAGCACCACGATCCGCCCCGGCGCCACCCCACTCTCCAGCAGCCCGCGATAGGCCGCAAGACAATCGTCATGGGCCGCCGGCCACGGATGCTCGGGGGCAAGCCGGTAGTCGGGTATCACGACCTGGCACCCGATACGCCTCGCGATCATTTCACCGTAGAAGTGGTAGTGATCCAGCGGGCAGGAAACGAAGGCACCACCATGGCAGTGAAACGCCACCGCAGCACCGGCCTGGCCAGGCAACCGGTACTGACCACAACCGACGCCACCGAACTCACGCCGCTCGATGACGAGTTCCGCACCGACCGGCTGGCTGTGGAACGGCGCCATCATGGCGCGGACCCGACGGTAATCCGCCGCCGGGTCGGCAAAATCTGCCGGCACCGCGTCGATGATCTGCTGCAGTCGTGCACTGCGTGTCACGGTGAGACTCCTTCGGGCGAGCGTCGATTTATGCGGGCGAGCGGCGCCGTACGGGCGAGCGGCCGCTCGCCCCCTACAGACGATCGATCGGGTGCTCCCGTACGGGCGAGCGGCCGCTCGCCCCTACGGCCCGACGGATCGCATCCCCATCGTACGGGCGAGCGGCCGCTCGCCCCTACGGCCCGACGGATCGCATCCCCATCGTACGGGCGAGCGGCGGCTCGCCCCTACGGCCCTGCTCATCGCACACCCAGCGAGAGCGCACTTTCCACCTGATCCTGACCGGACTTGCCGGCAGGCTCGACCTGGCCGATCTCCACGCGTGGCGCATCGACGCCGGCATCGGTGATCAGCGACTGCGCCATGGCTGCCGCACGCTGCTCGGCCAATGCCTGCAAGTCGGCATCTGCCAGCGGATGGATTTCCACCAGATGTTTGAACAATGCCTCATAGAAAGCAAACCCCGGGCTTGCCTGCCCGACCATTGCCAGCAGCGGGTTCACCCTTTTGACCGTCTCCCCCGTTTCCCGCTGGTACTCGGCCTGGAACTCATCCACCGCCTGGTCGCCGGCACGCGCCTTCAACAGCTTCTCCAGTGCACGCTGGGTACGGGCATCGTCGAAGGCGACCGGCCCCGGGTCTTCGTCGGCTGCAAGCTTCACCTCCAGTTCGGCCGCCAACTCCCGCCGCACGCCGACGTCGCGCATCGCCAGGCCGTCGGCCCGTGGATCGTAGCGACCGCCGACGATGACTTTCATCTGCGGGCGCTCGGCCAGCGCCTTGCCGACGCCGACGAGCTTCTCCTGCTGCGGCGGCGCCAGTGCGAAGCTGCCCGGATCGAAGGCAATCACGCTTGCCTGCTCTGCGCTGCCACCCAGCAGATTGGCCAGTGCAGCAAACGGTGCCGTGATGATCCTGGTGAGCATGCGCACGAGCGCCTGGCCGATGACGCCGCCCAGGGAAAACTGCGGGTTGTCCATTTCGCCCGTGACCGGCACGGCGATGTCGATCCGTCCCTGCGAATCGGTCAACAGCGCCACGGCCAGGTCGAGCGGCAGATCCAGCGCATCCGCTGACTCGATCTGTTCGCCCAGGGTGAATTGCTCCAGCAGGATCTTGTTGTCCCCTTCGAGCCTGCCGTCCTCGATCTTGTATTGGAGGTCCAGCGAGAGCTTGCCGCTGGCGATCCTGCGCCCGGCAAAGGTACCGCTGTAAGGCGAGAGCGGCGGCATATCGACATTGCTGAACCGGGTGCGGATGTCGGTGAAGCGCTTCGGTGCGAAGAGCGCGAGCGTGCCGTTGATCCTCGCGCTGCCGTAGTCTTCGACACGCCCCTCGAAATCCAGCCTGGCGCGACCCGCCGGGTCGGAACTGATGCCTGTCACCACACCCTTGAAATCATGGATCTTCGCCGCAAACGGCAGCACCAGGCTCTGATCGGAATAGTCCACGATACCCTTCTCGACGCGTACGCGCGTTATGGATACCGGGAAGGGTCGTTGCTCTGCGGGCCGTTGCGCGGCAGGTCGTTGCGCTGCGGCGGCCGTGGGCTTCGGCTTGTCGGCATGAACGTCGCCCGGCTCGAAGGCCTTGCCCAGATTGACACTGCGATCCTTGAAGATCTCCACCCTCGCGTCCGGCGCCGTGAGATGCAGCTCCCTGATCACCAGCTTGCCGGGTTCGGACGTGTAATCGATGCCGTCGGCCGTCAGCGTCTTCCAGGCAACCAGGCGATCACCGTCGATCGCCTCGTCGATACGCAGACCGTCGATCCGCGCGGTGCCGGCTGCACGCAGCAGCGGGGCGCTTGCACCCGGCGCATAATTCAAGTCGATCCGTGCCGACGCGCTACCCGCCTTCAGATCGAGCCGCGCCCGCTGCGCGAGCAGCGGTTGCAGCGGCACCAGTGCCAGCTGGTCGAGCTCGAGCCGTGCCCTGGCAGCCGAGCCGTCGGCAACAAAGCTGCCAGCCGCCGTCAGGGTGCCGCCCTGCGCAACGCGCAGCCTTGCCTCGAAGCTCGCCGCCGCCTGCGCCGCGTTACTGACGCCCTTCACGGTGGCGCTGATGCCTTGCAGATCGTAGGCAAGCGATGGCTGCAGGCTCTGGTCGCTGACACCCACACCGTAGTCATCGAGCTGCAGGGTATCGAGTCTGAAATGCCAATCGGCTCCAGCGGCGTCCTTCGCCGGAGCCTTGGGTGATCCAGCCCGCACCGCACCAGGTGCGAGCGCTGCCAGCAGCTTGATCTTGCCGTCGGCATCACGGTCGATACGCGTGAGGCCTGCGTGCAGGCGGATCCGGTCGATGGCAACTTCCTGCTTGCCGGTATCCACGCTGCCATTTTCGAGCCCGAACTCACCGAGCACGGCCAGGGGTTCGGTTGCGCCGATCGGCACGAGCTTCAGCTCGTGCAACTGCAATCCGATCGAGTCGACCACCACGGTCGTGTCGTCCGCGATGCTGATGTCAGCGCCCAACGTGGCGCCGAGGCTGCCGACCTCCAGTTGCACCGGGACCGATCGGCTGCGATCACTGAGGCTGAGCGCGATACCGTCCAACTGCGCGGCACCGACCTGCAGATGCCAGGGCACGCCTGGCGACGATCCTCCTGATCGAGGCGACTCGACCACCGGCTTGTCATCGGTCACGAGCAACCGCAGCCAGTTCACGGCACCATCTTCCGCCAGCGCCGCACTCACGCGCCCGTTGCGGGCAACGATCCGGGGCAGTTCCGCCTTGTGCCCACCCAGATCGAAGCGGCCATCGCGGATCTCGACCGTTTGCAGCGCCAGCAACGGAACCGCTGCCTGGGGTTCACGAACATCGAGCCCGGCGATCTGAATCTGTATCCGTTCCAGCTCCAGTTGGGGTCCACTGTCGCCGAGGATGAAGCGGTAGCCGGTCTGAAATTCCACCGTGCCTTCGGGTTCGGCGAGACGCACGCGCTCACGCAGGAACGCCCACGGCGCGGCCAGACGAAACCCCTTGATCCCGAGCTCGCCATGAGCCGCCAACGGCTGCAGCGTGACATCCCCCTGCACACGCACGCTGCCGCCCTGCGGCAAATCGGCACGCAGCACGTAGGCGCCGTTGTGCTCGGGCAGCGTTGCCACGTTCTCCAGTTCGAGCGCAACGGGCTGCAGCACGTATTCCGCTGGCTCGGCACCAGCCCGGTCACGGTAGGTGATGACGCCGTCACTCAGCGCGATGCGCTGCAACAACAGCCGGGTCGCGGCGGCGGGCTTCGGTTCCGGCGCCGCCGGCTCTCCGACCACGCTCGCCACGAGGAGGGCCAGATTGTTGCGGCCTTCCGGATCACGGTCGATCAGCAGGTCCAGGCCATCGAGCTGGATGTCCGCGCACGTCCAGGCCCACCGAAACAGGCTGGAGAGCTCGAAATCGATCAGCAAGTGACGAAAACCTGCCAGCGGCTGGCCATCCGCCTCCTGCAGGCGAAACTCATCGGCCTCGAGCCTGAACAGGAACGGGTTGAAGCGTACTGCGCCGATGCTGGCTTCGCGCTGCAAGCTGTCGTGGGCAAACCGGGGTATGGCGCGCTCCACCAGATAAGGCAGCAACAGAAAACCCAGCAGCGCGTACCCCACCACGGCAGCCGCAGCCATCTGCACGGCCCTGCGGCGCAGTCCACGCAGCAGCAGATCGCGAAGAGCGCCCACGCTGTTCACGTTCACGCAGCGGGAGCCGACTGGGTTCCCCGGATCAGCCGACCCGGCAGTGCACCCGTGTGGCATCCATCGCGAAACGTGACCACACCGCTTTTGATGATGGCGCGATAACCATCGGCGTGCTGCACCACGCGGCGCCCGGCAGCCGGAAGGTCGTACACCACCTCGGGAGCGTGCAGGCGCAGTGCGTCGAAGTCGATCACGTTGACGTCCGCCAGCATGCCAGGCTTCAGCGTGCCGCGATCCTCCAGACCGGCCGCCTGCGCGGTTCGCTCGGTCATCTGGTGCACGGCCCATTCCAGCGCAAACCGCTCTCCACGGGTGCGGTCACGCACGTAGTGCTGCAGCACATAGGTGGGCATGCTGGCATCGCAGAGCACACCGCAGTGTGCACCACCGTCGGCAAGGCTGAGCACGGTGCTTTCATCCCTGAGCATTTCCACCTGGGTGCCGAGGTCACCCGCGCCGTAACCAAACACCGGGTAATAGAGCATGCCGCGCCCTTCGTTGGCCAGCAGCGCGTCATAGGCGATCTGCGCCGGGGATACGCCAGCACGCCGCGCGATGGCACCCACGCTGCTCGAGGGATGCGGCTCGTAGTCGGGCGGATCACCCAGCACGAAGAAGTTGTCGAAATCGCTGCCGAGGGCATCCACCAGGTCGTGGCCTGTCAGCACCGGCCTTTCCGCCAGCAGCCGCGCGCGGTACCCGGGATCGCGCAGCCTTGCCACACGTTCGGCGCCGGTCAGCGCCAGCACTTCGCCCGCGCTCGGGCAGAGCATGAAGGGATTGGCCGAGCCCTCCCAGCCCATCAGGATGCTGACCGGGCGAGCCGCCACGTGGGGTACCAATCGTGCGCCTTCGGCATTGGCCTGCTTCACATAGGCCAGTTGTTCGCGAATGCGCGGTGCGTCGGCGTCGCGGCGATAGAACAGCACGAAGTTGACGGGGCGACCGGTTGAGAGCGACAGGCGCTTCATCCAGTCCATTTCACGCCGCCAGTCGTGGAAGTCCGACACGACCTGGTACAGACCGCGTCCGTGTTCGCCGAGCACGGCGCCGATGCGCAGCAACTCGGCTTCGTCGGCGTAGGTACCCGGCATCACGTCACCATCGCGCGTGCGGTGCAGCTCGGTGCGGGAGGTGCTGAAGCCGAGCGCCCCGGCTGCCAGCCCTTCGCGCACGATCTCGACCATGCGCTGGATGTCTTCCTCCGTCGCCGCTTCGTTGTGCACACCACGCTCACCCATGACGTAGCAGCGCACGGCGCAGTGCGGCACCTGGGCCGCGACGTCGATGACGCGCTCGCAGCGATCCAGGGCGTCCAGGTACTCGGGGAAGCTTTCCCACTCCCAGCTGATGCCCTCGTGCAGCGCGGAACCCGGAATGTCCTCGACGTCTTCCATCACGCGGATCATGCGGTCGCGCTCCTCGTCGGTGGGTTTGCAGGGGGCAAAGCCAACCCCGCAGTTGCCCATCACCACGGTAGTGGTGCCGTGAACGGACGAGGGTTCGAGGATCGGATCCCACGTCGCCTGCCCGTCGAAATGCGTGTGCACATCGACCCAGCCCGGCGTCACCAGCAGTCCGCTGGCGTCGATTTCCTCGCGTCCCCGGCCACCGACCTGCCCTACCTGGACGATCCTGCCGCCCGTGACGGCCACGTCACCGCTGAAGCGGTTGCGTCCTGTGCCGTCCACGATGATGCCGTTGCGAATCACCAGATCGAACATGGCCTTGCCCTCGTTGACGGTTTCGTGGATCGCCTCTACTTCTTCGCGTGCGGGCTGACGTAGTCGCCGACCGTGGTGCGGAACGCGACGTTCAAGCGGTTCCAGCCGTTGATCGCGATCACCGCAAGCGTCAGGTCGACGAGTGCCTTCTCGTCGAAGTGCTTGCGCGCCTCGGCATAGATATCGTCGGGAACGTCGTGCGTCGCGGCGATTCCGGTGACGGCTTCGGTCCACGCCAGCGCGGCACGCTCACGTTCGCTGTAGCAGGGCGCATCGCGCCACGCGGGCAACAGGTACAGACGCTGTTCGGTCTCGCCCTGCGCGCGCGCATCCTTGCTGTGCATGTCCAGACACCACGCACAGCCGTTGATCTGCGATGCACGCGACTTGACGAGCTCGAGCAGGGATTCCTCGATGCCTGACTTGTGAACCTGCAGCTCGAAGTGAAGCATCGTTTTGAACGCATCCGGCGACGCGGTCCTGTAGTCCAGACGTTGTTGCATGGTTCCACTCCTGCGGTGGTGAAGAGATGTACGGGCGAGCGGCCCAGATGTACGGGCGAGCGGCCCAGATGTACGGGCGAGCGGCCGCTCGCCCCTACGTCCGGCGGATCGCATTCCCATCGTAGGGGCGACTCGCGGTCGCCCCACAATCCGGCGGATCGCATTCCCATCGTAGGGGCGACTCGCGGTCGCCCCACAATCCGGCGGATCGCATTCCCATCGTACGGGCGAGCGGCGGTCGCCCCACAATCCGGCGGATCGCATTCCCATCGTAGGGGCGAGCGGCGGTCGCCCCACAATCCGACGGATCGCATTCCCATCGTAGGGGCGAGCGGCGGTCGCCCCACAATCCGACGGATCGCATTCCCATCGTAGGGGCGAGCGGCCGCTCGCCCCTACGGTCGATCCGTCGCCGCGGCCGGCTGGTAGAAGTCGGCTTTCCACATCTGTTCCTCGAGCTTCAGATGAGCGATTCGCCATCCCTCGGGCGTGCGCACGGCCTGCACGGTGTAGATGCCCCCGGCGGCCATCGGACGGTTGTGCATGTAGTACTTCATCGTCGCCACATCGCCGTGCAGCTCGACGAGGTGATTCTCCACGAAGTGCCAGGGCAGGGCCTGCCATCCCTTCCGATGGCCGAGGCTCTTCGTCAACCACGCGTAGATCTTCTCGAAGCCCTCGAGTCGCTCGCGAAGATCGAGGGGCTTCTCGCCAACGCCGACGTATTCGGCCACCGCATCCGGCGTGAACGTTCGTGCGAGCAGCGCCCGATCAAGCGTGTCGATGCCCCAGGCATAGCGGCTGCTCAGCTCGATCACCTCCAGCCGATCGAGCGCAAGCGCGCCTGCGTCCCGTACTGCCGGCTCCGCCCGGGCGATCACGGCTCCGAGCATCAACAGGATCGCGGTCAGAATGAGTTTCGAGCGCTTCATCGTCAGCTCCTCCGGATACGATTCCGATTCATCGATGTAGTCTGCTGCGCACCGTGTGGCTTCACTCCCGCAGCGCCTCGGCGCGCTCCGCGGGGCTCACCCGGACGATATCCGCAGGGACATTCTTGCCGAGTCCCGACGGCCGGAGCAATCCCGCGCAACACCCGCGACGGTGAGGTCACTGGACAGTGCCAGCAGCGCCACACCCAAGCACCCCACCGTACCGAAGTGGCTGACCAAGCATCCGGCGCTTCACCCTGCGCTTCACACCCACCTCGGCGTCGTGGCGGAAGAGGGTCGAGCGATGCTTCCGCGACATCACAACACCAACCCCACACGGGAGCGGCACACCGCTGCCGTGCGCCGGCGGAAAAGTCACAGCGATTGACTCTCCGGCGGCCCTTCCCTACCGTTGCCCGCAGACACGCTCCGAGGAGATCCACGATGCCGCCGTCCGCAGTTCGACACCGGCTGAGAACCTGGGTCCTGGCGCTGTCGCTCGCCACCGGCGCTGCCTCGGTGGTGCCTACGGCCGAGGCGATGCCGGAGTTCGCCCGTCGCTACAGCATGAGTTGCGCAGCCTGTCATTCGGCGTTTCCGCGCCTGAACCGCTTCGGCAAGGAGTTCGCGGCCAACAACATGCGGCTGCCGAACTGGAAGGACACCACCGTGAAAACCGGCGATCCGTCCCTCGCGCTGCCCGCCTACCCGCCGTTCGCGGTGCGTGCGCAGGCGTACACGCAGGCCCGCAACGGCCGCTCGATCGATCCGCTGACCGGCCGCACCGAATCCGCCAGTACCGATTTCCAGTCGCCGTATCTGGTCAAGCTGCTTTCCAGCGCGCCACTGAGCGACAACATCACCTACTACTTCTACGCGATCATGGCCGAGAAGGGTGTCAACGGCGAGACACTGGTCGAGGACGCGTGGTTTCGCCACGCGAACGTGTTCGGCACCGGCATCGGCATGCAACTGGGGCAGTTCCAGTTGTCGGACCTGATGTTCCCGCGCGAGGTGCGGCTGCCATTCCAGGACTTCATGCCCTACCGCATGGCGGGCGTGACCTATGATCGCGGTGTGCTGTTCGACCGCGACCTCGGCCCGTTCGAGCTCGCGCTCGGCCTGAGCAACGGCAACGGCATCACCGACAACCTGAACATCAACAGCCCGGGCTATCGTCGTCCGGACAAGATGTTCGACAACGATGGATCGAAGACCGTGTTCGGCCGCATCGGCACCGACATCGGGCCGGTGACGGCAGGACTGTTCGGCCTCGATGGCGAGCAACGCAGCATCGCAGCCGGCAACGCCGGCCTCACGCGCGGTGCGCACGACTCCGACAAGCGAGTGCTCGGCCTCGACCTGTCGGGCGACATCGATGGCAGGATCTACTGGTACGCGCAGTACCTGTGGAACTCCTGGAACGGGTTCCTCGATGCAGACCCGTCGAGGGACATGCGCTGGCACGGCGGCTTCGCCGGTGTGGACTACATCCACAGCGAACGCTGGGCGTTCTCCGCGCTGTACAACCATGCCGACGCCAACGACTTCGACCGCACGGACACGATCTACGAAGGCATCGACATGAACAGTCTGAGCCTGACCGCATCGTACTATTTCATGCGCAACGTGAAGGGTGTGATCGAGCTGAACTACGATTTTCTCGATGCACGTCGCAAGTCGGGGCGTTACTGGACCGGCCACCTGGACCAGGAGCATTACATCCTGTTCGGACTGGACACGGCGTTCTGACATGCGGTGCCCACGGTGCGTTCTGCTGGCTGCACTCGCCACACTGGCGGCGTCCGGCAACACGGCCGAGGAGGACACCGCGAGCGGTCGCCTGCGGATCGAATCCGACCCGCCCGGCGCGGAGGTGATCCTGATCGGAGGCCGTGCCGGGCACACGCCGGTGACGGTCAGCGAGCGCGCGGTCTACCCGAACGACTACCGCGACGACCAAGCCGCACTGTACGGACTGGTCACGCTGCGCCGCGAAGGCTGCGCGACGGCTGTGCAGCGCGTGACGCTGGAACACCTCGCGCGCGGAATGCATGTCACGCTCGACTGCGACCCGCTCGTCACCGGTTCGCGACCCGCGGGCGATGCAACGGGTGCGCCCGCGCCGGCAGCCGCTGCCATGCCCGAAACGGTGCCCGTGCGGCGCTTACGCCAGTTGCAGGTACTGCAGGAACTGCTCGACGAGGGGCTGATCAGCGCCGAAGAGGAGCTGCGCATCCGCCGCCGCCTGCTGGCGCCATAGGTCGGGTTTCAACCCGACGGGTCAGGCGCGTGCCCGGTCGGCGTGTCGGCATGAATGCCGACCTACGTGGGTCGGGTTTCAACCCGACGGGTCCGGCGCGTGCCTGGTCGGCATGTCGGCATGAATGCCGACCTGCGTGGGTCGGGTTCAACCCGACGGGTCCAGCGCGTGCCCGGTCGCCCCCATCGTACGGGCGAGCGGCCGCTCGCCCCTACGGCCCGGCGCATCGCATCCCCATCGTACGGGCGAGCGGCCGCTCGCCCCTACGGCCCGGCGCATCGCATCCCCATCGTACGGGCGCGCCGGTGTACCATGCCGGGCATGTCGACCCCACAGATCTCCTTCATCGTCCCGGCGCACGACGAGGCCGTCGCGCTGCCGGCGACGCTCGCCGCCATCCGCGCCGCCGGCGATGCGGCCGGCACGCCCTGGGAGGTGCTGGTCGTCGACGACGCGTCCACCGACGGCACCGCGCGCGTCGCCGCCGATGCCGGTGCGCGCGTGGTGCCGGTGGCACTGCGCAACATCGGCGCCGTGCGCAACGCCGGCGCGCGGGAAAGCCGCGGCGAGCTGCTGGTCTTCGTCGACGCAGACACCCGCATCACGCCCTCGCTCATCGCCGCCGCGCGCGAGGCGATCGCCGGCGGCGCCATCGGCGGCGGCGCGCGCTTCGCCTACGACGGAAAACTGCCGCTCTACGTGCGCCTGCTGCTGCCGTATGTCGAGCGTCGCTTCGAACGCAAGAAAGTGATGCTCGGCGTGTTCCTGTTCGTCACCCGCGACGCGTTCCTCGCCGTCGGCGGTTTCGACGAGCGCTATTTCGTCGCCGAGGAAGTGCATCTCGGCGTCGCGCTGCGCAAGAAGGGCAAGCTCGTGCGGCTGGACGAACGCGTGCTCACCAGCGGCCGCAAGTACCGCGACCATCCCTGGTGGCGTGTCATCGCGGTGATGTTGCGCATCCGCCAGAGCGTGCCCGCAGGCCGCGCCTTCGTACAGGACCGCGCCAACCTCGGCTACTGGTACGACGCACGACGTCGCGAGTGAGACCGCCACCATGAGTTACAAACGCATCGCCACCGTCACCTGCCTCACCTTCTACGCGCTGCTTGGCGTCGCGCTGCTGCAGGTCGACTACGCCGCCATACCACCGATCGCGCTTGCGGTCAGCATTCCGCTGGCGCTTTTCCTCGCCGACTTCCTCTCCGGCCTGGTGCACGTCTTCCTCGACTACTACCCGATCAACGGGAAGGCCGGCTTCGACCGCATGTACGTCTACTCCGGCAAACGCAACAGCGACGAATTCAAGGCGTTGCGCCGCGCGGTTTACGCACACCCGGACGCGCGGCTGATCGACCACCTCGCCTACAGCTTCAAGATCCACCACGATCGGCCACGGGCGATGAACCGCAAGATCTACCCGGTGCATGTCTTCGAAACGGTGATTCCTGCGAGCGTCGTCGTGCTGCTGTCGTTCGCCGCGCCGCCGGCGATCGCGTTCACCCTCGCCGTCGCCGGCTTCCTGGTCGCCAACGTGCAGTTCATCCACGCCTGCGTGCATGACACTCCGCGCTCTCGCGTCTGGAAGCCCGTCATCCACCGCCTGCAGCGCTGGCACGTGATGTACTCCGCGCGCACGCACGGCATCCACCACCGCGAAGGCGTGTCGAATTTCTGCCTCGTCACCGGCTGGGCGAACCCGCTGCTCAACCCGCTGTTCCGGCTGATGCTGCGCGTGGGCATCGCGGATCGCTACCACTGGGCGCCACCCGGCGCGCCGCTGCCGCAACCGGGCACGCTGGACGACTGAACGTCGCCGTTCGCGCGACGTTCGCCCTTCACCCGCACATGCCACCCGCACATGCACCAGGATCTGCTCGATCGGCGCCGGCTCCTCGATGCTGGCCATGACTCGCACGGCCTTGCCTCAGCGTACGCACGTCTCCACGTCGATGTACGCACGTCTCCACGTCGATGTTGATCGAACACACGCTGCTGCCGTTGCGCCCGCGTCATCGACGCCCGCGATGCCGGAAGCGCGCGATCGCCGGGAAGCGCTGCACGCCCTGAAGTGACGATCCTGTCATCCACGGCGTCGAACCGTGACATCCGCCCTGTGCCTGTTATCTAATCGCCCCCGAGTGCATCCTCCGCAGCGCTGCTGCGTCGTGCGGAGGCCGCGCATGGCAACAACAACAGGGAGAACCCCGGCCGTGCTGAGCGCCCTCGACGAGACCCTGCGCCACCAGATCGCCACCACCTTCGATCACGCCGGCACCAGCGATCACCGCTTCTTCGACCGCTACTGGTTCGGCGTCTACGACCCGCGCGGACGCATGGCGCTGGTGTGCGGGATGGGGCAATACCTGAACATGAACGTGCTCGACGGCTTCTGCGCGATCCAGGTGCCGGGGCGCGACGGTGGCGTCGAACAGCACAATTTCCGCCTCTCCCGTGCGTTGCGCCCGCAACTCGACGAGACGCGGGTCGGGCCGCTCGCGGTGGTGATCGAGCAGCCCTTCGAGCGAATTCGCCTGCAGTGTGCCGCGGGTGAGCTGCCGGTCGCCTTCGACCTCGAGTGGCGCGCCTTCCTGCCGCCGAGCGAAGAGAAGCACCATTTCAACCGCGTGAACGGGCGCGCGTTCCAGGACTACCACCGCTACACGCAGGCCGGGCGCGCCAGCGGCAGCGTGCGCCTCGGCGACCAGGAGTTCGAGATCGAGGACTGGTGGGCGGGGCGCGATCACTCGTGGGGCGTTCGCTCGCAGGTCGGGGGTCACGAGCCAGTGAACGGACCCGGCGCCGAGGCGCTGCTGTCGGCGGCGGGTTACGTGTTCTACTGGCTCACGTTCAATACCGGCGAGTGCGGCGGCTACGTGCAGCTGCAGTTCCTCGGCAACGGCACGCGGATCTTCACCGACGGTGAGATCGTCTGGCCGGCAACGGGGCGTCGTTTCGTGGTGGCGGACGCCGAGGTCGAGGTCGAGATGCACCCCGGCACGCGGATCTACCGGCGGCTGCGCACGCGGCTGCGCGGCTACGACGGCTCGCAGGTCGAACTGCTCGCCGAGCCGGTGCTCGGCTACTGGTCGATGGACGGCACCGGCTACGACTGGGGCTGGAACGACGACAGGGGACTCGGTTACTACCGCGGCGAGTACGTAGTCGAGCAGGACGTCTACGACATCACGCATCCCGAGCGCGTGCGGCGGCCAAACGGCGAGGTGCGTACGCCCGGACATCGCGAGGCACCGTGCGCCATCACCGTCGATGGGCGGCTGGACCCGCGCAGTGCCGGGCACCAGGTGTTCGTCGCCAGTGGTCCGGTGCCCTGGCTGGACCTGGGCAAGTAACGCGCCAGCGACGCATCGCGGGGGAATCGACGATGGGCAGCACAACGGGTGCCGATGGCGCGTCAGTGGATCTGGCGCGATCGCTGGCGGCGTGGTTCGCGCAGCGCCATCCGCACGCACGCGACGTGACCGTGCCCGACATCGGCGCGCCGCGTGCCTCCGGTTACTCGAACGAAACGGTGTTCTTCCGTGCCTGCTGGCGCGAGGCGGGCGAGTCGCACGAGGCGCGCTACGTGGCACGCATCGAGCCGCGGAGGTCGCCGGTCTACCCGCAGCAGACGGCGACGACGATGGCCTCGGTCGAGCTGCAACATCGTGTGATGCAGGCGGTGGCGCACGCCGGTGGCGTACCGGTGCCGCCGCTCGCCGGTTACGAGCCGGGGACCGATCTGCTCGGCGCGCCGTTCTACGTGATGGGATTCGTCGACGGCGACGTGCCGAAGGACAACCCCGTCTACACCAGCGAGGGCTTCTACGTGGACGCCGCGCCGGCGGAGCGTTACCGCGCGATCGACGACGGACTCGCTGTGCTGGCGCACCTGCATGCGATCGATCCCCGGGCCGCTGGCCTCGACTGGCTGACCGGCGGACGGGATCCGGGACTGGATCGCCAGTTCGGGATCTTCCGTCGCTACGCGGACGAACTGCTCGCCGGGCGTTCGCATCCGGTGCTGGCGCATGCGCTGGCATGGCTGGAGCGCGAATCGGTGGCCGAGGGCCCGGCGGTGCTGCTGTGGGGGGACGCGCGTCCCGGCAACATGATCTTCCGCGATTTCCGCTGCGTGGCCGCCAACGACTGGGAAGGCGCCGCGCTGGGCCCGTCCGAGCTCGATCTGGGGTGGTGGCTGATGTTCGACCGCTTCGCGCACGAGGACAGTGCCCTGCCGCGGCTGGAAGGCGAGCCGTCGCGCGAGGAACAGATCGCGCGCTACGAACTGCACGCCGGGCGCCGCGTACACGATGTGTTCTGGCACGAGGTGTTCGCGGCGGCGCGCTTCACGATCGTGATGATCCGCACCTGCCAGCGCATGAGTGATTCCGGCGCCGTGCCGGTATCGGCGAACATGCCGGTCAACAACCCGGCGACGCAACTGCTGGCCGATATGCTGGAGATCCCCTACTCGTGGCTGGCCGAGGCGGGTCTGGGGTCCTGAGCTGGGTCTGTTTCTCCTCGTGCCACAGTCCGGAGCAACCGTCGATGACAAGCACGCACAAGACCTTCTGCCGTATCTGCCAGGCCTTGTGTGGCCTGGAACTCGAGATCGAGGACGGACGCGTGCTGGCGGCACGCGGAGACTTCGACCACCCGATGAGCCGAGGCTACACCTGCGAGAAAGGTCGCCAGATCGGTGCGCATCTGGCGAATCCGCAACGCCTGCGCGCGAGCCTCACGCGGGGCACCGACGGCACCCTGGCGCCGATGGCGAGCGAGGCGGCGCTCGCTGGCGCCGGGGAGCGCCTGCGCGCGATCCTCGAGCGCCACGGGCCGCGCGCGATCGCAACCTACGCCGGCACCGCCGCGTTCATGAACGCCACGGCCATCGGCGTCACGCGCGCGTTCCACGAGGCGATCGGCTCGCCGATGCGCTTCACCACGATCACACTCGACCAACCCGGCAAGATCATCGCGATCATGCGCCACGGGCAATGGGGCGGTGGCGGGCACTCGTTCGAGTCGGCAAACGTGGTGATGCTGATCGGCACCAACCCGCTGGTCTCGGCATTCCATGTGCACGGCGGTCCGCCGGGTTTCTGTCCGGGCGACCTGCGCCGCGCACAGCGCGAGCGCGGACTGCGCGTGATCGTGGTCGATCCGCGACGCACCGAGACCGCCGAACTGGCGGATCTCTACTTGCCGATCCGCCCCGGCGAGGACGCCACGCTGCTCGCCGGCATGATCCGGCTGATCCTCGCCGAGGGCCGGCACGACGCCGCGTTCTGCGCGCAGCACACCGCAGGACTCGAGGAGCTGCGTACGGCGGTCGAGGGTTTCACGCCCGATCACGTGGCGCGGCGCACCGGCCTGGACGCCGACGCGATCGCGCAGGCCGCGCGGCTGTTCGCGCAGGGGCCGCGCGGCGTCGTGACCGCGGGTACCGGACCGAATATGTCGGTGCGGCCCACGCTGACCGAGCACCTGATCCTCTGCCTGGACACGCTGTGCGGGCGCTGGAACCGCGAGGGTGAACGCGTGAACGCACCCAGCGTGCTGATGCCGGCGTTCCCGCGTCCGGCGCAGGCGTTCGCGCCCCCGATGTTGCCGCCGGAGATGAATCCCGCAGCGAACACGGAGCGTACCCGGCTGCGGAACCTGCGTCAGATCAACCTCGAGATGCCGACCAGTGCGCTCGCCGACGAGATCCTCGAACCAGGCGAAGGCCAGGTGCGCGCGCTGATCGTCACCGGTGGCAACCCGCTGGCCGCGTGCGCCGATCCGGTGCGCCTGGCGCGCGCGCTGGAGTCGCTCGAGCTGCTGGTGTGCGTGGACATCGCACTCACGCCGACCTGCCGGCGTGCGCACTATGTACTCGCGGCGAAGCACATGCTGCAGCGCGCCGACGTTACGGCGTACCAGGACATGCTCTACGAGCGGCCGTTCGCGCAGTACACCGACGCATTGATCGCCTCCGACGGTGATCTGCTCGAAGACTGGTACGTGTTCGCGGCACTCGCCGAGCGACTCGGTCACCGACTCCGGCTGCCCGGCGGCGAACTCGACCTCGCGCGCCACCCGACGACGCGCGACGTGCTCGCATTGCTGTACGCGCACGCGAAGGTACCGATCGACGTGATCGCGGGCTACGAGGGCGGACACGTCTTCGACGAGCTCGACGTGCAGGTGTGCGCACCGATCCCTGGCCTCGAGGGACGACTGTGCATGGCGCCGGACGGCGTGGGCGACGAGCTGCGCACGCTGTGCGCCGAGCCGGTTCCGGAGCCGGGGCACCACGGGCGCGATGGCCGCTTCACGCATCTGCTCGTCTCGCGTCGCATGAAGCACGTCAACAATTCGATCTGCCACGACTTGCCGCGCAGCACGGGACGCCACAATCCTGCGTTCCTCAGCCCGACGGACCTGGCGGCGCTCGGTGCGGCCGAGGGTGAGGTGGTGGAGATCGAGTCCAACCATGCACGCGTGCGGGCCGTGGTCGCGGTCGACGCCGGGCTGTCGGACGGTGTGGTCTCGATGGCGCATGCCTTCGGCGGCGATCCGGCCGCGCCCGACGACCCGCGCAGGCACGGCACGCCGGTCAACGCACTCGTGCCTACCGATCGCGACTACGATCCATGGGTGGGCATGCCGCGCCAGAGCGCGATTCCGGTGCGGCTACACCGACTGCAGTGAACGCGTGCCCCCCAACCAGAAGGGGACACTTCCAACTGGTTCGGAGGGGACATTACGAACTGGCGCCTACACCCTCCGTCTGGAGCCAGGCCAGCGGATCAGCGGCTGTAGTACGATGTGCCGATCGCTCGGGTTGCTCGCCGCGGCAGACACCATGCAGAACACCATCCGCATCGACGACCTCGCCACGCCCCGCTTCAGCCCCGAGGCGCAGGCGATCATCGACGCCGTCGCCGCGACCTCGGTCGTGCTCGACAGCGAGGCGGTGCTCGCTGCGGCCCGCGCGCAAACCGGACTCGACGACTTCGGCAGCGACGACTTCCGCGCCCGCCTCGACCTGATCGTGGACTGCATGCGCGAGGACGGTGCCCTCAGCGCCTTCGGGCGCGTGACGAACTTCGGCATGCTGCTGCGCTTCGCGGTCAACCGGCTGCGCATCGAGGACATCCTGCGCCGCCACCCCGAGATCCACGAACTGCGGATCGAACGCCCGCTGATCGTCGCGGGTCTCGCGCGCAGCGGCACCACGCACCTGCTGAACCTGCTCGCCTGCGACACCCGGCTGCGTTCGCTGCCGTACTGGGAAGCCGTGGAGCCGGTGCCGATACCAGGCGAGCCGCCCGGCCCGGACGGCACCGATCCACGCCTGCTGCGCTGCCGCCAGACGTTGCAGGTGCAGGACCTGCTGATGCCGAAGTTCCGGCTGATGTTCAACCTGCAGGCCGAGCGTACGCACGAGGAGATCGACCTGCTGGCGCTCGACTTCTCGACCATGCTCATCGAGAACCTGGGCATCTTCCCGCGCTGGCGCGATCACTACCTCGCGCACGACCAGACACCGCACTACGCGTACCTGAAGAAGGTACTGAAGGTGCTGCAGTGGCTGCGACCGGGCGAGCGCTGGCTGCTGAAGACGCCGCAGCACCTCGAGCAGTTCGGCCCGCTGATGCGGGTGTTCCCGGACGCGACCGTGGTACTGACACACCGCGATCCGGTGGCAACGATCGCCTCGATGGCCACCATGTCCGCCTACAGTGCGCGCATGAGCCGTGACCCGGTGCGCCCGGAGGTCGTCGGCCGTTACTGGGCCGACCGCATCGAGCGCATGCTGCGGGCCTGCGTGCGCGACCGTGCTCTGCTGCCCGCCGCGCAGTCGATCGATGTGCGCTTCCACGAATTCAACGACGACGACATCGGGCACGTGCAGCGGATCTACGCTCTGGTCGGACACAAGCTGCCTGCGGCGACGCAAGCCGCGATGCAGCGCTTCACCGCGGACAACGCGCGCGGGCGGGAAGGCAGGCTGGTCTACGAGCTGGCGGATTTCGGCCTGGACGTGCAGCACCTGCGCGAGCGGACGCGCTTCTACAGCGATCGCTTCGGAACCCGGACCGAACTCTGACGGACACCATTCATTCGACAGCGGAGAACCCCATGGCCATCCAGACCGAATCGCGCGCAGCACTGCGCGAACTCATCGAACTGCTCGAGGACATCGACGCGCGCTGGGCCGGGCCGGACTGGAACCTGCACTCGGCCGAGGACGTCGTCGACGCCCACCGGGCGCTGCTGCACATGCTCGAAGGCGGCCTGGTGGGGATGTTCGAGAGCGATCCCGCGCATCCGGAGTTCCGTCGCATCGTGACGCCGTCGCGCAAGTTCACCGGCGACAATTCCGATGCCATCTACTTCGACGCCCCGGTGAGCGCGGACCACACCTACACGGTGCATGGCAACATGGACGGCGCGGTCTACGTCTCGATCACGATCGAGAAGGGCACCGCCGACGGCAGTCTCGGCACCCAGACCGCCGGCATCATCAACGACACCCAGTTCGACGTCACGCCGGACGGCTCGTTCGAGATCCGTCTCGGCGGCACCCCGGCGGAGCGCAACTGGCTCGCGCTGCCCGAGGGCTCCTCGCGGATCACGACGCGCCACTACTACGAGGAGGAGCGCAGCGCATCAGCCGACCCCGCGCGTCATCCGTACCTGAACATCCGCTGCGCCAGCGTCGCCACGCCGCCGCCACCACCCGACGATGCCAGCGTCGCCGCCGGCATCCGCCGTGCGGCGCAGTTCGTGCGTTCGCGCACGCTCGGGCTGCCGCCCATGGCGCAGCAAACGCCGCCCGCGTTCCTGTCGCTGGCGCCGAACCAGTTCCCGGCGCCGGTGCCGCCCGGGCAGATGGGACTGGCAGCGTTCGACGCCGCCTACTCGATGGCGCCGTGGTACCTCGGCCCCGACCAGGCGCTGGTCGTGCGCGGGCGCTGGGGCAAGTGCCGTTTCGCGAACGTGTGCCTGTGGAACCGCTTCCAGCAGATGCTGGACTACGCCAACCGGAGCGTGTCGCTGAACCGCCGCCAGACCGTACTGGAACCCGACGGCTCGTTCCGCATCGTGATCGCGCACCGCGATCCCGGCGTGCCCAACTGGCTCGACACCGAAGGGCGCGCGCTGGGACTGGTGTTCTGGCGCTACTTCCTGCCGGAGGGTGAACTCGAGACGCCGCGCGCCGAGGTGGTGCCGTTCGCTTCGATCGCCGGCAACGCCAGGTAAACGAAACGGTACGCCAGATCGAAGTCCCTGTCTTCGGGGCAGTAGTGCAGGCCGTTGCGGCGAACCGGCTGCGGTTCGCCCGTCAGGGGTGAGGGATGTCAGGAATTTTTACATGTTTGCGCTGCCGGCTTCGTCTGATGGCTTCGCCATTCCTGTAAATGACTGTTCTTGAGCCACTATTTCATGTCTTGCCGGGATTGGCACGAATCTGGCCTCGCTTGCCGCAGCCCGGGGAGTTCCCGTAATCAAATCAATTGGGAGACAAACATGAACACGACGACATCGAGGATGTACAAGGCCAGTCTGCTGGCACTTGCGCTGAGCGCAGGCAGCGCCTCCGCTGCGCAGATCTACTGGACGGACTGGACCGGAAGCGACCTGGATCCCAGCGTGGGCTTCGAGGGCACGGGCACGATCACGACGTCGAGTTCGACGGTGACCGTGACCTACACGAACCCGCAGGGGGTCGGTTTCTACCAGCCGAGCGGTGGCCCGTACTACTACAGCGGCGGCACCGACGGCCCCAGCGGCACTTCGCCATTCACGAGCACTGCGGTGGACAACCGCCCGGGCACGACCGACATCATCGCCCTGCGGTACGCAGGCACGCAGACCCTGAGCTTCTCGCAGGCGATCGCGAATCCGGTGTTCGCCTACGTCAGCCTCAACGGCAACGGCTACGGTTTCGATCAGGACTTCGACATCCTCAGCTTCGGCCACAGCACTGACGGCAATGCCTGCGGCTACTGGGGCTGCGGCACCTCGTACAAGAATGTGGTGACAGTCAACGGCGAGACGGAATACCAGTTGCTGGGCACCGGCGAGCCGCACGGCACGCTGCAGTTCCGGGGGACGTTCGACACCGTGAACTGGCGCAGTCTCAGCAACGAGTTCTGGAACGGCTTCACGGTGGGCGTGCAGGGGACGGCGGTCGAATACTGCACCGCGAATCCGACGGCGCCCGAATGCAACCCGAACAGCGTGCCTGAGCCCGCTTCACTCGCGCTGCTCGGCCTGGGGCTCGCGGGACTGGCGGGAATTCGTCGCCGCAAGGCCTGAGAGGGCGGTCTCGACATCGGTCGGCAAGAAACGGGAGCTCCAGCTCCCGTTTTTTCTGCTGCTCCCACGCGTGCACACCGCACCGGACCGGGACGCTTTCGAAAGTCGACCGCGTAGCCATCGCGGTCAGGACGCGTCGCAATGACCGATCGATCCTCGACGAGGACCGTGGTTCACTCGCGGGCTGCCGCAACCGGACGCGGGGCGAAGCGTGGCATCAGCGAGAGATCCGGCACGGGTACGACCGGCGGCATCAGCTGGGCACGACACACAGCGGCAGCTGCGACAGCCGGCGGATGAAGATGCTCGGCACGTAGGTCGCCTGCTGTATGGGGTCGAGCGTGATGTGTCGCGTGCGCGCAAGCAGCTCCTCGAGGGCGACACGCAGTTCGAGCCGCGCGAGCGGCGCGCCGATGCAGAAATGGATGCCGTAACCAAAACCGAGGTGGCGCTCGGGCTGCGGGCGATCGAGTCGGAGCTGGTCAGGCTCGCTGTGCGCCGCCGCGTCGCGGTTCGCCGCCGCCCAGCCGAGCAGCAGGCGATCACCGGCCTCGAGCCGCGTGCCATGCAGCGTGGTGGCCGAGCGAACCACGCGGTAATGGAACTTGAACGGGGTCTCGAGCCGCACCGCCTCCTCGACGAAGCGCGGGATCAACGCGGGTTCCTCGCGTAGCCGCTGCTGCAGCTCCGCGTCGGCCGCCAACAGGCGCATGGCGGAGCCGAGCAGGCTCGCCGTCGACTCCCCGGCTGCACCGAAGAGGACCACGAGGATACCGACCGCCTGCTCGTGCGTGATGAGGCCCTTGTCGACGCCGTCCGCGAGCGTTGCGCTCAGCGAATCACCGCGCGCAGCCGCCTCGCACGCGCGCACGGCATCCAGATGCGCCGACAGATAGCTGGCCAGCGCCTCGGTCTCGGCGAGCAGGTCGTGCAGCTGGGCTGCATCGAGACGGCCCGCCAGCAGGTCGCCGCCCATCATCGCCCAGCGCGTCACCGCCTCCAGCGCGTCGTCGCCAAGTGCGAGCAGCCGGATGACGACATAAGCGGGCAGCGGTGCGGCGAGCGCCGCGCACAGGTCGCCACCGCCGTCGCGCACGAAGGCGTTCACGCGCTCGCGCGCGAACTCGCGCAGCGGCTCCTCGAGCCGCGCGATGCGCCCGGCCTTGAGCGGCGGCAGCATCAGGCGCCGGTGCACCGCGTGCTCCGGTTCGTCCGCCGTGGCGATCACGTGACTGGAGGGGCCAATGACGGAGAGGTCGACGACCCGCGCCTTGCCGTCCTCGTCGCACACCAGCATGCCGCTGAGATTCGCCGAGAACTCCTCATGCCGGCGCACCGCCTCCTCTACCGCGGCGTGCGTGCCGACGAAGAAGGCGCGTGTGTCACCGATCGCGCAGACCGGGGCCAGCGCGCGCATGCGCGCGTACAGCGGGTACGGGTTCTGGATCGCGTCGGAGGTGAAAAACTCGCTGCCGTCGATGGCGGTCATGGGTGCTCCGTTCGGCCGCTGTAGGCGTGGGGGGTCGAGGACAGGAAGAATAAGGCCTCTCTCTGTCCGGAGCCAAGCCATCACGGTCTGCTGCTCCCAGGCGTGCGGGTGGCGCCCAACCCACGAATTGCCAGCATCCGCGCTGGGTCCTGCCCCGAACCTACGGACATTCGCCGGTAGATCCGGTGACCGCCATCGGGCGCCCCACGGCAGATGCGGTGTCGGATTAATTTACAACGCCCGTCCCTCATATCCGTCGACCTGAGCGCAACCCATTGAAATTCAAGCGACACCTACCTTGTGGCCCACGGTTTGCCCGGGATCGATCGCAGCACCCGATTCCGAACAACATAACGAGGAGAAATTTCATGAACACACGCATTCTGCTTTCCGCACTCGCGGGGCTGGTGCTATCCGGGCACGCGGTAGCCGTCACGCTGTACGCGAACGACTTCGACGGCGGCGTGGACGTCGACGGCGGCGTCGGCGTGGCCGGCTTCACCAACGGCGGACTCGACAGCGCCACGGTGGGCTCCTGGAACGCCGACGGCTGGTCGGGTTCGGTGTTCCGCAACACCAGCACCGGCGATCCGGCATTGCTGTCGGAGCTGACGCTGAGCAACCTCGCGCCGCACAGTGCGGTGGAAATCGACTTCCTGCTCGGCCTGCTCGAGAGCTGGGACAGCAGCGACGGCGGCTGCTGTGCGCCGGACTGGCTGGACATCTACATCGACAGCTCGCTGGCGGCGTCGCTGACCACGAATAACGCACTCGGCACGGTCGAGGATTACGACGGCGGCACCGAGTTGTACGAAGGCGTGCAGATCAACGGCGGAAGCTACTACTACTCCGACGCGTTGATCGACATGAGCACTGCGGGTTTCCTGAGCTTTGCGCACACCGGCAGCACGCTGACGCTGGGCCTGCAGGCGCGCGGTGGCGGCTGGCAAGGCGGCGACGACGAGAGCTGGGGCATCGACAGCCTGCAGATCAGTTACGACGGTCAGCGCAGCGAAGTTCCGCTACCGGGAACGCTGCCGCTGCTCGGCATCGGTCTGGCCGGACTCGGCCTGGCACGTCGCCGCCCGTAGGCCCGAGCCGTGCCCGGACACGGTTTGTTCGTGTAGATCCGGGGCGCCGCTACGCCCGCCCGCTACGCCCTCTTCTTGACGGCGTGGCGGTTGGCTGGGACTCGCGCGATCGACTCGGGAGACCCAGGGATGCAGACATCGGTGCGGCTGAGACTGTGGCGCGTGATCGCGCGCCGTCATCCTTCGGCATTCCTCCTCGCCACGCAGTTGCTGAGCCTGGTGCTCTACCCACTGATGGACCAGAGCCTGGCTGGCCGACGGCTGTTCGGAGGATTCACGCTGGTGGTGGTGCCGCTCGCCCTCTGGGTGGTGACACGCAGCCCGCTCCTCAACTGGATCGGCTGGCTGCTCGCCGTTCCGGCGATGTTGTTGACCGCTGCCAGTGTGGTCTTCGAGCACCAGGTACTCCTGCCCATATCAGCGCTGCTGGAGGCGGCGCTCTATCTCTACGCCGCCGGCGGTCTGATCGCCTACATGCTGCGCGATCACGTGGTGACCCGCGACGAGCTGTTCGCGGCGGCAGCCACATTCACGCTGCTCGCCTGGGGTTTCGCTTACGCCTACATGGTCTGCCAGCTCTGGTATCCGGGCAGCTTCACCGGTGTCGAGCCGGAGCGGGCGCGCACCTGGATGGAGCTGCTTTTCTACAGCTTCACGAATCTCTCTGCCACCGGGCTCGGCGACGTGCTACCCGTGACGCCCGAGGCGCGTGTCCTCACCATGCTCGAGCAGTTTGCCGGCGTGGGCTACATCGCCACCGTCGTCTCGCGCCTGATCGGCCTCACTGTCATGCGTCGCTCGTGAGGGCTGTCCACCGCCATCCACCTCACTGACTGGTCGTGGGGCACCCGTCGCCCCTGCAACCCCGCAGATCGCATCTCCATCACACGGGCGAGCAGCGGCTCGCCCCTACAACCCCGCGGATCGCATCCCCATCGTACGGCGAGCGGCTGAGCTTGACCAGACTATCTGAGGGATTTCCGGCCGTTTTTTGTCACGGTTGGT